>JAITGL010000003.1 GCA_031280645.1 Tannerellaceae bacterium | reverse complement strand
CAGGTGGGAATGTTGAGAAAACAAGGCAAATGGGAAAATAATCAATTGAGAAAGCCTCCAAATGAAAAAAATTGCATTTCTGCGCATGCGTTTTCCCGGAAAAAAAATAATCTGAGAATTACAAACGTTTGCGGCCGCCCTGCCCCGTTTGCATTTCGGCGCTCCCCGCGAGCGGGATTCATCCCTTCAAAATATTTAAACCCCTTGTTTATCAGCGCTTACTGCTAACCTGTTCAATACGCCGGCCCTTAAATTGCAAATAAATTATCAGCGGATAAAGCATGAGGAACACGAAACGCGCTTGCGCTCCCCTGTTTCCCTTCCCCTTAATCGCAACTCGCGCCTTTCCCAACAGTCTGCCAACGGCCTGTTTTGCCCAAATTGCGCGCCCCCGCAGAACAGGAATAGCGGTTACCGCGGCGTGGGATGGCGGGCGCGCTGCATCCCGGCGCTCCACGCGAGCGGGATTCATTCCCTTAAAGATATTAAACCCCTTGCTCGCGGCGACGGCCGGCAATCTTTATGGAATTGGCCGAATACATGCCCGAAATAAAATACTTTTGCCGCCGGGAGACGCCGCCGTCAATCAAGAAAGAGTAATAATCGGAAGATAAATTATGAATACGAATGAAAATGATTTTAATATGAAAGAAGATATCAAGCCGCCCGGGCAACAGGCGGTTCGGATTGATCCGCAGAAATGCGGGGCCTGCGGGCGGTGTATCAAAGCCTGCCCAAACGGGGTTATCGGCAAAACGGGCGGGATGTGGAAGCGGCATATTATACTTCTGCACCCCGGGAGATGCAGCAATTGCGGGAAATGTATCGAGGCGTGCCGGCGCGGAGTATTCTCGCCAGCCGAGGGAGGCGAGGCTTAACCGCTTAATACCCCGAATCATGGCCGGAATATACATCCACGTGCCTTTTTGCGCCTGCAAATGCCTGTACTGCGACTTTTTCTCAACGCCGGCCCTGCGCCTGAAAGAAGCCTGGCTCCAAGCCGCAATCGGCGAGATGGAACTCAGGCGCGACTACCTCGGAGGCGAAAGCGTTGCCACCATTTACTTCGGGGGAGGCACGCCATCGCTGCTCGCAGCCTCCGACCTGGAGCGCATCTTTAACGCCATAGGCCGCCTTTTCACGGTTGACGCCAACGCCGAGGTCACCCTCGAAGCCAACCCCGACGACATGACCCCACCGTATGTTGCCTCCCTCCGCTCGCTGCCCGTTAACCGCGTAAGCATGGGCGTGCAAAGCTTTAGCGACGCCGACCTTCGCTTCCTGGGCCGCCGCCACGACAGCCGTCGCGCCCGCCAAGCCATAGCCGCCTGCCTCCTCCACGGATTCGACAACATCAGCATCGACCTCATATACGCCCTCCCCGGGCAAACCCTCCGGCAGTGGGAGGCCAACCTCGCCGAGGCCGCCGGCATGGCCCTTCCGCACATCTCGGCCTATCATCTGAGCTACGAGGCAGACACCCGCCTTTACGCCATGCTCGAAGCCGGCCAGGTGCAGCCTGCCGGCGAAGACGATAGCGCAGACATGTTCAACCTCCTTTCCGACCGCCTCGTCGAGGCCGGCTACGAGCATTACGAGATATCCAGCTTTGCCCTTGGCGGACGCGTCTCGCGGCATAACTCGTCTTATTGGGAAGGGAGAAAATATCTCGGCATAGGTCCCTCCGCCCATTCGTTCAACATTGAAAGCCGCGAATGGAATATTTCTTCCATAGCCGAATATATTAAAGGAATAAGCCGCGGGGCGCCCGTTGTGGAGCGCGAAGCTCCCCACCCCTATAATGAATACATAATGACTGGCTTACGCACCTCCCGCGGCATTGAAACGGCATATATTTCCGATCGTTTCGGCCGTGAATCGCTTGAGTTTTGCCTGAAGGAGTCTGAAAAGTATATCAAGGCGGGAATACTTGAGGATAAGGGAGATAGACTGTCGCTAAGCAGGCGCGGGATGTTAGTGTCCGACGCCGTTATCAGGAGCCTCTTCAGAGTGGATTCTTACACGAAATAGGGGATATCGAGGACGAATTACCGAATTTTAAGTATATCTTCTGCACATTTTCTCGCAAAATGTATTGCAGGTTCAAAGTAATCTCTATCTTTGCCGCCATAACGCGAGAAGGTGCCATATTTGTATATCATATCAGGATGCAACGGAGCGGGAAAAACGACAGCCTCTTACACGATTCTACCCGAAATGCTGAAGTGTAAAGAATTTGTTAATTCCGACGAGATTGCGAAGGGGCTATCCCCCTTCAATGCAGAAAGTATAGCCGTTGCCGTAGAAGCCGGCAGGATAATGCACCGGCGAATCAAGGAGCTGATATCATCAGGAGAAACATTCGCATTGGAAACCACGCTCGCAACACGTTCTGTGGTGAAGTTGATGCAGGAAGCGCAAGAGAAAGGATACTTCGTAACGCTGCTGTACTTTTGGTTGAACACCCCGGATTTAGCCGTGGAGCGAGTAAAGATGAGAGTTGCTGCCGGAGGGCACAACATAGCCGAAGGAACCATCCGCAGGCGATATGCGTCGGGAATAAGAAACCTGTTTGAGCTCTATCTTCCAACGAGCGATTACTGGATGATGACCGACAACTCGATGTCGCCGATGGAAGTAATAGCAAAGGGATTTAAAAACGGAAAAAAAGAAATATATAACCCCAGGATTTTCAAAAAACTTGAACAGTATGGATGAACAAGAAATTCGACAATTCGAGGAAAGTGTAGTTAAAGGTGCAAACATTGCATTCCAACGCTTAGTAACCCAAAAGAAAAAGGAAAACGGCGAACTGGTCTTCTCTCGTAACGGACAAATCTTCCGCGTTAAAGCCGAAGATCTGGACAGTTGGGAATACTAAAACGATTCCTCAGAAAAAAACAATTCGATGTACAACCGCCCCCCTCGCTCTGCGCGAGATTAAAGGCAAGCCGTCGAGGTTGTTTTTTTAAGCATCTTTGTAAATTAATTTTTGTTGGCGGGAAGGGAATCGGAGGATGGCCGCAGGCCTCCTCCCCTCATTCGATATTATGATCAAACCATTCCTCTCACAAATCGCCTCATCTTTCTATGCCGAATATGGCGCCGGCATAGAAGACATGGTTTTTATATTTCCCAACAGGCGGTCGGGGCTATTCTTCCGGAAGTACCTGGCCGAAGAAGCGGGAAAACCATTATTCGCCCCCGCCGTTTATACCATCAACGACTTATTCGTATCGCTTAGCGGAAAACAAACGGCCGACCGCATAGGCATGCTGTTTACATTATATAATATATATGTAAGGCACGCCTCCTGGGAAGAATCATTCGACGAGTTTGTATTTTGGGGAGAAATGCTGCTCAACGATTTCGACGACATCGACAAATACATGGCCAACGCCCGAATGATCTTCACCAACGTAACCGACCTCAAAGAAATCGACAGCGGATACGACGACCTTAGCGACAATCAAATCGCCGCCATCCGAACATTCTGGGCCTCATTCACCCCCAAAAGCGCCAGCCTCCGGAACTTCCAAACCGTATGGCAAATCCTGTACCCTATGTACGTCGACTTCAAAGCGTCGCTCGCCCGCGAAGGCAAAGGATACGAAGGAATGATATTCCGCGAAGTAGCCGAAAACCTCGACCGCTACGACGCCGACAATAAACTGCCGGCCTACGCCCGCTGGGTATTCGTAGGCCTCAACGCACTGTCGGTTGCCGAAGAAAAGCTGCTCGCATTCTTCCGGCGCAAAGGAGTGGCCGACTTTTATTGGGATTACTCCTCGCCGCGCGTGAAAGATCCCGACAACAAAGCATCGTTATTCGCCGAAGCCAATATGCAACGCTTCCCCTCCCGCCTCCCATTGCCCGACGACGGCAGCCTCCCCGATCCCATAATCAACGTTATCGGCATCCCATCGGCTATCGGACAAGCCAAACAAGTTTATTCCATCCTCGACTCTTGGGCGCAAAACGGAGAAATGCAGGGCGACAACGCCATCAAAACAGCCGTTGTACTTCCCGACGAACACATGCTCGTTCCGACGCTAAACGCCATCCCCGAATCAGTAGAGAACATAAACGTAACCATGGGATATCCGCCCGACGGAACCCCCGTTGCCGCCCTCATGGATTTTATCCCATCCCTCCAGAAAAACGCCAAGTACGTAAACGGCAAGCCGCACTTTTATCTGCGCGACGCACTCCCACTCCTTAACCACCGCTACATCATGGCCGTTGATCCCCCCGCCGTAACCGCCTTGGCCCGTGAAATAACCATGCGGAAAAGAATGCTCGTCGACGCCGAATCGCTGTGGCAAACCGATTTCCTGCAACAACTGTTTACCATTATTGATAACGCCGCCCAAGCATCCGACTATCTGCTGCAGATACTGCAAACCCTCGCGCAGCATATCGACAACGGGATGGAAACAGAATTTATCTACCACTATCATAAAATAGTAAACCGCATGAAAGAAGCCATGGCCGAATCAAGCGAAAGCATGGAAATGACGCTACCCACCTACTTCCGCCTCCTCAAGCGCATGGCAGCCTCTATCGCCATCCCCTTCGCCGGCGAACCCTTGGCCGGGCTCCAAATAATGGGCATACTCGAAACCCGAGCCCTCGACTTCGACCGGGTTATCATCCTCTCAATGAACGAAGGAATATTCCCGCAGAAACGAGCCGCCTCATCATTCATCCCCTGGAACCTCCGCCGAGGATTCGGCCTCCCCACCTACGAACACCAAGACAGCGTGCGGGCATACCACTTCTACCGCCTCATCCACCGCGCCAAACACGTAACCCTAATATACGACTCCCGCAGCGGCGGACTGCAAACCGGCGAAATGAGCCGCTTCATCCACCAACTACGCTACCACTACAACGCCCCCCTGCAAACAAAATGGATGGCCTACAACTTCGCCCCGTCGGAAAAGAACGCCGTAGCCCGCGTTGCAAAAACCGGCACAGTCATGCAACGCCTCCTGCAATACCGCTCCGACCCCAACCTCGCCCTCTCGGCCAGCGCAATCAACGCCTGGCTCGACTGCCCGCTCAAATTCTATTTCACCATAATCGAAGAAATAAAAGAAGAAGACAAGCTGTCCGACACCATCGAAAGCAACGAATTCGGCAGCATACTCCACCAGGTTATGGAAGACATGTACCGCCCGCTATGCAACCAGCTCGTCACCGCCGACCTGCTCAGCCAACTGCGCAACGATAAAGCCGCCATGACCGAAAGCGTTCGACGCAACTACCTCGCCGTACGCTACAAATCAGACAGCGAAAAACCCCTCGCCGGGCAAGACTACCTCGCCGGAGAAATGATCCGCAAGTACGCCGCCAGGATACTCGAAACCGACGCCCGCCACTTCACGCCCTTCCGATACATAAGCTCCGAAGAAAAAATCACCGCAACGATCGCCCTCCCCGACGGCTCCCGCATACGCCTCAAAGGATTTATCGACCGGGTAGACAGCATTGCCGGCAAGATGAGAGTGGTAGACTACAAAAGCGGTCGCGGCGAAACGCATTTCTCCTCCATCGAAAGCCTGTTCAACCCATCCGAGCCCGACCGCCGCAAAGCCGTAATGCAAGTATTCATGTACGCCTGGATGAAGCTCGCCGCCCTCCCCGGAGGCCAATCCCCCACGCCTCTCCAGCCCGTAATATACTTCATGCGCGCCATCTTTTCCGACGCCTTCGACCCCGCCGTTTACATCGCCTCCGGCCGCAACAAAGAGCGCGTCGACGACTTTCGCCCACTCCTCGCCCCCTTTGAAGAATCGCTCGCCGGATGCCTTGGCAACATATTCAACCCCGACATCCCCTTTACCCGCACCCCTAACGGCAAAGCCTGCGAATGGTGCGGCTTTAAAGAGCTTTGCGGATAATACCCGGCGCTTTGCCATTGCCGGGAACGATCCGGTTAATGCCGTAACGGTTCGGAAATTTCCGGATAAAACAGGCATTTGGGTAGCTACAAAAACTGTTTGGGTAGTTGAGAAAACGTTTTGTGTAGCTACCAAAAGAATTTGTGTAGCTACCAAAAGAGTTTAGGTAGCTACGAAAACGTTTGTGTGGCTACGAAAAGAATTTGTGTAGCTACCAAAAGAGTTTAGGTAGCTACGAAAAACGTTTGTGTAGCTACCAAAATCGCCTTGTTAAGGCGGAATTGATCCGGCATTACGAAAATTCGCCGTTGCGATATCCTGTTTTTCCGCAGGTTTGATGCGAAACGCCTGTGCGCAAGCCCGGCCTGAGAAGCCTCAGGGCTACATTATCCGGTAAAAAAACAATATTCGCGCATCCCAAGCGTTTGAAAGCCATGACAAGAACTGTTATAATCCTTATAATCCTCACTTTGCTACACTCTCTCCCCGCCGCAGGACAGGTTGATGCGATTTTCAGCCATTATTTTATGGCGATGGGGTATTATAATCCGGCCTTTGCAGGATCGAGCGATGATATGAACGTTGTTGTTGCCCACAAGCAGCAATGGCTCGGAATGCCGGGCGCGCCCAAGCCGCTGTTTGCCGCAGTCGACAGGCCTTTCAGGGCGGGCTCTATGGCTGTTGGCGCAGGGGCCGCGCTTTACCAGGAAACTATCGGGCTTTTCAACACCTCGTACTTTGCCGGCCAGCTGTCTGTTAAGCAAAAGCTTTTCGGAGGCGCGCTAAGCCTGGGCGTCCAGCCCGGATTCATGAGCGTAAGCTTCGACGGCAGCAAAGTCGACCTTGGCGAATCGCCCGAAAACGAGAGCGAAGACGAGGCTATCCCGCAAGCCGAAGTTAACGGGTCGACGTTCGACCTTAACCTTGGCCTTTATTACAAGGGGAAGAACTTTTACCTGGGGCTGGGCGCAATGCACGTAATGGCCCCTGAGTTTGAACTCGACCAGAACGTTACAACCTTTATTCCGCGCAGCTTCAACTTGTCGGGAGGATACAATATATTACTAAACGACACGTTATTTGAGTTGCAACCCTCATTTTTCATAAGAACCGACCTGCAAACCTTCCAGGGAGAAATTACCGGGCGGCTTGTATACAACAAAATGTTTAGCGGAGGGCTGTCGTGGCGGGTTAACGAATCGTTAATAGTGTTTTTAGGAGCATCGTTTGCCAGCGTAGAGGCAGGATATGCGTACGATTATCCGATATCGGCCATAAGGAAGGTGAGCAGCGGAAGCCACGAGGTGGTATTGAGGTACAGGTTTAAACTTGATAAAACAAAGACGGGAAACTTCAGACATAAAAGTGTACGTATCTTATAGTAATATGAAGAATATTATTTTCATTCTTGCGGCAAGCGCAATCTTGCTGTCCTCCTGCGGCCGGTCGCTGATGGGCGGAGGAGAAATAACCGGATCGAGAGGCATAGCCATAAACGAGCCGGCGCCGTACGGCATGATTTTAGTAAAGCGCGGAGCATTCAACATGGGGCCGGCCGACAAGGATTCGCTCTGGGGCATAATGCCCGACGCAAAGGGCGTATCGTTCGACGCTTTCTGGATGGATAGAACCGAAGTAACTAACAAGCAGTACCGGGAGTTTGTTCACTGGGTGCGCGACTCCATAATCCGCGAACGCCTGGCCGACCCTCAATACGGCGGCAACGACCTTTTCAAAATCACCGAAGACCGCTACGGCGAACCGATAACCCCCCGCCTCGACTGGAGCCGCCCCATCCCCTGGCGCCGAGCCACCGAAGAGGAACAACTCGCCATCGAAAGCGTTTACTATACCAACCCCGTAACGGGCGACCGCCGCCTCGATCCGCGGCAAATGACGTACAGGTACGAATGGTACGACTACACCTCCGCCGCCCTGCGCAAGCACCGCCTCGACCCCGCCGAGCGTGTGCGCAACACCGACGTAAGCGTTGATCCCAACGAAGTTATCATGATATCGAAAGACACGGCCTATATCGACGAGGAGGGACGCGTTGTAAACGAAACCATCACCCGCCCGCTAAGCAGCGAGTGGGACTTCCTCAACACCCGCATAATTAACGTCTACCCCGACGAAACCTGCTGGATTAACGATTTCAACAACGCTTACAACGAACCTTATCTGCGCCGCTACTTTAACGACGCCGGATACGACGACTATCCCGTTGTAGGCGTATCGTGGGAGCAGGCGACAGCCTTTTGCGAATGGCGCACTTTCCTTTACCGATCGTCAAACAATCTGCCTCCCGGCATGGCCATCGAACCCTTCCGCCTCCCAACCGAGGGCGAATGGGAATACGCCGCCCGAGTAGGCAAAAACGAATACAAATATCCCTGGGATACCGACGGCCTGGTTGCCAAAGATTGCTTCCTGGGCAACTTCAAGCCCGGCGACGGCAACTATACGGAAGACGGGCACCTGATCACCTCGAAGGTGGCCTCCTTCGGCCCCAACGAGTTCGGCCTTTACGACATGGCCGGCAACGTGGCCGAATGGACGTCGACCGTTTACTCCGAATCGGGCCCCAGGCAAATGAACGATATGAACCCCGACCTGCGATACAACGCCGCTCGCGAAGATCCTTACGCGATGAAGAGCAAAGTGGTGCGCGGAGGATCGTGGAAAGACGTGGCGCAGTTTATCCGCTCCGACATGCGCACGTTTGAGTATCAAAACGAAACGCGCTCCTATATCGGCTTCCGCTGCGTGCGGACGCAAGTGGGATACTCGCGCTCAAAGGGCGGGAAGAAATAAAAGAAACAGAGTACGTACATATTATTTAATGCTTCAGATATAATGGGAAAATATAAGAGCTATAAGAACAGGGTGGAGATGTTTCTCGGCAGCGATAAGGGTAAGCGCACGCTTAACTTTTGTTATAGCTGGGGAGCGTCGGTGGTTATTCTGGGCGCCATGTTCAAAATTCTTCACCTGCCGTACGGCAACCATATGCTTGCAGTGGGTATGATCACAGAGTTCCTCGTGTTCTTCATCTTCGGATTTGAGAGGCCTATCAACGATTATCGCTGGGAAGATGTTTTCCCGGTTCTAAAGTCGAAGAACCCTCTCGACCGTCCCGACTTTGCCGCCGGATCATCTTCCGGTATCGGCAGCGTTAGCGTTCAGGTTGCCAATAACGGAGCAATTCCCGCCGGAGCGGCGACGCAGGGCGGAGGAGGCCCCGTATACATTGGCGGCGGAAGCGGCATATCGCTTGACGCAGGCAAGGGCGGCAACATATCGGATAGCATACAAAAGGTTCTCGACGCAGCCGACCGGATAGCTAAGATCCCCGAACTTGTAGACGCAACGCAAAGATACCTGGAGCAAATCTCCAGAATATCCGATAACCTGGAGCAGTTCGGCTCCGTTACCGATTCGCTGTCGGGCGTGTCGAGCGGCATCAGCAGCAATTCGCAGAACTATATACGGCAAATGGAAACCCTTAGCCGCAATGTGGCCGGACTTAACACCATATACGAAATCCAGCTAAAAAGCATAAGCTCTCAAATCAACTCCATCGAGCATATCAACGCCGGTCTTAACCGCATAAAGGAGCTTTACGACGGTTCGATAGTTGACAGCTCCGTATTCCGGTCGGAAACAGAAAAGATGGCCCAGCAGCTTGCCCAGCTTAATATGGTTTACGCCCGGCTTCTGCAAGCTATGACGGTTAATATGGGAATACCCAAGTGATCAAGAATTATCAATTGAGAGTTATTAGAGAAATACTGCGCTTTGGTTTGCCGCCGGCTTGCCGGATTCCAATTCAATACCTTACGCAGTATGAACCGAAGATAAAACAACGTAATTGAGACTATGGCAATAGGCAACAATCCCAACTCTCCGCGTCAGAAGATGATCAACCTGATGTACCTGGTGTTCATTGCGCTGATGGCCCTCAACGTTTCGTCGGAGGTGCTGGACGGCTTTGCGCTCGTTGAAAACAGCCTGAACCAAACCATCGACAATGCGCAAAAGCGCAACGAGATCGTGAATCGGGAAATGGCCGATTATTATGCGTCTAATCCCGACAAGGTAAAGGAATGGTACGAGAAAGGCATCCGCGTAGGCGCCGAGTCCGAACAATTGTTTAATTACGTACAGGATCTGAAAGAACGTATCGCCCGCACAGCCGACGGCAAGAACGCCGACGCGAACAATATCGTCCACAAAGACGATCTCGAAGCCGCCTCCCGTATCATGCTCGCTCCCATCAACGGCGAAGGCGTAAGGCTGAGGGAGGCCATAGTATCGTATCGCTCGATGATGGCCGGCATGGTTCTGGATTCGACTAAGAAACGGGTTATACGCGAGAGCCTCGGAACCGAGCCGCATACGCCCGGACGCAACTGGGAGGAATCGCTGTTTGAAAACATGCCCGTGGCCGCCGCCATGACTCTCCTCACCAAGCTGCAAAGCGATATCAGATATGTGCAAGGCGAAGTGATGAGCAACCTGTTAAGCAGCGTCGACGTGAAAGATTATCGCGTTAACAAACTCGAAGCGCAAATCGTTCCCAAAAGCCAGATCGTCATGCAGGGAAGTTCCTACGAAGCCAACATTGTTCTCTCGGCCGTCGATACCACCAAAAGACCCGAAATATGGGTGAACGACGTTCAGCTTGCCGCAGCCGACAGCGGACGCTTCGTTACCCGAACCGGAGCTGTAGGAACCTTCCCTCTCAATGTCGCCATCCGCCTGCCGGGCAGCGACGGAACAACGCAAACTTATACGGCGTCAACCAACTATTTCGTCACTGCTCCCGTGGCAACGGTGGCTCCGACGATGATGAACGTGCTGTATGCCGGCATAGACAATCCAATAGAGATAGCTATGTCGGGTATTCCGAGCGGTAACATAAGCGCATCAAGCTCTGATGCGGGAGTGCGCCTCACGCCGCAGGGGAGCTTGTGGGTGGCGCTTCCCTCGGCCGGATCGGTTGGGAAGGAAGTAGAGGTTGTGGTCAGCGCTAGGATGGCCGACGGCTCGTCGCAGAGGGTTAGCGGCCGCAAGTTCCGCATCAAGATGCTGCCCGATCCTATGCCATATCTTGAATACAAAGATGCCGGCGGCAATGTTCGCAGCTTCCGCGGAGGGACAATCACCAAGCGCGACCTCATGCAGGCCGACGGAATACTGGCTGCTATCGACGACGGCATACTCAGCATACGCTTCTCCGTTCTCCGCTTCGAACTTACTTATCCCGACTCGTTCGGCAATATGCTTAGGGAAACCGTTGAGGGAAGTAACTTCTCCGAACGGCAAAAGAATTATATCCGCAACCTGCCGCGCGGCAAACAATTCTGGATAAACAACGTGACGGCTAAAGGCCCCGACGGCATCGAACGGAAAATATCGCCCATACAGGTAATCGTCAACCAATAAAATCCGTAAGAATAATATGAAACGCTTGCATTACATCCTCCTGTCTACATTCATAGCCTCCGCAACACTAACCGCCACCGCACAGCAGGAAGCCAATCAAACCCAGCGACGCTCGCCTCAGGCCCGTACCGGAGCTCGCGAAACCGAGAAGAAAGAAACCGGGCTGCCCGAACTTACCGTACGCGCGCAGGATATGAACCAGCGATTAACCCAGGAAACCGGCAACGCCAACTGGATGCGGGTAATATACCGGCAAGTAGATCTCGACAAGGAACAAAACGCCCCCCTCTATTACCCGCCGCGCCCCGTTAACGGCAACATGAACCTCTTCTCAAAAATATTCCAACTAATGATAGAAGGAAAGATAGAAGCCTATCGCTACGAAGACGGCTTCGAAGCCTTCGACGAAGAACATCTCCTAAAGCCCAAAGACTTCCTCGACGGCGCGCATATATACTATGAAGAAATACCCGGCGCGGCAGGCGCAGACCCCTCCTTTGTTATCAACGAAAGCGATATACCCTCCGCCGAGGTGATGACGTATTATATAAAGGAAGCATGGTACTTCGACAGGAACAATTCGGTGTTCGACGTCAAAACGTTAGCCATTTGTCCGCTCGTTACCATGTCGGGCGACCTTGGCGAGCGTGAAACAACCCCCCTGTTCTGGCTGCCCTATGAAAACATCCGCCCCTACATCTCCCAATCGCGCATAATGACCTCCAACATTAACAACGTAAAAACCTTTACGCTCGACGACTACTTCCGCCGCCGCATGTTTGAAGGCGAAATAATCAAAACCGAAAACCTCATGAACAAAACCCTGCGCGAATACTATCCCGACCCCGATTCGTTAACTCTGGCCCAAAAAACCATCGAAAAGCAGCTCGACGATTTTCGCCAATCCCTCTACCTCAACATTGATTCGCTAATCGCCTCCGACCCCAAGGCAACGAAAAAAGCCGGGAAGGAAGTCAAAACCTCCTCGCGCGGCAGCTCGGCCTCCTCGTCAAAGCAATCCGCGCCCAAAGCCTCGCCACCTCCCAAAGCCGAACGGAGCGCGCCGGTACGCAGCGTAAGGCGAAGCAGATAAATGTATCTCTCCCTATTTCTCGCCTTCCTTCGCATCGGAGCCTTTACCATCGGAGGAGGCTACGCCATGTGGCCGCTCATTGAGCGCGAAGTAGTAAGCCGCAAGTGGATGAGCCGCGACGATTTCCTCGACATCCTTGCCGTATCGCAAGCCATGCCGGGGATATTTGCCGTTAACATATCCATCTTCCTGGGCTATCGGCTCAAGCGAACGCCCGGCAGCATTGTATGCTGCTTAGGCTCCGTGCTTCCATCGTTCGCAATGATACTCCTCATAGCCCTCTTCTTCACGCAGATGAAAGACAACATCCTCATCGAGAAAATGTTCAAAGGCCTGCGCCCCGTAGCAGTCGCCCTCATTGCCGCCCCCTGCATATCGGCTGCCAAAGCCGTTGGGATTACATGGAAAACAGCCATTATCCCCATTGCCGCCGCATTGCTGATATGGCAAGCAGGCATCTCGCCCGTATACATAGTAATTATGGCCGCCTCCGCGGGATGGATTTACGGCATAATAAAAAACAAGCGATGATACTGCTTCAACTATTTATTACCTACCTTAAAATAGGCCTGTTTAACTTCGGAGGCGGATACGCCATGCTCTCCTTTATCCGCCACGAAGTAGTAGACAAGCGCTGCTGGATCGGCTCGCAAGAATTTACCGACATCGTAGCCATATCGCAAACCACCCCAGGCCCAATAGGCATCAACAGCGCAACCTACGTTGGCTACGCCGCAACCGTCAATGCCGGATACCCGCCCGCAATAGCCGTGCTCGGATCGGTAACGGCAACCGTCGCCGTATGCCTTCCCTCGTTCGCCATTGTACTCGCCATATCGCGAAGCTACGCAGCCTTCCGCAGCAACAAGCATATAGAGGCAGCCTTCGCAGTACTCCGTCCCGCCACAGTAGGTATCATCGCCGCCGCCGCCCTGATGCTGATCAACGCCGACAACTTTATCGACTTCAAGAGCCTTTTGTTGTTCGCCGTAGCCTTCATCCTAACATGGAAATACAGTGCTCACCCCATTGCCGTTATAATCCTCGCAGCCCTTGGCGGGCTATTGCTCTATTAGCCCATCGCCCGCTATCTTTGCGCCCACAATTTTAAAAAGATATACAATGAAGAATAACCCGACAATCATCCCCTGCAACTTTGCCGACCCCGATCACCGTTCGGCCGTAGTATCCCTCATTAACCAATACATTGCCGACGACATGGGCGGCGGCGATCCCCTCGACGAAACCAAGGCCCAACGCCTGCTCTCAGGCCTCGAATCCCGTCCGGCCACCATTCTCTTATTAGCCAAGGCAGGCTGCGAGTACGCCGGCATGCTCACCGCCTTCGACAATTTCTCAACCTTCACCGCCCGCCCGATGATCAACATCCACGACGTATTTGTCGATTCCCGCTTCCGCGGCTACGGCATAGGCCGCCTCCTGATGGAATCTATCATAGCCGAAGGCCGCCGCCGCAACTGCCGCCGCATCACCCTCGAAGTACGCGTTGACAATCACTCCGCCCAAAACCTCTACCGCAGCCTCGGCTTCAGCGAAGTTCCGCCCGGCATGTATTATTGGAGGCTTTATCTTGAGGATTAATAATCGGCCTCGCCCGGCATCTATTTTACTTCTTGGATGGGTTGAATCGACCTGTCGGCAAACTATCCCAGCCCTGGACAAGTCTGAATCCAATTGTCGGCAGACTTGTCCAGCCCTGGACAAGTCTGAAATCAACTGTCGGCAAACTATCCCATACCTGGACAAGTCTGAATTCAATTGTCGGCAAGCTATCCCATACCTGGGCAAGTCTGAATCCAGCTGTCGGCAAGCTATCCCAGCCCTGGGCAAGTCTGAATCCAACTGTCGGCAAACTATCTAATGCCCGGACAAGTCTGAATTCAACTGTCGGCAAACTATCCCAGACCTGGGCAAGTCTGAATCCAATGGCCGGCAAGCTAGCCCAGCCCTGGACAAGCCTGAATCCAATTGTCGGCAAACTATCCCATACCTGGACAAGCCTGAATCCAATTGTCGGCAAACTATAATAGGGCTTGGCAAGGTTGAATTTAATTTGTTAGTCCTTTAAAAAGCCATTTTCCGATTTAGTGATTATGTTTTCACCTGCAATAGTTTGTGCACAGCACACTATTAAAGGAAAAATCGCAGTTGAAAATAATGAGCCTATTGAAATGGTTTCTATTGTTTTGTTGGATGAAGATTCTGTTTTTATCAAAGGAACCGTTTCAGATAAAGCCGGCGCTTTTGAAATGAAGGGGGCAAGCGAGGGGAATTACATTTTGACTATTTCTCACATTGGATACCGTTCGCTTTCATATACTGTTTCAGGGCAATCGCGAGCTCTGGATTTAGGTATCATCACTTTAGAGGAAGATACTAATCAAATGGATGAAGTGATTGTCAGCGCCGCTGCGAGCCTGACGACAGCCGACAGGAGGATACTGTTTCCATCTGCCGAGCAAATGGCATCTGCCGTCAACAGTATTGCATTGCTATCATCGCTGTCAATTCCTCGCCTGATAGTAAATCCGGCTACTAATTCTGTCGGTTTGCTTGGCAACGAAACAGTGGAGTTACGCATAAATAATGTTGTGGCAAGTAATGACGAGGTTCGCGCATTGTCTCCCAATACGATTGAGCGAATTGAATATATTGATAATCCCGGTTTAAGGTATGAAAATGTGAGTGTTGTTTTAAACTATATTACAAAGAAACAGTTGTCCGGAGGTAACGTTCGCCTGGAGCTTAACCATTCGCTTGTGCGCATTTACGGCAGTGATCTTTTGGCTGCTAAAATAAACTACAAGAAATCCGAATTTGGATTCAGCTATGGCAATGATTTTCGCGACTATTACAATTACAGACGACATAATGTAGAGGATTTTTACTTCGACAACTATTCATTAAAGCAGATTGAAGATAGCCGGAAAAGCAGATATTATAATATCTATCATAATATCGTAGCAAACTACAATATAACCAATAACAAAACCTTTCTGAATGTTTCTATGAAATATCTAAACTGTTAGAGCTCCTCATGATGATTATAACAGCCTTCTTACCATATCGAATGATCCGGCATCTGTTGTTGTAAACGATTATTCCTCCAATAATGTACATCTTCCTTCGCTTGATATCTATTTAGAGCAGACTTTATCCGGCAAACAAAAGCTAAGCCTGAATGTTGTTGCTACTGGTAGAAATCAAGATTCAAAACGGAGCTATGAAGAAATAAAAGATAGCGCTTGGTATGCTCTTTCCTCTCGCTTAACCTCTAATGCGTACTCTATCATAAGCGAAGGAATTTATGAGAATGAGTTGAAGAAAGGCAAGTTGAATATAGGGCTAAAACATTTGCAGAAATGGACTAATAATGATTATTTGATTGATGCGCTTACTAAGAGTTCCATGCAGCAAAGCGAAACATATCTTTATTCCGAATATACAAGCAATATTGGTCGTTTGAATTATACTATTGGCATAGGAGGCAAAAGATCCGGGTATACTCAGAATGATGGTATTGGCGAATATTCATACTATAATGTCCAACCGACTTTCAATCTGTTTTATAGGATTAAAGACAAAGGTTCATTCCGTTATCGTTTGAATATATACAATGATACTCCCACTTTGGCTCAACTGACAGATGTGGATGTAATAATTGATTCATTGCAAATAAGGCGCGGTAATCCGGCATTGAAGCCCGGCATGTCGTATAATAATAATATCATGTTGGATTATACCTTTAATAAACTTTACCTCTCTTTGCAAGCAACGCATTGGTACAGCGCCGATTTTATACAGGATCATTCTATCATAGAAAAGAATAGAATTATTAGGACTTATCGTAATACAGATACCTTCCAGCGTTTGACATTTAGTCTATATTCCAGATTGTCGTTGTTTGATAACAGGTTCTTTCTTTCCGCCAAATATGGAACACATCGCTATTCGACAGGCAGCTATATTTATATTGTCCCTTATTACTATTTTAATGCCCAATATAATCATAAAAACTGGCAGTTTTACGCGATGTTATATGATCAGGGAGCAGGTTTTTCCGGCGAGATTAAGCAAATTCATGGAACAGGGAATTATCTGGGCGTACAGTATCAAAAGAATAATAACTATTTTACAGTTATGCTGTCTAACATGTTTATTGATGCCAGAACGACCACGGAAAATATTTCCCGGATAGCTCCCTACGTAAAAAGTGTATATGCAAAAGATATGATTTTTGCGCTCAGTTTGAAATTTGCCAGGAGTATAGATTTTGGAAGAAGATTTAATTCCGGACAGCAACGAATATCCAACAGCGACTCCGGCAACAATGCGTTGGGCATAGGAAAATAATAATGATGTGAAGTTCCCTTTTGTCAAACAATTGGATGTCATGGATTGTGGGCTGCCGGCCTTCAAATGATAGCTGAATATTATGGAAAGGAATATTCAATTAATAGGATTTCGCGCTGTGGGTGTTAAATTGTCATTGCGAATGCTGCAAGAGAAAGTTGACAAGCCATGTATTCTACACTGGAAGCAAGATCATTTTATTGTTCTATACAAAATGGGAAAATGATAAATATTATATTGCAGTTCCCGATATTGAAAAAGTGTGAATACCAATTACGGCAAACTTGCCTATGGCTTGGCAGGTCTGAATTAAACTTGTATCAAATGCAAATCAATAAAACATAAAAAAATCGGGGATTTGGCAATAGCATAGCGATATTCGGAGGCTAAGCCCGGAGATTAGGGCCTTTAGTACCTGAGCAAAGTATCGTATCGTTCGCTTAAATCACTTATTCGCTGTTTTAAACTGAAGAGAGATATTACAGAAAGTTTGTCGTAAAGCATCGTATATATCGTAAAACTATACATAAGCGGCGTGCAGAAAGGGATGATTAACCCAACAGTAAAAACAAAAATGACTATGCCTATCCTGAGCAACGGCATATAGCAGCACAATAAATCGTATATAACAGATTCTTGAAAATGCAGGTGACAACAGCCAGCAATCAGCAGCGCCAGAAGAATAACCGTCAGCATGCTTATCATTACAAATTCCTCTTGTGCGGTAAACGGTATTACTAGGCGACGATAAAGCTTGCTTAATATGCAGCACAAAATAAATAATGCCGGCACAATGGTTATAACTAAATATGCCCATGGTGAGTCGTTGCATCCCGAAAGCATATAAACGACTTGCCCTATTGCAAAAGCTACTACGCTTGTCCAAAATATAATTCTACTCCTCAGGATATAGCCGATACTCGATCTACAAAACCAAGGGGAGAAGCAAAATACTGCTGATAGCAGAGAGAAGCTGATAACAAATAAATGCGTCATGCCTGGTATTACGTCGCAAAGCAGGATTACCAAACTGTAAAGGAACATATAGAAGATAGAATGCGCCGGTTGCCATTTGTTATTCTCCAACCGTGTATAGAACTTACTGATGCGTTGGTCATGGAATGCAATCCAAATTTGTGTGTTCACCCTCTTTTTTTGAATGTCAACAAGCAATTGGTTGGCTGCTTCATTAATCTCTTCAGCCCTGGGGTTATTAGTTTTTAATTTGTTTACATCGTTTTCAAGGTTATCATAAAGGTCATCAAATTTATCGGGGACTCTTTCTCCTTCTTTAATACGATCCTTCAGATTCAATAGCCCCCCGCAGGCTATCCTTTTAGCAAATTCAACTATGAAATTAGATGAACTGTCTGCAAAAATGCACAAAGCCAATAGAGTTGCCAGCACACCCCATAAGGTTTGGCTGTTGTCTAAAATACCTTCCCCCAAATACATGAACGTTGATTTTATATCAAATACGAATACCGACTTAGTTTCTCAAATGCTTTGTTATAGGTTTTGTATAGTTTTTGAGAGGGAGACACAATGGCTTTGTAGTTCGTTTCGTCAACCTCCCAGCGTATAGCTCCCTCGAATGTCGATATGGTGGGGGATATATAAAAATGAGACATTCTCATTAATTGATTAAAGTAGTTATCAGTAGTTCTCAGCTCTATTTGCTTGGCATACTTTTGGAATAATTCTACAAAGTAACCTTTGTTCTCCTTTTCCTGTTCCCATTCGGCCGGATTTTCTATGATAGCGATTATCCTGTGTCCTTTCTCCAGGAACTTCTCGACAGCTTCTTTGAAAGGAGCGAGCAGCTCTTTCTCTGCTATTGTTGGATAACTATTAATTAAATTCTTCTGGAACTCCGTCCGGAAAACGGAAAATTTACCGCAAAATATTTTTATATCCGCATGCGCCTTTTCAAACATTGATCGCAGAACTATACTTGTTTTGATACGATCGTCATTATGCAATAGTCTTTCCTGCGGGGTTGATATCAGAGCACTTACTTCCTGATAATAAGCGTCAATATCAAAGGGCCTGTTATCTGCCTCTAGTTCAGGTGAGTTGTTCATTTATTATTTATTTGTAAACGGGAAAGGAATGAAATTTTGTTTGTTGCGTACAAAGATAACGAAAAACCTTACAATCCAATATGTTGTGCACCACTTAGCGCAAACAACGCTCAGCTTGATTGCCTATGCTTAAGTATCGAGCATTGCTGTTATACAACACAATCCCATCGAAGCTGCAATCTTAACAAGTCCACATAAAAGAAATCAAAAAGCCGCCGAACGTTCAAATCGTCCGACGGCCCTTTACTGTAATTCTCAATTAGCTGCAAGCCTTTTGTACGTATTATACCGCCACTTCGCATTTTCGCGCGCTGCGGCAAACAGTTCGGAGGCCTCGGAGGGATACTGCTTCACAACGGATGAGTACCGCACTTCGCCCATCAGGAATTCCTCAAACTTATCCCAGTCGGGTTCTTTGCTGTCGAGGGTGAAGGGATTTTTTCCTTCGGCTTCGAGAGTCGGATTGTAGCGCCATAGATGCCAATAGCCGCATGCAACGGCGCGAGCTTCCTCTTCCTGGCTCTTGCCCATGCCGGAGCGGAGGCCGTGACTGATACACGGCGAATACGCTATTACAAGCGAGGGGCCCGGATAGGCTTCGGCTTCGCGGATGGCCTTTAGGGTTTGGGCTTGGTTGGCCCCCATGGCTATTTGAGCGCAGTAAACGTAGCCATAGGTGGCGGCAATCAAACCAAGGTCTTTCTTGCGTATGCGCTTGCCCGATGCCGCAAATTTGGCGATGGCGCCTAAGGGAGTAGCTTTCGACGACTGTCCGCCGGTGTTCGAGTACACTTCGGTGTCGAGCACAAGAACGTTTACGTCTTTGCCCGATGCAAGCACATGGTCGAGGCCGCCGAATCCGATGTCGTAAGAGGCTCCGTCTCCGCCGATAATCCACTGAGAACGCTTAACGAGATAGGGCGCAAGCTCAAGAAGCTGGGCGCGGATCGGATTCCCGTCGGAGGCGTCTTTTTCGAGGAAGGCGCGGATTTGCGGGGCGAGCTCGGCCGTCTTTCCGGCGTTGTCGATATTGGCGATCCACTCTTGGTAGAGGGGCGCGGCGGGGCAGCCGGCTTCGATGGCTTGCTGCATGAGGGCGGCAATGCGGGCGCGCATCTTCTCAACGCCGAGGGTCATTCCGAGGCCGTATTCGGCAAAGTCTTCAAACAAGGAGTTTGCCCATGCAGGGCCTTGCCCTTTGGAGTTGGTTGTGTATGGAGTGGAGGGTACCGAGCCGGAGTAGATGGAGGAACATCCGGTGGCGTTCGAAATCATTTGCCGATCGCCGAATAGCTGGGTGAGGAGCTTTACGTATGGAGTCTCGCCGCAGCCCGAACATGCGCCGGAGAACTCAAATAGCGGAGTGGCAAACTGCGAGTTCTTAACGTTGAGGCTCGGATCTACAAGATGCTGCTTGCTGCTTACCTTGCTTGTGCAATAATCCCAGTTGGCGGCTTCGGCAAGCTGCGGGCCGAGCTCTACCATTTCGAGGGCTTTGCCTTGCTTGTTGCCGGGGCACACTTCGGCGCAGTTGTTACATCCGAGGCAGTCGAGAACATCCACCTGAATCCGGAACTTCATCCCGTCGAACTGCTTGCCGGTGGCTTTCAGCATGTCGGCAAAGGGGGCCGAGGCTTGCTCGTTCTGATCTAGAACAAAGGGGCGGATGGCGGCGTGAGGGCATACATAGGCGCATTGGTTACACTGTATACAGTTGGCCGATTTCCATACCGGAACGTGCGAGGCTACGCCGCGCTTCTCGTAGCGGGCCGTGCCTTGCTGCCAGGTTCCATCTTCGCGCCCTACGAAGGTCGAAACGGGGAGGAGGTCGCCGTCCTGGGCGTTGATAACGTGCACTATCTTCTCGATGAAGTCGGGGTCGCCTTTGCGGGCAAGTTCGTCGTTGGGGAGGGTTGCCCATTCGGGTTTTACGTCGAGTATTTTGTAGGCGCCGCCCTGGTCTACGGCTGCGTAGTTCTGCTTAATTATCTCCTCGCCCTTCTTTCCGTACGACTTGACGATGAATTTCTTCATCTGCTCGATGGCAAGGTCTACGGGGATTACCTCCGTGATGCGGAAGAAGGCCGACTGGAGTATGGTGTTTGTGCGATTCCCTAACCCTATCTCCTGAGCTATGCGGGTGGCGTTGATATAGTATACCTTAATATTATTGCGCGCAAATATCCTCTTCACCTTGTTCGGCAGGTTAGCGGCGAGCTCCTCGCCGTCCCACACAGTGTTAAGCAGGAAGGTACCGCCCGGACGAAGTCCTTTCGTAACGTCGTACATTCGCAGGTAGGCCTGAACGTGGCAGGCCACAAAGTTTGGCGTGTTAACCAGATAGGTTGAGCGGATCGGCGCGTCGCCGAAGCGAAGGTGCGAACAGGTAAAGCCTCCCGACTTTTTTGAATCGTATGCAAAGTAAGCCTGGCAGTACTTGTCGGTATTATCTCCGATAATCTTGATGGAGTTCTTGTTGGCGCCCACGGTTCCGTCGGCTCCGAGGCCGTAGAATTTCGCCTCGTACGATCCGCCTTCAAACGCCAGTTCCTCCTTTTGCGGGAGGGAGGTGAAGGTTACGTCGTCTACTATTCCGATCGTGAATCCGTTTTTGGGTTCGGGCAGCGACAGGTTTTCGTATACCGACAGGATTTGCGCCGGAGTGGTATCCTTCGATGAAAGGCCGTAGCGGCCGCCTACTATCGCAGGCTTCGAGTCGACCTTTATATACTTGCTCTGCGCAAAAGCCTCCACAACATCCATGTACAGCGGCTCGCCGCCGGCTCCGGGCTCCTTGGTGCGGTCGAGCACGGCGATGCGCTTAACGGTCGAGGGTATAACCCCGGCAAGATGCTTAACCGAGAAGGGGCGATAGAGATGCACGGCCACAAGCCCCACCTTCTCGCCCTTTGCCCTCAGATAGTCGATGGTTTCGCGGATAGCCTCCGTAACCGATCCCATTGCGATGATAATACGGTCGGCATCCTCCGCTCCATAATAGTCGAACAAGCCGTACTTGCGGCCTGTAATGACGGATATCTCCTTCATGTACTCCTCCACAATGGCTGGCACGGCGTCGTAATACTTATTGCACGATTCGCGATGCTGGAAGTATACGTCGGGGTTCTCGGCCATGCCGCGGGCTACGGGATTTTCGGGATTCAGGGCGCGGGCGCGGAATTCCGATAAGGCTTTGCGGTCGATAAGATGCGCAAGGTCGTCGTTGTCGAGCGATTCTATCTTCTGCACCTCGTGCGATGTGCGGAAGCCGTCGAAAAAGTTTACGAACGGAACGCGAGCCCTGAGGGTTGCCAGGTGAGCTACGGCCGCCAGGTCCATCACCTCCTGAACCGATCCCTCGGCAAGCATAGCGTAGCCGGTTTGGCGGCAGGCCATCACGTCTTGATGGTCGCCAAAGATCGAGAGGGCGTGCGAGGCTATGGCGCGGGCCGATACGTGAAACACGCAGGGCAAAAGCTCGCCCGCAATCTTGTACATGTTCGGGATCATGAGCAGAAGGCCTTGCGAGGCAGTGTAGGTGGTGGTAAGAGCCCCCGACTGGAGAGAGCCGTGAACGGCGCCGGCCGCCCCTCCCTCCGATTGCATCTCCTGAACCGTTACCGTCTCGCCGAATATGTTTTTCCGCCCCGAGGCGGCCCACTCGTCTACATACTCGGCCATCGTAGACGAAGGGGTGATGGGATAAATGGCCGCCACTTCGCTAAACATATAAGATATGTGAGCGGCAGCCTGGTTCCCATCGCATGTAAGAAATTTTTTTCCTTTTGACATTGTAAGATTATATTAAAAAATTATCGAATTTACTCAGTAAAGAAAACCGAAAAGCCAGAGCGGTATGCAGGCCCCGCCGCCCTTCGTTATCCCGTCGACGGCGTAATACGTCGCCGGCCTTGCCTTATAGCGCGCCTCGGGCGGCGAATCTTCTATCCTGAAGCTATACTTCTCGTCTACCATGAAGTGCGAGCGGCCCTCGCCGGTATTGAGCAGGTGCCCCTTGTGCAGCATATTGTAAAAGAAGGTTTCGCGCAAGGCTTGCGGCGCAACCTCCGTTGGGCGTATGGGGTACATCAGGTTTGTGTTGTGCATGTATACCTTATCGGGCTTTTTCGGAAAGGATTCGCCCGCGCGGTAAAGCATATTGGTTAACCTGGCGTCGGTAAGGTACTTAATGTAGTTCATCACAGTGGCGCGGCTTGCGGAAACTTCTGCGCTGAGGCGGCTCACGTTGGGCGACGAAGGGGCGCTTACGGCAAGCAAATACAGCAGCTTGCGGAGCTTCGGCAGATAGCTCTGCTCGATTTGCTTTATATAAAGAACGTCTACCTCAAGCGTCATATTCATTGTTTTCAGAAGATTTTCCGAAAAATTCCTCTTCTCAAGATAAAACGGATAATAACCGTGGTGAAGGTAATCCCTGAACAGCGACAGCGCTCCGCTCGCCCCGGCCGTAACCTCCTCCGCAATCGCCTCGTGATTGTCGAGAAGCTCGCTCAGCGTACGCCGGCCGAATTGCGTTCCCACCGTAAGATTTACATATTCGCGGAACGAGAAGCCCCGCAGGTTGTACGAATCCACAAGTCCCGAAAGATCCGGATTCTCCTCCTTCAGCCTCATTACCGACGAGCCCGAAAAAACAATCTTCAGCTCCGGATAATTGTCGTAACAATAGCGCAACTCCTTCGACCATCCCGGATATTTAAACACCTGGTCGACCAGCAGCGCCTTGCCGCCCCGACGTAAAAACTCGCCCGCGAAATCGATAAGCGAACGCTCCGTGAAATAAAAATGATTGAGATTAATATAAAGGCATGCGGGATTATTTATCCCAAAACATTCCAAAGCATATTTAAGCAGAAAGGTAGTTTTACCCACGCCTCTCGACCCCTTAATGCCTATGAGGCGCGCCGACCAGTCGATCTCGTCCATCAGCGTGCGGCGAACGGGCGAGGATAAATGCTCAAGCAAATAATTATGCGTACGGTAAAAAGAGTCCACAATACTGTTTGATGATCTTCCGGCAAAAGTAATATCTTCCGGCGGATTTGCAATACCGGGATTGCAATTTGAGCTATCCGAAGCCTGTCGCCTGCGAAAAAAATTATCCCTCCGGTTGCCCAAAAGCGGCCATTTTGCAAACAATGATGAACTCTTGCGGTTAAATTCCCCCATATCTTTGCCCCAACTCTTTTCACAAAAACTTAGTTTCAAAATGCTACAAGTAAAAACTTACAAGCTCATGGGAGCTTTTGGCCGGCTGCGCAACGACGAGCATTGCGGCTTTTACGGCAACCTTCCCCTCAAAGACCTTGAGGACAAGCTTGCCGCCATTCCCTTCCTTTCCACCATTTACGCCGCCTTCCGGCAGATGATTGCCCGCGAGGAGTATCTTATGCGCCGCGCAGCCGCCCGCGATCCCTCCGTAAAGGCATGGCGGGGCGAGGTCGACAGGGGGTTTGAGATCCTTGCCTCCGCCCTTAACGCGGCTTATATTATGAACGAAACCGGGGCTGCAAGTCCCGCCGTGAGGGAGGCCCTCCGGGAGGCCATTGCGATTCTCAACAAGGCGGTTGCGGAGGTGATGCGCCGTCGCCTATGATTATTTCCCGTTGGAGGGCCTTGCGTTAGCGGCTTCGGCGCGTATGGCTTCGAGAGCCTGCGGCAGGCTGCCGCTTTCGAGCAGGATTTGTTCGGCGCGCTGGGGGGTGGTTTGAGCGTAGTGGGCGATGATGCCTATGGCGCGCCGGCGTAGTTTGGAGTTGGTTAATTGCATGTTGGTCATCCGGTTGTCGTGCACGCGGCCCAGGCGGATCATCAGGGTGGTGGATATCATGTTGAGGGTCATTTTCTGTGCCGTTCCGGCTTTGAGGCGGGTGCTTCCGGTCACAAATTCGGGGCCTGTGATCACCTCCACGGGGTATTCGGCTTCGGCGGCGAGGGGCGAGCCGGGGTTGCAGGCGATGCAGCCGGTAAGCAATCCCTGGGCGCGCGCCCGGCGTATGCCGCCTATCACGTAGGGGGTTGTTCCGGAGGCGGCGAGCCCGATCACGGCGTCGAGGGCGGAGGGGGCGTAGGGCTGCATGTCGGTCCAGGCGCCCTCGAGGTTGTCTTCGGCGGCTTCTACGGGGTTGCGGAGGGCGCGGTCGCCGCCGGCGATAACGCCTATGAACTTGCCTTCGAGGCCGAAGGTGGGCAGTATCTCGGATGCGTCGAGCGCTCCGAGCCGGCCGCTTGTGCCGGCTCCGATATAGAATACGCGTCCGCCGAGGCTCATTTTCTCGTATATCTTTTGCGTTAAGGTTTCGATTTGCGGCAGGGCCGCGCCCACGGCAATATGTACGGCGGCGTCGTTGGCGTGGATGCCTGTGAGCAGATCGCGGATGCTCATTGTGTGAAGATTACGGAATGGGGAGGGCGATTCGGTTACGTTGTTCATTATTTATTTCGGGTTTATTTATCGGTTAAATGGGGCAAAAAAAGCGGAGACCTCAAAGATTCGCATCTTCACAGGCCCCCTGAAACACTTAAATTTATTGTCGGAAAAAATCGCTGCTTTAGTGTTGTTAATCAAACGCTTCGGTTTGGATATTTTAACAACTGCATTTATAATATTCCCGATAGCATTAAGATCTTTCCCTTTTAAGCGGGCCTTTCGGCCTATGTTCAACTTGTTTTACTATTTTGCTGTTTATTACGGGATTGTTATCACCTCTACTTGGCTCCACTGTCCTCTCTGCCCCTTTTCGTTTTGATAGCATGCCGCTATATGTGCGGTTTTTCCGCGTTCGGCATCCTTAAAAGTATGGGTATATGGCGAGCGTGTTACAAGTATGCTGGGATAAAGGTCAATGTCTGACGGGGGATTGTTGCCCACGAATATCGCAACCACTACCCCGCTGTATCTCCGGTTAATAGCCTGCGACCCTGTAATGTTGTTTCTCAGTTTCATGTAAATGCGGCCTATGCCTTCGGCGGCTTCTACCGAGAGATCTACAAGATCATGGGGAGGATCTACGGTTGTGTGAACCTGATCATGCGGGCGCAGCCCCATTCCGGCAAGGTGCACGTCGGTTACGCGGTAATTGCCCCGGATGCGCTCGTTAATGAATCCGCGTATCACTTTCTGGTAAATGTCAAACGCTATATTCATTGCTACAATTGCGGGGTGCGTACGGGTTACCTGCTTGGATGCCAAAAGGTACGTCGCCTCGTAATACGTTTGGGCGGCGACGAGGTCTTCGAGCATAAACGGGGGCTGGGTTTTCAGATGCGAACCGTCGGAAAGTACTTGCGGGGCTGATATTTTCGGGTTTGCATCCGCCTGCGCGGCGTCGGCTTTATGCTCTCCTACGCCCGGCGGCTCGGCGTAGGACGGGATTGCCAGCTCTGCTGCGTTACTGATAATGTATGATACAAATGAACGCTGCCAATCGTTAAACTCGGGCTTGGATCTGGGAAATACGTCGTAATGCGGCATAATAAGGTGTTAATTTAATAGATTGATACTTAGATAATTCTCGCAGGCGTGCGTGTTGTTGGAAGCTGTTTTCGACCTTTCCGGAGCCGTCCCCGAGGTCTTCGGAGCCGTCCCCAGGGTTTCCGGTGCCGTCCCCAGGGTTTCCGGAGCCGTCCCCAGGGTCTCCGGTGCCGTCCCCGAAGTCTCCGGTGCCGTCCCCGAGATCTCCGGTGCCGTCCCCAAGGTTTCCGGTGCCGTCCCCGAAACGCATGAAAAAGTCAAAAAAATATTCGCTGCAAAACGGAATTTATCCGCGCCCGGCTGGAATTGCTTCCCGTCGCGCTGCAAACTCCTCCCGGCTCCCTCTGTCGGCCGGGCGGCGCTTCCATTATGTATTGCATGCTGAAAAATTTCGTTCATTGCTGCTCGTTTTTTTAACGGCGTAAAGGTATGAACATATATTTTAATACTCCAAATGTTTGAGGCGTTTTTTTAATGATTTTCAAAAATATTTTTTCGGGGGATATCGCCGGGCGGTTATTTTTTACATATCGCTAAGGTTTTGGCCGGATGGCGCGCGGCGTTCCGCTTATTGCATAGAAGGGGAACCGGAGATTAAAAAGCGGTTGAATGTTGCAGCACAGGGGCGTAAAATGAGGGGAATGTGCCCCGCGTTCAACAATTATTAAACACGGGGCGAAAAAATGCTGGTACTGTGATATTAAGGCGAAAAATCCGACAAACATTCCGTTAAACATATTAATTCACAGCAGGCGGAGCTAAGCGCCCCGGGGATGCGTGCCGATTATTCGCAAAAAATTTTCTCCAATAACTTGCAATCTCAAAATCTTTTGTACATTTGCGGCCGCTAAAAAGCCGCGAGAGTTCCCCTTCTATGCAAGAGGAGGAACCGGAACCGGGGAAGATAATCCTAAGATAAATAACGGATAACCAAATAGTTGCGTAATGCTTCATGTTACCGGCGTACTTTCGCCGTACCCGTTCGCCACATGCTCTACCGATGGCGGCATACTACAAATATTTAAGATGAAAACGTTTGCTGATTACCTTTCACACATAAAATATCTCAACAGGTGGATTATTTTTCTGATCGACCTTGCCCTGTCATTTTCATGCACAGGGCTTACATTATTATTTATGCAGCCGCTCATAGCTGCCGGTATTCCTTATACAACGGTCGCAAAATTCATGCTCTTCTCGGCCGCCGGAAGCGCCGTTGCCATCTTCTGGACCCAAACCTACCGCACGGTGATACGTCACGCAGGCTTTGTAGAAGTGGGCCGCATCGCCATGGCCGCCCTCGTTAAGGCCGGATTGATATTTGCAGGCATGTTTTTTGCCGCCGGCGTACGCAATACCGGCCTCCTTACAACCGAAGCCGTGGCCGACCTTTTCTTTACATTCCTGGCGCTCGTTTTGGTGCGCGCCGGCCTGATCGCAGCCTACAACTATTTTATCGGAACATTTGCCGGCCGGGCCGACAAGGCCGGCATCCTGCTGTTCGATTCGGGCGTTAATCCTCTTTCATCAACCGCCTCTATCCTGGGACGTATCGGGCAGGAATATAAAATTATGGGCTACGTAAAATTCGGTCGCAACGGTCACGGTCGCATCGGCGAATATCCCGTTTACTGGATCGAAACCGCCGAAGATTTCGACCGCCTTATCCGTCGCCGCCGCGTAGCCGCGGTATTATTTCCCAACCAATCCTCTGTTAGAGAGGAAGAAAACCGCCTGATTCGCTATTGCGAGAAAAAGAGGATAAGGATGATGATAGCGCCTCCGGTTGTTGAAATTGTTAACGGCCGCGCAAAGAGCCTCAGCATCCCCGAAGTGCGGATTGAAGACTTGCTCGAGAGGAGGGAAATAGAGATAAACACAGAGGCTATCACCCACAGCCTGAGCGGCAAATCGGTGATGATAACCGGCGCCGCGGGTTCGATCGGGAGCGAGCTTTGCCGGCAATTATGCAGCGTGGGGGTGAGCGATCTTATACTTTTCGACTGCGCCGAAACCCCGATGCACAACCTCCGCCTCGAGCTTGAGAGCGAGTTTCCCGCCGTTGCGCTCCACCCCATCATGGGCGACATTCGCAACAAAAGCCGCGTAGAATCGGCCTTCAAACGCTTTTCGCCTCAAACCGTCTTTCACGCCGCGGCCTACAAGCATGTGCCTCTGATGGAGGAGAATCCGTGCGAGGCTGTCGGCACCAACGTAGGCGGCACGATGATTGTGGCCGACGCCGCGGTAAGGTTCGGCGCCGAAAAATTCATAATGATTTCAACCGACAAGGCCGTGAATCCCACTAACGTGATGGGGGCGTCGAAACGCTTGGCCGAGATATATGTACAAAGCCTCGACACAGCCAAGGGCTCTGCCGGCTCGCCGAGGTTCATCACCACTCGATTCGGTAACGTGCTGGGCAGCAACGGTTCGGTGATACCCCGTTTCCGCGAGCAGTTGATAAAAGGCGGTCCTTTAACGGTAACTCATCCCGAGATTGTACGTTTTTTCATGACCATTCCCGAGGCATGCAGATTGGTACTCGAGGCGGCCTGCATGGGCGAGGGCAACGAAATTTTCGTATTCGACATGGGATCTCCGGTCAAGATCGACCGCCTTGCCCGCCGCATGATAGAGCTTGCCGGCCTTGAGCCCGACCGCGACATATTAATAGAATACACCGGCCTCCGTCCCGGCGAAAAGCTCTACGAGGAGCTTCTTGCCGACAGCGAAACGAGCCTCCCCACCTCGAACCGCAAAATATTCCGCGCCAAGGTGCGCGAGTATAACTATGCAACGATACTGCCTGAACTCCAATCGCTTTGCGCGTCGGCAGAGGCGGTGCGAATTATCGAAACGGTTCGGAAGATGAAGGAGCTTGCGCCGGAGTTTAGGAGCAGGCAGTCGGAGTTTGAGGTGTTAGACGATTTGAGCGCCTGAGCGTCTTGAAATTTTAAGAGTGAGACTTTTTCAATCCTATATGAGAAAAATTCGGCGAAATAAAACATGTCATTTCATAGTATAATCCAATAATTGATGAATAAAACAACCACAAACGCCGTCTTCATCGGCTTAGGCTACATCGGCCTTCCAACGGCAGCTTTCGCAGCGTCTAAAGGCTTGAGCGTACTTGGCGTGGATATAAATCCGGATGTTGTAGATACGGTAAACCGCGGCGAAATCCATATTGTTGAACCGCATTTAAAAACGCTGGTAGAGAAAACTACATCCAACGGGACTTTGCGCGCTTCAACAAAGTCCGAAATTGCCGAGGCTTATTTTATAGTTGTCCCTACGCCTTTCAAGCAAAATCACCGGGCGGATATTTCGTATGTGGAAACTGCAACGAGGAGCGTTATTCCGTTGCTGAAAAACGGCGATTTATTTGTAATCGAATCGACCTCGCCCGTTTCAACAACCGACAGAATGGCGGCTCTGATTTTTAAGGAGCGTCCGGACTTGAGAGATAAAATTTTCATCGCATACTGTCCCGAAAGAGTTTTGCCGGGGAACGTACTTCATGAACTTGAACATAACGACCGCGTGATTGGCGGGATAAACCCAGAATCGACAACAAAGGCGATAAATTTTTATTCGCAATTCGTAAAAGGGAGTTTACATCCCACAAACGCACGTACCGCAGAAATGTGCAAGCTTGTTGAAAATTCTTCACGAGATGTGCAGATTGCTTTTGCCAACGAGTTGTCAATGATCTGTGATAAGGCTGGGATAAATGTATGGGAGCTGATAAATCTCGCAAACAAACATCCGCGAGTTAATATATTACAGCCGGGATCGGGAGTAGGCGGACACTGCATCGCAGTTGACCCGTGGTTTATCGTCTCCGATTATCCCGAACAGGCACAAATAATTAAACGTTCGCGCGAAACTAACGATTACAAGGCTGATTGGTGCGCAGGAAAAGTATTGGCAGAAAGCAGATTGTTTGAATCGCAGAACGGACGCGAACCTGTCATTGCCTGCATGGGTTTAGCCTTCAAACCCAATATCGACGATTTGAGAGAATCGCCTGCGAAATATATAACATCCCGAATATTAAGCGAATCAAACGTAGAGGTTTTGGTTGTTGAGCCCAATATCTCACGTCACGCAACCTTTCAACTCACCGGTTATGAAGAAGCGTACCGTAAAGCAGACATCGTTGCATGGCTAATTGCGCACAAGCAATTTTACGACATACCCGAAAATAAATCTAAGATAGAACTTGATTTTTGTGGAATAAGAAAATGAAAAAGGTACTACTTGTTTTCGGCACCAGGCCCGAAGCAATCAAAATGGCTCCATTAGTGAAGGAATTTCAAAAACATTCCGATAAATTTGAATCCCTGGTTTGTATAACTGCCCAGCATCGGCAAATGCTGGATCAGGTACTTGAAGTCTTCGACATTAAAGCAGATTACGACTTAAACATAATGTCGCCCGATCAGGATCTTTACGATATAACCGCAAAAGTATTACTTGGATTAAGAAATGTATTAAAGGAATGTAACCCCGACGTTGTTTTTGTTCACGGAGATACCACCACATCAATGGCTGCAACAATTGCTTCATTCTATCAACAAATAAAAATTGCACACATAGAAGCCGGTCTCCGCACATATAATTTATACTCTCCCTGGCCCGAAGAAATGAACCGCCAATTAACCGATCGCCTTTGCACATATTGTTTTGCGCCCACCGAAACAGCCAAGAACAATCTTATTTCCGAGAAGATAAATTCACAAAATATCTATGTGACCGGCAATACCGTTATAGATGCGCTTCTGATGGCCGTAAATATGATTAAAACAAAGCGTGAGTTGCAAGAGAATATAATAAAGGAAATTGCGGCAGCAGGTTATTTGATGAAAAACAACCAATATATTCTTGTAACCGGCCACAGACGAGAAAATTTCGGCGACGGATTTTTCGCCATTTGCAAAGCCCTCAGCGAGATAGCCCACAAACATCCCGACATTGATATCGTATATCCTGTTCACCTCAATCCTAACGTACAAAAACCTGTATTTGAACTTCTGAGCAACAGATCCAACATCTACCTCATATCTCCCCTAAACTATTTACCATTTATTTATTTGATGCAAAACTCCCATTTGATATTAACCGACAGCGGCGGCGTACAAGAAGAAGCCCCATCGCTGGGCAAGCCCGTTTTAGTAATGCGCAGCACGACCGAGCGGCCCGAAGCAGTTAAAGCCGGGACGGTTAAGCTTGTTGGAGCCAATACAAATAACATAGTAACAAATGTAAATCTGTTGCTGCAGGACAGACAGTGGTACAATCAAATGTCTCAATCGCATAATCCTTATGGTGATGGGAGAGCGTGCGAAAGGATAGTGGAAGTGATATGAATATTATTCAAGTTCGTTGAAATATGTGTATTGTGGAATATAAAAACATCAAATTCAAAAGTTAAAAGGATGAATGGAGCAAACGACCACATCATTACAATCTTTGTTTTGATATTCCGAACTTCAAAAAAGTTCATCTAATTTTGAAAGTATATGATCTTATCTTGGATATACTCCCACTCCATCTTAGAAAAGTACGATTGCAACTCTAAAAGATTCAATCCTATTTTGAGAAAGTCGCTTTTCAACTTGAAATACTCCATTCTATTTTAGGAAAAGCACGGTTTCAATTTGAATGCATGCAAATACATTTTGAATTAATGCCATAAGAATTAAAGCATACAAAATATATTTGGTGAGGCGATTGTCACATTGTGAGAATCGCGATTTTACATGTGAATTGGCATTTCGCATAACGTGAGATAGAAGTGTAGTGAAAATATGTGAATAACCGGTTTGATAACTATCTAATAACCGACAGGTACATAGCTGATGAAATGTATACTAACAAAATATAGAGTTATACTCTTAAAGATTTGATTCTATCATGAACAAATCATTGCGTAAAATAATATTTAAATATCAATGTTGGCTTTTTGAATTTGACAAAGTGGTAAAACATACAAACATAATAATCATCTTTGTGTGATGAAAATGCTAAAAATAATCTTGCAAAATAAAGTTATTAAAGCTTTTATTCAAATGTCTGGAGCCGGCTTATTAGTTCAAATCATAGCTGTTATAATTACTCCTATTCTATCTCGTTTATATTCTCCTAATGATTTTGGAACCTTTGGTACATTAAATGCGCTTGTCTATTTTTTCTCCATCATTGCGGCATCTCGTTTTGATTATGCTTTTTTTATAAAAAAGAATAATCTTCAATATTTTTTTGTATTATCAATTATTTCAGTAGTTGTTTTCACAATTATAGCAAGTATTATCTTACCAAGATTTTTCAATTATAGTTTTTCTATACTTTTCCCGGCACTATTTTCAATAGCAATATATAATATTGCCACACAGTTTTCAGTCGCTTTATTACGATATAAAGAATTATCCATATCGCGCGCGATGCAAGGAATCATACAATACGGATTTGCATTAGTATTTGGTTCCATACTTTTATATCAAGGATTAATCTATTCCTTTATTATAGGACAAATAGTGGCGTCATATTTTTTATTAACTAAACTTAAAATCCATTTTAACATATCATTAGGAAAACTTTTATCAATCTTCAAGGATAATATACGATACAGTATTAATAGCACATTTATCTCTGCAATGCAATGGTCAACTCCAATAGCTCCAATGTTAATCGGCAATTTTATTTTTTCTTCGCACACATTAGGCATTTATTTCTTAATCACTCAATCTATTAGCGCAGTCACATCAATACCCAGACGTTCGTTGATTAATATCTGTACATCGGAATTAAATACATCGAGTAAGTTTAAAGATTCTTTCATCCCATTCTTTCACAAATTCATCCTTGATAAATTCTCAACTTATATTATAATGACATTCCTCATTATTTCATTGACATTTTACTTGTTTGGACAAGATATAGTCGGAGCTATTTGGGGAGAACAATGGAGAAATGGAGGGAAATATATTGGCATTATTATATTTTTCAGTATGATAGAATTATTCAGCTATCCATTTATGCACCTATTAAATCTTTGGGGTAAATATTCAATTGCCATGCAAATAGAAATTCCAAGATTTATGTGTGTTTTTTTTATCATACCAATGCTTTCTTATCATTATAAACTGAATTTTTCTATATATGTGTTAGGACATTTTTTTTGTATGTTTCTTTTTAATTTAATGACATTTATAACCCTAATTAAAATTTCAAATTATACAATAGATGATAAAACATACTAATATACTTTTTATATTCGCATTGTTATTCACTTCCATAATATATTATAACAATGATTCGATAACAAAAACTATTGGAAGTATATTGCTTTTTGTTTTAATAGCATATTTTTTTATTTCTTTCTGTTTAAATTCTAAATATATTTTAGGTAAAGAGTGTTTTTTATTTTTCTCTCCTTTATTTATATATTCGTTGATTTATTTTCTTTCATATTTTTGGGCTTCAGAGTTTGATTATTATACAGCACTGACGATATTTGGAGTATGTATTGGTGTGTCAGTATTGCCTTTTGGAAATTTTGAAAATATTTTCAACGAGAAACTTTTTTATTTTTTCTTCTATTTAATAATTGTAAATATTGGATTTTTATCAACTCGTGAAATAGCGACGATTAAATCTGAAGCATATTGTGCATTTTTCCCGAACACAAATATTTATGCTGGTTTTTTATTTTTTTTATTTGTAATATCATATTTTCTTGAGAGGAAGGTATCTCATTTATATTTAATCATATACAGACTTTTAGTTCTCTTTTGTATCATATTTGCGTTTGCAAGATCTATATATATATCAGTTGTTATTTTTATAAGTATAAGCTATTCATGGAAATTCTTGAAAGGGAGGAAATACATTTTTTATTTACTGCTTTTTGCAAATATAGGCGTGCTTCTTGTTATTATCCTTGTATCCATGCATGATGTCACTGGTTTTTTGGAAAATTATAGTGATATTAGCATAAAATATACCGGAGCAAGACTAAATTCAGGTAGAGATATATTGTGGCCACAATTAATTTCAGCAATTATAAGAAACCCGATATTAGGATACGGTGCTGGAGGGCATCGATCAATATTGTATAGTGAATTATCATCACACAATTTTTATTTACAAACCTTGACTTCTGTTGGAATTCTTGGACTATCATTTCTAATACTGTTTTTCAAACATGTCTATGATATATTTTGGTACTTTCGCAATGAAAAACAAATTAAATATGTTACTGCATTTACGACATCGATATTAATACAACAGCATTTTGAGGTTTTTTTGACGCACAATAATATAAGACTTGGATTATTATATTGGTTTATAATATCTATTGGTATTAATTATAAGATAACACTTAAAAGAATATGAAAATATGTTTTTTTGCAAAAGTTGAAAAACAGGCATTGAATATTGTTGGCTTTTATAAACAGGATATTGATATTTTAAGGGATCTTGGGTATGAAGTTAAGATCGCTACTAAATGGGAACAAATTGATTGGTCATGCGACATAATTTTTATTTGGTGGTGGACATGGGCATTTGTGCCAGTTTTTATATCAAAAATTTTCAGAAAACAGGTTATAATTACAGGTACTTTTAATTTTAAATGCCCTGAAGCTAACTCGGATTATTTTAGACGTCCGTTAATTGAACGTATCCTAATAAGATATTCTGTAAAAAACGCAGGCAAAAATATTTTTGTTTCATTGAATGAATATAAATTGGTAACAGCATATTGGAATTTGAAAAATACGACATATTCTCCTCATATTGTGGAAACCAATAAATACTTTCCTGCAATGAAAAGTGTACAGATAAAATTTATTTTTACGATTAGTTGGATGCAAAAAAGTAATATGGCAAGAAAATGCCTATACGAAATGATAGACGCTTTTGAATTATTATCTAAAGAAAATGATGTATATTATTATATAGCCGGAAGAAAAGGTGATGGATATGATTCTTTAACAAGATACGTAAATGGTAAGAAGCTGAATGGAAGGATTAAGATATTAGGCGAAATTAGTGAAAGCGACAAAATAGCATTGCTACAACAATGTGAGATATATTTTCAAATATCAAAGTATGAAGGTTTTGGTCTGGCAATTGCGGAAGCTATGGCCTGTGGAGCGCCTGTTGTCGTTTCTGACGTGGGAGAAGTTCAAAATGTTGTTGGAGATAGTGGGGTTATTATAAGTGGTTATGATATTGAGATGATAAAAAATGAATTGAATTTATTATTGAATGATTGTGAAAGAAAAAAACAATATTCAATAAAAGCGATCGAAATAATCAACAATAAGTTTAGCTATTCAAGAAGATACTTGGATATAAGCAATGTAATTAAAAATATATAAAATAGTGCCTCAACCTTTGACCATATTTATGAAAATAGGGCTCTATCCGCAGTTAATTTTATTTCTTTGGATTCATTATCATTATTCAGCTCAGCATTAGACTTGGAAAAGCCTTGGTTTATCACCAATGTAAAGTTAGCCCCGGAGTCATCTCGTTTGGATATAGAAAGGGATGGATTATGGATACTGTTTGCGTATTTTTTTCTACTAATCCCAAGCTATAGCGGAGATGATATTTACTACTAAAATATAATAATAATCATTCAAATTACTAATTACAAATGAAACAACTAATACTAAATCTAAAGACCGGTGAAACAATACTGGAAGAAATCCCGGCACCGAAAGTCTGTGAAGGATTCGTGTTGATTCAAACAACACGCTCACTTGTATCATTAGGAACCGAACGAATGCTTGTTGAATTTGGGCGAGCCAATTTAATTACAAAAGCACGACAGCAGTCTGAAAGAGTAATTCAGGTATTGGATAAAATAAGAGCAGATGGTTTACTTCCGACATTGGACGCCGTAGTTAATAAATTAGGATTACCATTGCCGCTTGGTTATTGCAATGTTGGAAGAATTATTGCTGTTGGCAAAGGTGTAAGCGATTTTCGTGAGGGCGATCGTGTTGCTTCAAACGGTGCACATGCAGAGATTGTTTGTGTGCCTCGAAATCTTGTTGTAAAAATTCCGGATAACGTATCTGATGAGGAAGCAACATTTACTGTTATCGGTTCTATTGGATTGCAGGGAATAAGACTACTGCAGCCAACATTAGGTGAAACTATTGTTGTCATCGGGCTTGGTTTAATTGGATTGGTTTCGGCCGAGTTATTGAAAGCCAACGGATGTCGTGTTATTGGAATTGATATTGATAGGCAAAAAGTAAATATTGCAAAAGGCAAAGGAGTTATTGCTTTTAATCCAATAACTGATGGAGAAATAATAAGTTTAGTGATGGAGCAAACTGCAGGTATTGGTGCTGATGGTGTAATAATCACGGCTTCTGCAAAAGATAATGAAATAATACATCAGGCGGCACAAATGTCGCGCAAGCGTGGACGCATTATTTTAGTTGGAGTTATAGAACTGAATATTCGCCGTGAGGATTTCTATAAAAAAGAACTCACATTTCAGGTATCATGCTCATACGGTCCGGGACGATACGATGACAACTACGAAAATAAAGGATTGGATTATCCGATTGCTTATGTACGATGGACTGAAAAACGAAATTTTGAAACTGTATTGCACGCTATTTCATCCGGTTCATTAGATGTAAAACCATTTATATCCGAAATTGTCCCATTATGTAAATACGAAGAAGTTTATGGAGATATGAAGAAGGAAGGAGTCATTGCCTCCATTTTGAAATATCCGGAACAAATAACAGCCAAAACAATTGTTAAAATTAAAACTGCTGACTTTACTATATCAAAAGGCAGGATAGGAATTATCGGCGCAGGAAATTTTAGTTCTGCAACAATGTTGCCCGCCTTACACAAAGCGAATGCAAAAATCAAATATATTGCAAGTGCACAGGGTTTATCGGCCAAAAATCTTGCTAAAAAAGCAAAGGCTGAATATGCCGTTTCTGATTATAATGAAATACTGAACGATCCAGAAATAGAGCTTGTGTTGATTGCAACAAGGCACAACAATCATGCGCATATAATTATGGATTGTTTGAATGCTAACAAGAATGTGTTTGTTGAAAAGCCATTATGCTTGAATAAAAACGAACTATCGGCAATAATAGATCTATATAAACAAAAACAAAATCTCACTATAAATGTTGGCTTCAATCGACGATTTTCTCCATTTGCAATCAAAATGAAACAATTATTAGCTCATTCTCCTATGAATATTATTGCTACAATGAATGCAGGATTGATACCTCCTGAAATCTGGGTGCATGATCTGGCAATTGGCGGTGGACGAATTATCGGTGAAGCATGTCATTTGATCGATCTATGTTCATATTTATCCGGCAGTCGTATTGTTGCGGTTTGCATGAATGCTTTAGGTATAGGTTTAATAGAAAACACGGATAACGGCTCTATTCTTTTGAAATATGAAAACGGCGCAAATGCAAGTATTAATTATTTTTCAAATGGCAGTAAAGCATATTCCAAAGAAAGGATTGAGGTATACTCCCAAGAAAGAACCCTAATTATGGATAATTGGAAAGTATTGAAAGGATATGGTTTTAAGCACTTTTCCAGAATAAAGAGTCGGCAAGATAAAGGACATCAGGCCCAGTTTGCTTTATTAAACGAAAGAATGAGAAATGGTGGGGAATCATTGATTCCATTTGAGAGTATTATAAATACGACCAAGGCGAGTTTTGCCTGTATTGAAAGTTTAAAATCTCAATCCTGGATAAGCATTGATTAATATAATTTCAAAATGCAGACAATTATTGTCTAACATGGGATTCCGCTATGTTGCTTTTCGCCTGTTGTACGAAATTAAACGAAAAACTGGCATTCTAAAAAGGAAATATCCGATTACTATCGATGCTGTACAATTAGATCTATCTGACTGGAAAGCATCCTCCAAACCTTTTTTCTTTCAATCACGCGAGGAATTGAATTTCAAAAAAAATCCAAACGAAACTCTGAAACATGAAGTCGAACACATTATTAATGGCAGAATTCAATTTTTCAGTTATCAATACTTTAATTTGGGATTAAATGACGAATGGATAACTAATCCTGATACTGGATACAAATACGACACAGGTAAACATTGGACGGCAGTTGAGGATTATGGTATGGCTGCCGGAGATATAAAATATGTTTGGGAGAAGTCACGCTTTTCATATTTATATACAGTTATACGCTACGACTATCATTTCGATGAAGATCATTCTGAATTTGTATTCCAACAAATTGAAGATTGGATTGAAAAGAATCCTCTCAATTGTGGCCCTAACTATAAATGCAGTCAGGAGATTTCATTGCGACTATTGAACTGGCTTTTTATATTGTATTATTACAAAAACTCTATTTACTTGACGGAGGTTTTGTTTGATAAAATCATTCGCTCTATTTATTGGCAGTTGCATCATGTATATAGCAATATTAATTTTTCAAAAATAGCAGTCAGAAATAACCATGCAATTACCGAAACACTAACTCTTTATATCGTTTCAACTTTATTTCCTCAATTTCCTAATGCTTCCGAATGGAAACGAAAGGGAAAGAAATGGTTCGAAGAGGAAATCAACTATCAGATATATGATGATGGTGCATATTTACAATTCAGTATGAATTATCATCGCGTGGTTGTTCAGTTACTTACATGGGCAATTCGGATTGCGGATCTTAACAATGAATTGTTTGCGCCGGTTATATATGAAAAGGCATATAAATCTATAAGATTCCTATATCAATTTCAGGAAAGTAGTAATGGCTATTTGCCTAATTACGGTTCAAATGACGGAGCATTGTTTTTCAAGCTATCCGGTAACGATTATAGGGATTATCGCCCTCAACTTGATGCTCTTCATTTTCTTTTAACCGGAAATTCTCTGTATGAAAACATTTATGAAGATATTTGCTGGTATGGAACGAGCATTACATATAACTTTAAACCTATCATAAAGGAATATGGTATAATTAGATTTGAAATTGGAGGATATTATTTAATACGGGAAAAAGATACGCTTACATTCATCCGTTGCGGCAAACATAATGATAGGCCTGCCCATGCTGATAATCTTCACATTGATATATGGCATAAAGGCGAAAACATATTGATAGATAGTGGCAGTTATAAGTATAATACCGATCGCGATACCCTTAAATATTTCATGGGAACGGCATCGCATAATACGGTAATACTGGATAATTACGATCAAATGCTGAAGGGAGAACGATTTATTTGGTATTACCGGTCGCAGGCCTTAAATGTAAATATTTATGAAGATGCGAATAGCTACTATTTTGAAGGAACTATCAGCTGTTTTACTTATCTGAACAGAAAAATAAAACATAGAAGATCTATTCGTAAAATAAAGCATTCCGCTGAATGGATCGTTGAAGATGTTATAGAAAATATGCCCTACAATTCGCTAATGCGCCAATTATGGCATACTGATTCAGAATCTCTTCAAACTGAATGTAGCGATATAACTCCTTTAATATCCTCAGGCCAATATTCGCCATATTATGGATATAAACAAAGAATAAAGCAAATTGAATTTGCAACGAAAAACAATCGTATTAAAACTTTAATACGGATCATTTAATGAGAATCCTTTACTTTCACCAACATTTTGCAACGCCTAGTCATGCAGGAGGAACCCGCTCGTATGAATTTGCCCAGCAATTAATTGCAAGAGGTCATACGGTTCATATTGTATGTGGAAAGACTACCGACTTAAATTTGACTCGTATTAAAAGAAATTTGTGTGAAGATCATATCGACGGCATACGTGTTTCTCAAATAGATTTGCCTTATTCCAATAATGATAATATAGCCAAACGAACAATTATATTTATCCGGTTTTCATGGCAAGGAATTAAATTTGCTTTGCGCGAAAACTATGATTTACTGTTTGCAACATCCACTCCGCTAACTGCCGGCATTCCCGGCATAATCGCAAAAATATTCAAGCGAAAAACTTTTGTATTTGAAGTACGGGATTTATGGCCCGAAATCCCTAAAGCATTGGGAATGAAAAATCCGTTTTTAATCGCATGCATGAGTTTGCTGGAATATTTGAGTTATCGCTGTTCGGATGCCTGTATCGGACTTTCGCCCGGTATATGCGAAGGAATTAAGAGGCGCAGTCCCATCGCGAGAATTATAAAAATGATACCGAACGGATGCGATCTGGAGGTATTCCACCCGCTTCTACGAAAGCAAATTTCGCTTGAAGGCATAACGCCATCTGATAAAGTTGCAGTATTTGCCGGGGCACATGGTGTAGCCAATGGTTTGGATGCCATTCTTAACGCAGCGCATCATCTGATAAAACTTGAAAGACGCAATATTAAAATTATCTTGATAGGCGACGGTAAAATGAAAGATCATCTTCAACAAAGAGCGAACAAAGAGAAGCTTATCAATTGCATATTTTTCCCGCCAATGCCTAAAAACAAATTATCTGAGATTATTGCATCAGCCGATATAGGACTGATGATTCTCTCGAATACTCCAGCTTTTTATTATGGAACATCACCAAATAAATTCTTTGATTATATCTCATCCGGCCTTCCGGTATTGAATAATTATCCCGGTTGGCTGGCCGATATGATCACGGAAAATAGCTTGGGAATTGTTGTTCCTCCCGACGATCCGAAAGCATTGGCAGAAGGTTTAATTGCATTGTGTGATGATGATCAATATCGAAAACATCTTGGAAGAAATGCTCGTAAATTTGCCGAAAATCAGTTTTCAAGAGAAAAACTTTCAACCGAGTTTGTCGATTTGCTGGAGAGTGTAGCATATGTATAGGCATTGCATTAAACGAATAATAGATTTATTCCTGTCGACATGCGGAATCATAATTATTTCCCCTATTTTAATTATTATAGTTATGATATTACTTTATACGAATAAAGGGAAACCATTCTTCCTCCAGCCTCGCCCTGGAAAGCAATGCGAAATATTTAAGACCATTAAATTCAAAACAATGACCGACCAGCGAAGCCCGAATGGCAATCTACTCCCCGACTCCGAGCGTTTAACAACTATAGGTAAAATACTTCGCAAAACATCGCTTGACGAGCTTCCTCAATTAATCAATGTAATTAAGGGCGACATGAGCCTGGTAGGGCCTCGCCCGTTGTTGGTTGAATATTTGCCGTTATACAATAATGAACAAATGCGCAGGCATGAAGTGCGCCCCGGCATTACAGGCTGGGCGCAAATAAATGGAAGAAATCTGATTAAATGGGAGGAAAAATTCGCAATGGATGTATGGTATGTTGATAATGTTTCTGTTCTGCTGGACGTGAAAATTCTTTTGGCTACTGTGAAGAAAGTGTTTTTAACGGAAGGTATAAATCCAAGTACAAGTGGAGCTATGGAACCGTTTGCAGGAAATCAATAAAAAAATACACAACAACGTAATCCATGTACATATACGGAGCAGGAGGTCATGCAAAAGTAATCCTTGAAATTCTTGAAGATAGCGGTATCAGCGTTGATGCTCTTTTTGCCGACAATGCAAGCGTTGGCTCCCACTATGGATATATGGTTTACCCTACAAGCCAAGTGAAAGGACCGCTGATTATAGGAATTGGCGATAATTATACACGATACAAGATCGCCTGTTCGCTCAAACTCAATTTCAGTAAAGCCATACATCCTTCGGCAATTATGTCGCGCCGGGCAACAATAAAGGATGGAACCGTGGTTATGCAAGGCGCGGTTATCCAATCGTGCAGCGAAATTGGGAAACACTGTATTGTAAATAGCGCATCCTCAATAGATCACGAGTGCGTTATCGAAAGCTTTGTACATATCGCTCCTCATGCCACCTTATGCGGCAACGTAAAAGTTGGCGAAGGATCCTGGATCGGCGCGGGAGCAACCGTACTGCCGGGAGTAACAATCGGCAAATGGGCTATTATAGGAGCCGGCTCTGTTGTGAGACAAAATATCCCTGACATGGTGGTGGCGGCCGGCAATAAGTGCCGAATAATCCGTAGCTCCCAGGAAAATAATCCATATAAATAAAGCAATGCCCCCGCGCCTCCACCTCTCCCTCGCCACGATGAGCGGCTCCGAGCAAAAATACGTCAGCGAAGCATTTGATACCAATTGGGTTGTACCGCTCGGACCCAATGTCGACGCCTTTGAATCTCAGCTCGGGCAATATATCGGCAACCGGCATGTAGCCGCCCTTAGCTCCGGAACGGCCGCCCTGCACCTGGGGCTCGTAATGCTGGGCGCCGGAGCCGGCGACGAGGTTATTTGCCAATCGTTTACCTTCGCCGCATCGGCTAATCCCATCGTTTATGTGGGAGCCAGGCCCGTATTTGTGGATAGCGAAAAGGAAACGTGGAACATGTCGCCCCGCTTTTTGGAGATCGCCATACGCGACCGATTGAAGCTCACAGGGAAAGCTCCCAAAGCTATTATCCCCGTACATCTTTACGGAATGCCCGCCGCAATGGATGAAATAAGCCGGATTGCCGAGGCCTACAAAATTCCTGTACTCGAAGACGCCGCCGAGGCCCTCGGATCCGAATATCAGGGCCGCAAATGCGGATCGTTCGGCCGCTTCGCCTGCCTTTCGTTTAACGGCAACAAGATGATAACCACCTCCGGCGGAGGAGCCTTAGCGTGCCGAACGGCCGCCGAGGCCGAAACCGCGCGCTTTTACGCCACCCAGGCGCGCGACCCGGCTCCGCACTACCAGCATTCCGCCATAGGATACAATTACCGGATGAGCAATATATGCGCCGGCATTGGCCGCGGACAAATGGAATGGCTCGACAAATATGTTGCGCGGCGGCGCGCTATAAATGCTATATACGCCGGGCGGCTGGCAAAAATCAACGGCGTTAGCCTCCTCAAAAATCCCGCCGCCGGTTTCCAGTCCAACCATTGGCTAACCTGCATACAGGTAGATCCGGAAAAAAGCGGGTTCACCCGCGAAGATTTGCGGCAGGCGATGGAGCGGGCCAATATCGAAACCCGTCCGCTCTGGAAACCTATGCACCTTCAGCCCGTTTTTGCCGGGGCGGCCTTTTATGGCGACGGAACCTCGGAGGCCCTGTTTGCCCAAGGCCTCTGCCTCCCCTCCGGCCCCTCGCTTTCCGACGCCGACCTTGAGAGGGTTACCGATGTGATTCAAGGTTTTGCGAGATAAATTCATAGCCTGCGCGTTTATCGTTCCGCTAAAAAAAGAGGGCTATGCTGCGCCGGCATTTTCTCGCCAAATTTCTTTGAGGCCAATGTGCCGGCACAATTTGCCCGATTCGTTATATCGGCAAAATGTCGCTTCACATTGAGCCCCCCATTTTTTTACCGGGAATATTGCGCCCGCGTTCCGCCCCCGGTTTAACCGCCCGGAACAATTGCCCCGTAGCGCTCCACTCATTTCACGGCGGCGACAACGCATCTCCCGCAGATTCCTCCCCCGCGAACCAAGCCGCAGCATTGCGCCGCGCAGTTTAAAGATCCAGGTAAAAATGGAGCCCGGATTTCGCCGGCATTTTCTCGCGAAATTTTTCCGGGGCAAAAGTGCCGGCGAAATTTCGTCCCCCAGTTGAAATTAGATAAATGCGTCGGCGAAATTTTACCGATCCAACTCAACTTAGATAAAAGTGTCGGCGAAATTTTACCGATCCAACTCAACTTAGATAAATGCGTCGGCGAAATTTTACCGATCCAACTCAACTTAGATAAAAGTGTCGGCGAAATTTTACCAATCCAACTCAACTTAGATAAATGCGTCGGCACTATTTTACCAATCCATTTCAGGGGCAGAATACCCACTTCACATTGAGGCCATCGGTTTTTACCGGAAACATTTCGCCTGCATTCCGCCCCCAATTTAACCGCCCGGAATCGTTTCGCCGGCGCATTGAGGCCTGATTATCCGGGCGGGGCCGTTGCGCGCGCGAAACTGTCTCGCACAAAATACGCGGGCTCTTATCCTTTTCACATTATATTAATGCCGACCGAACGGGAGCCTGCGCAAGGCGATTGCAGGCCGGCGGTTTGTTTCAAAGCCGGCGAAGCGGGTTGTTACGGCTAACGGGGTAGCGCCGGCCGGCTGCGTTGCGGCGGCTTATCCTCTGTTAGCCTTTCTTTACCGTCCATCCGAATTTCCCGATAAATTCTCCCAGTGCGAAGTACTTGCCGTGCGAGTAGGCCAGGAGGCCGGCGGCTTCCATGTTGAATGCGCCGGTTTGCTCGTCGAGGTATTGCGAGTCGGCCTGGATGTTTACAACGTTGGCCATAAACATGTCGTGGCTGCCGAGCGGTATTACGTTGCACACGCGGCACTCGATGGCGAGGGGCGATTCGGCGATTGTTGGGGCTCCTGTTACCGACGCTTTGCCGGGCGTGAGGCTCATGGCTTCAAACTTGTTGCAGTCGCGCCCCGATTTTACGCCGCACCAGTCGGTTGCCTGTGCGAGGGTTACGGTGGTAAGGTTGATTACAAATTCGCGGGTGGCGCTGATAATGGCGTGCGAATGGCGCTCGGGCCGGATCGAGGCGTAGCACATCGGCGGGTTGGAGCATAGGGTTCCTACCCAGCTTGCCGTGATGATGTTATAATCGGTTGGATTGCTGCCGCAGCTTATCATGACGGCGGGCAGGGGGTAGATCATTGTTCCGGGTTTCCAGTCGGTTTTCATGGGCTAAAGGATAATTATGTCGTCGTGGTTAATTTTTCGTTCGCAGTAGCAGCATTGTAGCAGGCATTTCTCTTTGTCGACAACATTGAAGCGGGTGCTCATGGGTTCGTTGTTGGTGATGCAGCGGGGGTTATTGCATTTTACGAGGCCGCTGACGCGGTTGGGCAGGAAGTCGCGCACGTTGTATTTGCCGGCCACTTTATAGGCTGTTATCTTGTTGAGAACGGCGTTTGGGGCAACGAGTGCGATGCGGCTTATTTCGTTTTCGCTGAAGTGCCTGTCTTCAATTTTTATCATGCCTTTCCGGCCCATCTTGCGGCTGGAGAAGTTGTTGCCTATTATCACGGTTGAGTTTTCGATGAGTTCGAGTTCGAGCAGGTGTGCTACTTTGAACAGTTGCTTCGGGGGGATGTGGTCGATGGTAGTACCGTTTTCGATGGCGGCTACTTCTTTCTTGTTTTCGCTTTGCATCTGTAATTATATTAAATGGTTAATGCCTAATACTTCGCAGATAATGGCTTGCCGGGTGAAGAGGCCGTTGCGGGCCTGTTCAAAGTAATAGGCTTGCGGCGTGTCGTCAACGTTGAGCGCTATTTCGGTAACGCGTGGAAGCGGGTGCAGGATGTGGAGGTTGCTTTTGCAGTGGGCGAGCATCTCGGCGCGGAGTACGTATACGTTTTTCACTTTCTCGTATTCTTCCATGTCGGTAAATCGTTCGCGCTGTACGCGCGTCATGTAAATTATATCGCTGCCGTTTATTACGGAGGGGGAGAAGTCGGTTTGCTCGGTGTATCGTATGCCGAGGTTGTCGCAGAAGTGTTTTTGCTCGTCGGGCATCCTCAGTTCGTCGGGCGATACGAAGTGGAAGGTTGGGCTGAAGTGCGACATGCCTGATATGAGCGAGTGTACGGTTCGGCCGTATTTAAGGTCGCCTACGATGGTGATGGTTTTCCCTTCGAGTTGTCCGTTTTGGGTTTTCCGTATGGAGTAAAGGTCGAGTAGTGTTTGCGAGGGATGCTGGTTGGCTCCGTCGCCGGCGTTGATTACGGGAATGTTGGTTATTTCGGAGGCGTATCGCGCGGCTCCTTCGAGGTAGTGCCGCATGATGATAAGGTCGGCGTAATTGCTTACCATCAGTATGGTGTCTTTAAGGGTTTCGCCCTTGGCGGAGCTGGTGGTCGAGGCGTCTTGAAAGCCGATTACTTTTCCTCCAAGCCTCAGCACGGCTGTTTCAAAGCTCAGGCGGGTTCGCGTTGAGGGTTCAAAGAAGAGCGTTGCGGCAATTTTTCCTTCAAGGAGGTAGCGGTTGGGGATCTTTTCAAAGCGTGCGGCATTATCGAGGATCCGGATAATGTCGGGCCGGCTGTATTGGTCTATTGATACTAAACTTTTATTTTCCATTAGATTTTGTTTTCTGTTGCTTGCAAATGTACGAAAGGTAACGGTTACGTTGCGGCTCATCGCCTTGTTACGCCGCTTACGCCTTTAACGGCTTTTATTTTGCCTACAAGCGTTGCGAGCGACCGGGTGTTTTTCACGATCACTCCGAAGCGTCCCTGGAAGAAGCCGTCGGTTGAGTCGATGTTAAAGTTGCGTAGTACAACGCCGGCTTCTTTGCTTATCACGGAGGATACGTTGGTTACGATTCCGATGTCGTCGCGCCCTGATACGATGAGGTCGACCACGTAGTCGTTCGCTCCTTTGCCGCTCCAGCGTGCTTCGAGGATGCGGAATCCCAGGCGGCTGCGCATGGCGTGGCTGTTGGGGCAGTCGGCGCGGTGTATCTTGATGCCCTGGGTTGATACGAAGGCGAACACTTCGTCGCCGAATATCGGGTTGCAGCATTTGGCCAGCTTGAACTCGATGCCGGTAAGGTTCTTGTCGATTATCAGCACGTCGGGCTGGGTGGTGAGTTCTTCGAGTTCGTGGGTGGGGGCGAATGATCCGGCGCTGATTACTTCCTGGTCGGGCTCGCGTTCCTTACGGTCGAAGTCAACGTACTCGTCGATCAGTTGCCCGGCGTCGAGTTTGCCTTCGGCTATGTCGAGGTAGAAGTCGGTAACGGTTTTGTAGCCTTTCTTCTTTATGAAGCGCATGAGGGTGGCTTCGCCGAGGTCGATCTTGCGGTTTTTGAATCGTCGTTGGAGGAGTTCCTTGGCAAACTCGGTGTTCTTGGCCGCTTCTTCCCTCAGCGCCTGCTTTATTTTTATCCGCGCCTTCGAGGTTGAAACAAAGGCCAGCCATCCGGGCTTGGGCGATTGCGTGGGCAGGGTTTGAACCGCAACGGTATCGCCGTTGCTCAGCACATGCCGTATCGGAACATTTCGATCGTTAACGCGGGCCGACACGCACCGCGAGCCTACCTCGGTATGCACGGCAAAGGCGAAGTCGAGTACCGTTGATCCTTTAGGCAGCTTGATGATGGCGCCTTTGGGAGTGAACACGTAAATCTCATCGCTGTACAGATCCATGCGGAAGTTCTTCATCAAATCGTAAGGATCGGCGTCCTTCGCTTCGAGCGCGAGGCGAACGTTGGCAAGGATCTCGTCGAGGCCGGTATCTTCTTTCACTCCTTTATACTTCCAATGGGCGGCGAAGCCTTTCTCGGCAATCTCGTCCATGCGGCGCGTGCGGATCTGAACTTCCACCCACTGCTCGCGAGGCCCCATCACGGTTGTGTGCAGGCTCTCATATCCGTTGCTTTTCGGGATTGAAGTCCAATCTTTCAGCCTCTTGGGATTGGGCTGGTACATATTGGTAATTATGGAAAAGGCCCGCCAGCATTCCGAGCGTTCTTTCTCGCGCGAGTCGAACGGCATGTCGAGGATTACGCGGATGGCAAACAGGTCGTATATCTTTTCAAACTCCGTTTGCTGCTTCTTTAATTTGTTATTAATGGAATGGATAGATTTCGTGCGCCCTTTAATGTCGAAAGTAAATCCATCATCCAGTAGCTTTTCCTTTATCGGAGCAATGAAGCGGGCTATGTAAGCATCGCGCGATTGTTTGGTTTCACTAAGTTTAGCCTTTATGAAAGCAAACTGATCGGGATCGGTATACTTGAGCGACAAGTCTTCAAGCTCGCCCTTGATGGCATACAGGCCGAGGCGGTGGGCCAGCGGAGCGTAGAGGTACGACGCCTCGCGGGCCAGGCGCAAGCGCTGCTCGTTGTCGGCAATTTGCTTGCCCGCCCGCATCATGTACAAGCGGTCGGCCAGCATTAGGAGGATCACCCTAACGTCTTCGGCAAAGCTGAACAGCAGGCGATGGAAGTTCTCCGAGTCTACGGCCGTATTGCGGGCGTAAAGCTCCGAGGTGCGCAGCAGGCGCTCAACAAGCTGGGCTGCGTCGGCGTCGAAAAGCTTCTCTACGTCGGCCGCCGAATGAAGCTTCTTGAGCGCCGGCCTGTAAAGTATCTGGGCAACGATGGGCGCCCGCTTGAGCCCCATCTCGCCGGCGGCTATCCTAACCGTTTCCATATTGCGCAGCAATCCGTTAATGCCGTTACGATCGCGGTCGTAACAGCCTTGAGCGGCGGCGTCGGCAACTATTTGCTTCAGCTTCCGTATATCGCATTTGCTCATGAAAGATATAAGGATGCGGGCCAGGGAGCGAACCGAGGCGTTGAAGCGGATACACTCGTCGTCAGTGAAAAAAATGTCTGGGTTCATGGGTTGATATTTTTTCGTTTTACAAATAAGCGGGTCAGAGTAAAATTCTGAATCGCAGCCACGCCGTTATACCCATCGTTACGCATCCGCCCGCAATGTAGCCCGCATAAGGCGGGAGGCGGAAGCCTTCGGGAGCGATGGCAATGTAGGTTGCAACAACCATCGTCATAAATATTGCAGGGAAAAGAGATATCCAAAAGCATTTCTTCTCATTATAAAGATATACGGTTACGACCCACAGCGTGGCCGCCGCCAGCGTTTGGTTAGCCCATGCAAAGTACCGCCACAGAGCCTCGAAATTCATCTGAAGGATAACAAATCCAACGGCAAACAGCGGCAAGGCTATCAAGGCGCGATTAAGCAGCGGCTTTTGCGGATAGCCCAAAAAGTCGGCCACTATGAGCCGCGCCGACCGGAACGCGGTATCGCCCGACGTGATCGGAGCGGCTATCACCCCCACTATCGCAAGCAGTCCGCCGGCGCGACCAAGCCATGAGCGGGCAATGCTGTCAACCGCCGCGGCGGCATTATTGTCATTGGCGGCAAGGAACTCTTGCAATCCGCCAACGCTTCCGAAAAAGCTCATCGCGGCGGCGGCCCATATCAGGGCCACTATTCCTTCGGCAATCATCGCTCCGTAGAACACCCTCCGGCCATGCTTCTCGTTCCGCAAGCACCTTGCCATTAGCGGCGACTGCGTGGCGTGGAATCCCGACACGGCCCCGCAGGCAATCGAGATAAAAAGCATCGGGAAGATAGGGAAAGCCTCGGCCCTTGAGTGCATGTTGTACAGGTTGGCAGGCGTTGCCTCAGGAACCGGAGCGTTGCGGATAATAATCATCGAGCCGATGCCAATAGCCATAAACAGCAGCGCGAAGCCAAACGCGGGATATATCCGCCCGATAACCTTGTCGATCGGCAGCATGGTTGCCACAACATAATAAATGAATATAGCGACGCACCAAAAAGTATATCCGAAAACATCGGGCGTAAGTCCGGCCAGGAGCTTTGAAGGCCCGGCGATAAATACCGCCCCCACAAGTACCATCAGCAACACGGCAAACCCGCGCATAAACTGTTTGAACGCGTTGCCCAGGCAAGCCCCGCCAAGCTCGGGCAAGCTCATACCCTTGTTGCGCGCCGACATCATGCCCGACAAATAATCGTGCGCAGCCCCGCCGAAAATACTTCCGAACACTATCCAAAGGAATGCCGCCGGACCGTATACGGCGCCCATTACAGCCCCGAATATCGGCCCAAGCCCGGCAATATTTAGAAACTGGATGAGAAAGATTTTCCCCCAGCCCATCGGCACGTAATCAACGCCGTCGGCCATTTCAACCGCAGGCGTAGGGCGGCCGGCGTCGGCCCCAAACACTCGCTCAACGATATATCCGTAGCCCGCATATCCTCCGATAAGGAGAAGTATTGATAAGATAAAAGTGATCATGATACTATGAAGATCTTTTTTCGCGGGTAAAGATATTTGTTTGAGGTGGAAATCGGAAATGTATCCTTGCCGCCTCCAACCTTTCCCGTTTACCCATGCAAAGCCCGAGTTCCCATCCGATCAGGCAGGAAGCCCCGCCGGAAACGGGCCGGCTTGCTAATAAAAATCCGAAACGCTCCGGAAATCTCTGGAGCGTTTCGGATTTTTTTGGATGCCCTCCGGAAATTTCCGGCGCATTTCGGAATTATTCCAACCGCTTGCCAACTATATTAATTGCGGAATCTCCGGGCCCATCTAATCCCCTCGCCTATCCAGAGAACTACGGAGGTGCCGCCGATAATGATCAGCCAATCCATGGCTTGCAGCGGAGTGACGTTGAACATCTCCCGACCGAGGGTGACTATCAGCCATTGGCCGGCTATGATTACCAGAGCTATCAGCATGAATCCGCTACTGCTGCCGAGGTTGGCGAAGGCCGAACGTCCGCT
>JAITGL010000031.1 GCA_031280645.1 Tannerellaceae bacterium | reverse complement strand
CGGTACCTTTGTCAAACGACAATTCCTTCCCGAAATTTCCGGGGAGCTTTTGTCTGATGACAATTCCTTCCCGAAAATTCCGGGGAGCTTTTGTCAGATGACAATTCCTTCCCGAAATTTCCGGGGAGCTTTTGTCGGATGACAATTCCTTCCCGAAAATTCCGGGGAACTTTTGTCGGATGACAATTCCTTCCCGAAATTTCCGGGGAGCTTTTGTCAGATGACAATTCCTTCCCAAAAATTCCGGGGAGCTTTTGTCAGATGACAATTCCTTCCCGAAAATTCCGGGGAGCTTTTGTCAGATGACAATTCCTTCCCGAAAATTCCGGGACGCTTTTGTCAAATGACATTGCCTTCTAAAAATCCCCCGACGCTTTCCGCGAGACTTGAGATTCCTTGCCCGAAAATTCCAGGAAGTTTTAAAACCGGCTGGAGGGAAGGAAGCTTTTGAGGATTGCTAAAGGTGGTTGCCGCAACAAATATCTTGTGAGCGGAAAAGCCGCATCGGGTAGCTGTTAGTCTCTCCCGATGCGGCTTCCGGCGTTATTATCTTCCGATAATACTTATTTTTCTATCCTGATTATCGCGCCTTTTTTCGTTTCGTTATGGAAGCGGTTTACGGCGGATACCACTATGCGGCAGGCGTTGCCCTTGAAGCGGGCGTAGGGCAGGATGGCGAATTGTTCGGGGGTTACTTCAAGGATGTTCGAAGGGTCGTTGCGGTCCATGGGGCCTTTGTCGGGGAAATAGTATACAACGTAGTAATGGGATGATTCGGGGTTGCCGGGCTGCGAGTAGGCGTCCCAATAGATGCGGATGCCGGCTGGGGCAGTCTCGGCTCTCAGGTTTGTTACTTCGCGCGGGAGGGCTTTGCTCTTGTGATTGTAGGCGGGGATGAGGGCGGGATGGCGGTGGTAGGTTTGACGGAGGCTGTCGGCAACGCCGCTTGTGTTCCAGAGCAGCTCGTTGGCGGGCCAGAAGCAGTTGCCGGATATGTTGTCGAGGAGGCGTGAGTAGAGCATCTTTTGTCCGAGCTGGCCGGCTTTCATGGTTCGCGATACGTCTTGTCCGATGTAGAGGTGGCGGCCTTCGGAGTTGTTGTTCCACCAGTTTACGAGGGTGGCGTAGTCGGCGGCGGCGTGGCCTATTTCCCAGTATACTTGCGGCATCATGTAGTCGATCCAGCCTTTGCGGGCCCATAGGAGTATGTCGGTAAAGAGGTCGTCGTAGCATTGCAGCCCGTTGGTGAAGCTTCCGGAGCCGTCGGGGGTGTTTTTTATGTTGCGATAAATGCCGAAGGGGCTTATGCCGAATCGCACCCAGGGCTTTGTGTGTCGGATGGCTTCGCTTATCTCGCGTATGAGCATGTTTACGTTGGCCCGGCGCCAGTTGCCGCGGGTTTCGTTGGTATAGCCGGCGGCGCGTCCGTAGCGGTCAAAGCTGCTGCTGTCGGGGAATGACAGGCCGGGGAGGGGATAGGGGTAAAAGTAGTCGTCCATGTGGATGCCGTCAACATCGTACCGGGCAACGATGTCTTCTACCACGCTGCAAATGAATTGTCGGTTTTGGGGTTCTCCGGGATCGAAGTAAATAAGGTTGTCGTAGGCGAGGAACCGTTCGGGATACCGGCGCATGATGTGCGAGGGCGCAAATTCGCGGCTGCCTGCAGCTCCGGCGCGGTAGGGATTTAGCCATGCGTGAAACTCGATGTTGCGCTTGCGACATTCGGCGATGAGGAATTGCATGAGGTCGAAGTCGGCTTCGGGGGCGCGGCCTTGTACGCCGGTGTAGAAGCGGCTCCAGGGTTCGAGCTTTGATTTGTAAAAGGCGTCGGCTTCGGGTCTTACCTGGAACAGGATGGCGTTGATGCCGTACGATTTCAGGTTGTCGAGCTTCCGGGTAAAGTCTTCGCGCATCCGTGCGGGGCTCATGTCTTTGTATTCGTATTGATATACGGTTTGGATCCATGCTCCGCGAAATTCGCGCTTGGGCTCGGGTACTTCTCCGGAGCCTATTGCCATGCGGCGCGAGGAGCATCCGGCGAGGAGAGCGCTTGTTATTATTATTATCGCTGTAAAATAAATATTCCGGTTCAGCATTGCTTGATAGATTTATGTTTTGAATTATGGCTTAGCGGGCTGTTTTTTAATTTATGATTCTCACTATTCCGATTGCCGTTCGGGCCGGCAGGTAGAGTTTTAGCCATCCTTTTCCTTCGGCGGCGTAGAGGGGGTCGTAAGCGGTGTGATGAACTACCGAGTCGTCGGCGAGGCCAAAGCCTCCGAAGGGCAGGGCGTCGGTATTAAGCTCCGTTTGGTATGAGCCGGCCGGAACGGGCAGGCCGTAGCCGGTAAACGAGCGCAGGGGGTTAAAGTTGAATACAAACAACATGTGCCCGCGCATAAAGGCCAGCACCTGATCGCTTTCATTATGCCACACCTTGACGAGCGGCAGCGACTGGAAGCTTTTCACGCTGCGGACGAGGGCTATCATGGCGGCGTCGAAGCAGGCGAGGAAGCGGTACTTAAGGTTTTCGTTGTCTACAAGATTCCATTGCCGCCGGGCGTATTTATACGACCATCCGTTGCCTTCCCGCGGGAAGTCGATCCACTCCGGATGGCCGAATTCGTTGCCCATAAAGTTTAAGTATCCTCCGTTGATGGTTGCCAGGGTGATGAGGCGTATCATTTTATGGAGGGCCATTCCGCGGTCAACTATAAAGTTGCGGTCGTTGCGCCCCATGTGCCAATACATTTCGGCGTCGATGAGGCGAAAGATGATGGTTTTGTCGCCCACCAGGGCCTGGTCGTGGCTTTCGGCGTAGCTTATGGTTTGCTCGTCGGCCCGTCGGTTGGTTGTTTCCCACCATATAGCCGTTGGGCTCCAATCTTCGTCGCGACGTTCCTTTATGGTTTTTATCCAGAAATCGGGGATGTTCATTGCCATTCGATAATCGAATCCGTATCCTCCGTCGGCAACCGTAACGGCAAGTCCGGGCATACCGCTCACCTCTTCGGCAATAGTTACTGCGCGAGGATTAACCTGGTGGATAAGCTTATTGGCGAGGGTAAGATAGGCGATGGCGTCGCCGTCTTGGGCTCCGTTGTAATAGTCGGCATAGCTTCCAAACGTTTCGCCGAGGCCGTGGCTGTAATAGAGCATTGAAGTAACGCCGTCGAAGCGGAATCCGTCGAAGCGGAACTCGTCGAGCCAGTATTTGCAGTTGGAGAGGAGGAAGTGGATGGTTTCGTTTTTGCCGTAATTAAAGCAAAGCGAATCCCAGGCGGGATGCTCGCGGCGGCTGCCTTCGTGGAAGTATTGCGCGGCCGATCCGTCGAAACGCCCCAGCCCCTCGGTTTCGTTCTTCACGGCATGGCTGTGAACAATGTCCATGATTACCGCTACTCCGCGCGAGTGAGCCTCGTCGATAAGCTCCTTCAGCTCCTCCGGCGTACCGAAGCGCGACGAGGGAGCAAAAAAGCTGCTTACGTGGTAGCCGAACGATCCGTAATAAGGATGCTCCTGCACGGCCATAATCTGTATGGTATTGTATCCGGCCTTCACGATACGCGGCAAAATGTCGAGGCGGAACTCCGTCCAACTTCCCACCTTCTCATCCGGCGAACTCATCCCTACGTGACATTCGTAAATGAGCATGGGCGCGGTATCCGGGCAAAAGTTGTTGCAGCGGAACATGTACGGCGCGGGAGGGTCCCATACCTGCGCGCTGAAAATCATGGTATGCTTGTCTTGCACTACCCGTCGGCACCAGGCGGGGATTCGTTCGCCCCATCCTCCGTTCCATTCCATGCGCAGCTTGTAGAGGTCGGTATGCTTCATTTGGTTGTTGTCGAGGTTAATTTCCCAAACGCCGTTGCCGACGGCAGCTAAGCGGTAGGCTTCGTTTTTCTGCCAGTTATTAAAGTCGCCCGTAAGATAGATCGCGGTGGCTGCCGGGGCCCATTCGCGAAATGTCCATCCTCCGTCGGCCCTACGGTGCAAGCCAAAGTAAAGGTATCCGGAAGCAAAATCGCCGAGCGATTGCCGGCCGTTCATAGTTAGCTCCTCCTCTTTACGGCAAACAAAGTCGTATCGTCCGTTGATAGCGTCGGCATAGGGCTCCAGCCAAGGGTCGTTAAGTACGAGGTTCAATTGTTTTTTCATAATGATATATATATAATGTAACGCAAAGATAATATTCTGCGGTAATTATGCTTGGGCGATAATTTCGGCAAGGCGGGGCCGGCTGATTTTATCATAAGAATTCATATCTTCGCCCCCGTAGGGTATCTATATGATTCTATTGTAGAACATATGGGTAGCGAACAACATCAACTGTGTTAATCAACGGGCAAAGCTCGAACAGTTAGACGATTTGAAGCAAACCATTAAACTTCTCTCAAAGGATATGATGGTTAAGGCGGTTATTAATCTGATAAATCGAAATAACTAAACTGAAAGATGATAACAATTAAAAGAACAAACTCCGCAAACAAAGACTTCCGAAAGCTCGTTGGATACTTAGACGATTATTTAGCTAAGGCCAACAGAACACCCCATTCAATCTGCAAATCATGCAATAAAATTGATACGATTAAACACTGCATTATAATATACTCCGCAAATGAAGCAGTAGGTTGCGGCGCCATCAGGGAATACTCTCCGGACACAATGGAAATAAAGAGAATGTTCGTTGTAGAATCGGAACGAAGAAGAGGTATTGCCTCCATTATATTAAACGAGCTCGAACAATGGGCAAAGGAGCTCAACTTCGGCAGATGTATTCTGGAAACAAGCAACAAGTTACCCCAAGCTATCGCCCTCTATCGAATGAAAGGCTATTCGCAAATTCCCAATTACGGACAATACGAATGCCTGGATAGCAGCATTTGCTTTTCAAAAGACATATAAGTCATAACAACCAAATTATTAACCGCTCCGCAAGAGCGCAAACCTAAGAAACAATGAACCATATTTACCAAAACGAAAGCAACTTCAAACAACTATTTAAACCCATCCTGCCCCAAGAAATACAAGACAGCGTATTCACTTTAGTAGGCGAAAGCTTCCCCGTTGTCACCGCAGGCAATAAAGAATCGTACAATTCAATGACGGCCAGCGGAGGCGGTATGGGGATTCTTTTAAAGAAACCCGTAACTCTCTGCCTCTTCCCGATAAAGCGTTATACTCTCAATCTGATTAAGAAAGAACAGAAATATACGCTATCTTATTTCCCCGACGAATACAGGAAACAGGTAATGTTCCTGGGAAGTAAATCAGGACAGGATAGCGACAAAATGAAAGAGGTTGCATTAACAACCGTTGAACTTCCTTCGGGAAATATCTCGTTTAAAGAAGCCCGATTGATTATCGAATGTAAATTAATGCAGATTACTACGCCAAGTATTGACGACTTTTATACGCAAGAAGCCAAAGACTACCTGAACGAAGCATACACAAATGAAGACGAAATACGCCAATATGTATTCGGTGAAATTATACGCGTTTGGCTAAAACAATCCTGACAATACAACCCATTATTCGTAGCAACGGGTTCGGAAACATGAAAACTTCCGAACCCGTTCTGTTGTAAAATATCTACCTCTTATCGAATATATCTCCCAGGGAAAAATGCGACAACATTAATAATGGATAGGCGGCACAATGGTCAGATCGGCTTTGTATGGCGCCTCAAGTCCCTCGGCCACTTTGTAAATTCGCTCATTCGTTATTATTGCGGCCTCCGATAACTCCTCGTAAGGGAGGTTGGATTGGTTAACGATGCCGATGTTATAGTTTTCGCCGTCGAAGCGGCCGTAGTAAGGCTGGTCAACCCATTGGAAATAGTGCATGCCGATTAGTTCGGGGCGTGCAAAACCTTGTTCGATGTAGTTGCGATAGGCCGAGGCGCGGTCGGCTTGCGTGAGTACGCCGGTTATACCGGTGGCAGGCAAGGCACGGTCAACGGCTCCGTGGTGAAACTCGCCTATCATTACCGGCTTGCCGCTGATGCGTGCTATCTCGGCCGTTGGAGGCGGATTAATTCCGTATCCGTTGATCGAGAAAACGTCGAAGCGTTCGCCGGCTTTGTACAGTAGGTCGGAGCTTAGCCAGGCGTAACGCATGCCGAGATTTAGATGTCGGCTGTCGATCTTTTTAACTTCGTTGCAAGGAATATCAACATATAGCCCGACCATTATCTCCGAAAACGCATAGAAATCCTTGTCGGCCGTTGGCGAAGGATAGCTCTTGAAAGTTGCCTGCTTCAGCTCGTCGAACGATTTCAGGGTGAGTAACCATGCGGAGTTGAGCTTGTCAACCGAGCCGTATCGCTCCTCAAGCCAGGCAACGAAACGGTCTTTGGTGGCAGATTGACGGTTATCGCCAAACATCTCGTAGGCAAGATTATGATAGCCGAAAGCCCATTCAGGCTCGTTTCGCAAGAAATATCCTATCAAGTACGGATCGTTTTTAAAGGATTCGAGCTGCGCGGCAAACCTCACGGCATTTGTACGATACTCGTCGGCGAATACGTCGGGGAAGTCGCGATATAGCAACACTTTTGTTGTCGGAAATCTCTGTAAGGGAAGAGCGTAAGGGATACGGGCCAACCTTGCGAACTCTATCTCCGACCAGTTGCCTACGGTGTTGAAGCGCAAAGCCCTCATCATTCCGGCCGTGGTGGAGCGCCATTTGTCTTTCCACTCGCCGCCGTAAACCCGGATAAGATTTGAAATGTAAAAATCCATCATCTTTCCACGATTGTTCCCGCCTCCCATGGCTTCGGCGAACCGCTCGTCGCCCTCGGCCGGGAGCCACTCAAATAAATCTTCTATGCCGTTAACAGGGCCCGACGAGTTTGCCCTGATGCAATCAACTCCGATGCTCAGAAAAGCGTAACCGTCGGGGTCGACCAGCCACCAGCGCTTGCCGTCGTGCTGGGTGCGGAAAAATCCCGTGGCCTCGAATCGTTTACCCTTCCAACCGCCGTATTGGCTCCAGTCAGACGGCGGGGCGGAGGAGGTAGCTTTTTGTTCATATGCCAAGTTGAGAGATTTCAACTCCTGCTCGCTCTTAACTTTACCTTTCCAATCTTTCCGGTTCCATTGCCCGAACATATCTATTTCAGGACTTTCGGCCGGCGGGTAAGGATCGGGAACCGAGTCGAGAACAGCTACGGAGGCAATCTCGTAAACCGGCAGGAAGTGCGGATCCGAATACGGCCCGAAGCGGAGCAAAATTTTGCTTACATCGTTAATATCAATCCGGTTACCGCTCATCGTTCCCTTCAGTTGCCTAGGCGACCGCGGCAAGAACAGCGTTTGCGCATCAAGATAACTCAACGGAAAAACCACCTTGGTTTTCAATCTGGGTAAAATGCCGACGAGCGACGAAATCCGCGGCCTCTCGCCCTCTGCAACAGCCTGCTCTCCGCTTTGTAGAACTATCTTTTCAGCCGCAAGGTTGTCGTTGGCCCGGTAGAACTCAATGTTGATAACGCCGCTGAACTCGTTGTCGCCAAAGATCTCGCACACAAGATATTTGCCTTTCAAATCATTCTGCGCCTTTGTTTTTTCCCACACGGCAAGTCCCTTATTCCCTCCTTCGGGGGATATGTGCAATGTTTTTCCGTTAAAAACATCAGACTCCGCCAAAACCGCAATGCCCGAATTGTTCTTTGCGATTTTCTCCAAGCTAAAATCACCGCCGTTATCCTTCACAATACATGAAGAAAGTAAAGCGGTAAGCAATAATACAATGAAAAATGTTCGATTCATGTTGATATAGATTTTGAAATTATTTGCCAAAGATACCTTTAAATAATCTGCGATTAAAAAGCGCTACTCTCAAAAAAGGAAAAGGGCTCTATCCGCATTATTGTGGATAATCTCGAATAATTAATTTTGTTTCATTGCTATCCGGTAAAATAAATCCGGCGAATCGAGTAGGCGAAACGGGATTATTTCCCGTTTCGTCCTCTCACACCGTTCGATACCAGGGCGGTTCCTTACTTACGATACAATTTTACGATAACAATCCATAAGAATAGAATAATTGGCACGTTTTAAACTGTCATTGTTCAATGCTCTAT
>JAITGL010000021.1 GCA_031280645.1 Tannerellaceae bacterium | reverse complement strand
TGAGTTGAAGCAAGTTTTCGCCGCGGGCGAAAAGTTCCCGTTGAGTTGAAGCAAGTTTTCGCCGCGGGCGAAAAGTTCCCGTTGAGTTGAAGCAAGTTTTCGCCGCGGGCGAAAAGTTCCCGTTGGGCTGACCCAGGTTTTCGCCGCGGGCGAAAAGTTCCCGTTGGGCCGAAGGTTACCTGCCAAGCATACATACGGGTTCATAAAGAGCGGTGGGAATAAGATGAACGGTTGCTTGTTTCCGGCCGGAGATGAACGGAAACTTATTATATAATAAGCAGGATTGCAAATGTTCATTTTCTTATCTTGGGTGATTGCCGCAAATATAGTAAATCGTTTGAAAAGGCAAATATCTTTTTCTACGGCCGTTAACTCCGGTTTTGATTAATGGCGAATTAATAGTATCTTCGTTCCCGATTTTGAAAATATGAAGAACAATAAGGATAACATTAAACGTATTATATCGGCTTGTTTGCTCGCAGTTTTTGTAAGCTATGTGGCAAATACTACGCTTTTTGTACACACCCATATTGTCGACGGGCAGCTTGTTACACACTCCCATCCCTATCGCGGAGCGCCTGATAGCCCGGGACATGGGCACTCTTCAACACAGTTGCAAACCATAGCGCAGCTTTCATTATTATTGGCCTACGCCGCTCCGGCTGTGATTTTTGCCTGCTTCCTTGCCGGCAAGAGAAGCTTGAGGAATCTCTCAGTTACTTCTCATAAGGCCAATAATAAAGTTTACTCCTTTTGCCTTCGCGGGCCTCCTGTTTTATTTAATAAATAGTTAGCGAACGGGCTCAAACGGCCCATATTATGCTTGTGCATTATTGCGCAGGCTTTTCTTTCTATTCTTTTATTTAATAATCGGGCTTTCGCCTATTAAAACTTAATTATATTATGAGATTAATATATAGTGGAATAATATTGTTGTTCCCCATCTTGTTATTCGCATCTGCGCAGAAAGATGCAAACATTAACGGACACGTTATCGACGCTCAAACACGCGAACATCTTCCCTTTGTAACTGTTGCATTAAAGGGCACCACAATCGGAATTACTACCGACGCAACAGGGCATTATTTCCTCAAGGATTTGCCGGTTGGCGAGTTTACTCTTGTAGCCTCTTTCGTGGGTTATAAATCAATGGAAAAACAAATTAATATCGAATCTCAAAAAACTCTCGAAGTTAATTTTGAACTTGAAGAGAATAGTTTATCGCTCGACGAAGTTGTGGTTTCGGCAACTCGAAACGAAACCAAAAAGCAGGAATCGGGAATAATTGTCAACGTTCTTTCCGGCAAGCTTTTTGAAGCTGTTTCGAGCGCCAACCTTGCCGAAACAATGTGCTTTCAACCCGGATTAAGGGTTGAGAATAATTGCGGCAATTGCGGAACAACCCAGCTTAGAATTAACGGCCTTGAAGGACAATATTCGCAGGTGCTGGTCGACAGCCGTCCGATATTCAGCTCGCTGGCGGCGGTGTACGGATTGGAGCAACTGCCGGTTGCGATGATCGAGCGCATCGAGGTTATACGCGGAGGAGGGTCGGCTCTGTTTGGCGCGAGCGCCATCGGAGGCGTGGTTAATATCATCACCAAGGAACCTTTGCGAAACTCGCTTACTCTGCTGAACTCTACCAGCTTCTTTGCCGACGGTACGCCCGACGTGAATACCTCGATTAACGGCTCTTTTGTGTCTGACGATCATAAGGCGGGCGTTTACGTGTTCGGCATAGTGAAAGATCGTTTGCCTTACGATCATAACGGCGACGGCTTTTCCGACATCCCCAGGATAAACTCCGAAACAGTGGGCTTTAAAGGCTATTACCGTACCGGATTGTACTCCAAGCTTACTGCCGAATATCACCATATACATGAGATGCGCCGCGGAGGTAATAACTTTGATAATCCTCCTCACCAAGCCGATATTGCCGAATATCTTAATCATAAAATAAACGGCGGGGGACTTAAATTCGATCTTTTCTCTCCCGATTACAAGCATCGTTTGGCAGTATATACATCGGCGCAAAATATTAATCGCGACAGCTATTTTGCCGCCGAAAAGAATACGGATAATTACGGTATTACTTCCGATAATACTATTGTTGCCGGAGCCCAATATACAAATTCTTTCAGCCGGTTACTGTTCATGCCTGCCGAGCTTACCGCCGGCGCTGAGTACACTTATAATCAGATGGAGGATAAATATGTTTCGCTTAACAGGCATCTTAATCAAAAGAGTATCGTAACGGGCGGATTCCTTCAAAACGAATGGAAAAACAAGCAATTCGGGATTCTTGTCGGAGCCCGGCTCGACAAGCATAACCTGATGAACAACCCGGTATTCAGTCCGCGCGGAACGTTCAGGTATAACCCAACCGAGCAAATTAACTTCCGCGCCAGCTACTCAAGCGGCTATCGCGCTCCGCAGGCGTATAACGAGGATTTACATATCGAAGCGGTTGGCGGAGCCTTAGGCTTAATCGAGCTTGATCCGAAGCTGAAGCCCGAATACTCCCACAGCCTTAGCGCGTCGGTCGACTTATACCGCAACTTCGGCCGCCTGCAAACCAATTTACTTGTGGAAGGATTTCACACCGTACTGAACGATGTTTTTACGCTTGAGAAAACAGGAGTTAACAACCAGGGCAACCTGGTTTATACTCGCCGCAATGCCGCCGGGGCAACTGTTCAAGGCGTTAACGTAGAGGCAAAGTCGGCCATCCCCGGAGTGTTTGAGCTTCAGCTTGGATACACGCTCCAGCGAAGCCGTTATAAGGAGCCGGAACAGTGGTCGGATCAGTTAACTCCTCAAAAAAAGATGTTCCGGGCTCCCGACAGCTATGGATACTTTGTATCGAACTTCAATATGCTTCACAACTTCCGCGCTTCCCTTTTCGGGAATTATACCGGGACGATGCTGGTTAAGCACACCTTTAACGGGATCGACGAGGAAAAGCTAACGCCCGACTTCTTCGACATGGGCCTTAAGCTTTCATACCATTTTCACTTGGGAAAGGCTACTGAGATGGAGATCAACGGCGGAGTGAAGAACATTTTCAACAGCTTCCAGCGGGATATGGACTACGGGCAGGGCAAGGATGCTTCCTATATTTATGGACCGGCCACTCCCCGGCTGTTTTTCCTTGGCGTGAAGTTCTCGATGTAACGAGCGATATGGGCAGATAAAACAATGGGCAACCGTCGATAATACAGCGGTTGCCCATTTATGTTTAAAGGCGGATGGATTTAAAGGCCGCCTATTGGTCGCCTGTTGGCTCCGGGGCGTCCTGTGAGGTTGTCGCCAAGATCTGCGCGGGCTTCTTCGGCTATTTGGAGCAGGCTTTCAACAATTTCGGGATACATATCCTTAACGTCGTATCGCTCGCCGGGATCGCGGTAGAGGTCGAATAGTGAAAGCTCAACGCGGGCGCGCGCCGTTGGGCCGGGATAGCCGTTGTTGGCGGGAGCGAGGTATACGCGATGCTCGTGTGGTAGCACAAGCTTGAATCGTTCGTTGCGCACGGCTTCAAGGTCGTTCTTCTCATAATAATAGTAGAAGCTTTTGCGTGGAGCCGCTCCGGGCTCGGCTTTCATGAGTGGCATGAGGCTTACGCCGTCGATGCGGCGGGAGGGTAGGGGAGATTGGGTGGCGGCGGCCAGAGTGGGGAGTATGTCGATGGCGGAGGCTAAGCTGTTGCATACCGTTCCGGCGGGGATTACTCCGGGCCATCGCATCAGGCAGGCAACGCGCTGTCCGCCCTCGAACGATGTTCCTTTGCCTTCGCGCATCCCGGCGGTACTGCCGGCATGGTTGCCGAAGTTTATCCAGGGTCCGTTGTCGGAGGTGAAGATAACGAGGGTGTTGTTGTCGAGGCCTTCTTCGCGCAGGGCGGCCATTATCTGCTCAACGCTCCAGTCGATTTCCATTATGACGTCGCCAAAGAGCCCGTGCTTGCTTTTTCCCTTAAACTTATCGGATACCGCGAGCGGAACATGGGGCATGGAGTGGGCAACGTAAAGGAAGAAGGGCTCCTTGCTGTGGTTGCGGACAAACTGCACGGCCCTCTCGGCGTACATTGTTGTGAGTTCGGCCTGGTCGCCGAGGGTGCGTATCTCGCGGGCGCGGCTGTTGCCGTTGATTAGCGGCAGTACGGGCCAGGCAAGCTTGTTGGGGAGGTTGGAGGCTTCGGTAACGGGATTGCCGGCGTAGTCGACGGGCCACATGTCGTTCGAGTAGGGCAGGCCAAGGTAATCGTCGAAACCGTTCTGGAGGGGGAGGAATTGGTGGAGATGTCCAAGGTGCCATTTGCCTACGATACCGCAGGCGTATCCGCTTTTCTTCAGTACTTCGGCTATGGTTTCCTCGTCGGGATGGATGCCTACGGTTTGGTTTGGGCTTAATGCGCCGCTAAATCCGATCCGGTTAGGGTAGCATCCGGTGAGCAGTCCGGCGCGGGATGCGCTGCTCACGGCCTGGGCGGAGTAAAACTGCGAGAAGAACATGCCTTCGCGCCCCAGCCGGTCGATGTTGGGCGTGGAGTAGCCGGTGGCTCCGGTAACGCCGAGGTCGCCGTATCCGAGGTCGTCGATAAAGAAGAGTACAATGTTGGGCGGCGTTTGGGCCTCGGCAAACGAGGCTCCGAGCATAGCTCCGGCCGCGAGTAGAACTTTTTGCGTTAACTTCATATATACTTATATATAATGTAGGGATTAATAATTGCCTCGGTTACGATGATCGCCGTGCGGACGCTCGGTGCGCTTGAGGGGGATGCTCATCCCGTCGGTGCTTTCGAGCCAGTCGTACAGGTCGTGATTGAGGGTGCGGATGGTTTCCTGATGTTCGGGCGATGCGATGAGGTTGCGGGTTTCGCCGGGATCGGCTTCGAGGTCGTAAAACTCGTTGGTGTCCCAAACGCCGTGGTAACGGATGTACTTGTAGCGATCTGTCCGAACTCCGTGCATTGTTGGAGTTTGAGGGAACTCGTGCTCCCAATAGTATTCGTAGAAGATGCGCTCGCGCCAGGCCGTTTGTTTGCCTTTCAGAAGCGGCACAAACGAGTAACCTACCATCTGCGGAGCTTTCTCCAATCCCAGATATTCGAGAACGGTGGGAGCGATATCGACATTCTGCACCATGTTGTTCACCACCGTTCCGGCTTTCAGGATTCCAGGCGCCCACGCCAGCATGGGCACGCGAACGGATTCTTCGTAAAACTGTCTCTTGTCGATCAGCCCATGTTCGCCCCAGGCAAAACCGTTGTCGCCCATGTACACAACGAGAGTATTTTGATCTAAACCTGCGGCGATGAGGTAATCCATCACAGCCCCGACGCTCTCGTCGACTGACAGCAGCGTCTCGCAATAATTTCTGACCTGCACGTCCCACGGCCTGCCGTGATACGAATAATCTACGCCGTGCCAGCTCTCGCGCTGGTTCTTAACCCAGTCGGGCATCATAGCATCGCCGTACCATTCCTTGCCCGAAGCCGCATGGCCCGTCGACGGATCAATGCTCGGAAGCTGCCTCAGCCCGTACTCCGGAGTGCGGAAAGATGGAGGCATCGGGATCGGCTTGTCGGCGTAACGTCCCTTATGCCGCTTGGCCGGCGAAAAATTGTCGTGCACGCCCTTGTGGGAGAGGTAAACGAAGAAAGGTTTGCCCGATTCCTTCTGCTGCTTCATGAAACCGATGGCGTGCGACGTAAGGAGATCCGTTACGTAGGCGCTGTCGGAATATTGCACCCAGGAACCGTTAGTATTTATCCGCGGATTATAATATTCGCCCTGCCCGCGAAAGCCCTCCCAGTGATCGAATCCCGGCTGAGGGTCGCCCGAATCATTGCCCATGTGCCATTTTCCGAAGAAGGCCGTTCGGTACCCAGCCTTCTGCAAATACTCCGGAAAGAAGGTCAAGCCCTCCGGCAGCGGGGCCGAATTATCCACCACCTTATGCGAATGCGAGTACATACCCGTGAGGATAGAAGCCCGGCTGGGCGACGAAAGCGAGGTTGTCACAAAAGCATTCCTGATGTGCGCCCCCTGAGCCGCCATCCTGTCAAGATGAGGAGTTTGCAGCCAAGGCGCTCGGTGCATGAATCCAAGAAAGTCGTAGCGATGATCGTCGGAAAGTATAAAAACCACGTTCCGCGGCGCAGCCGGCGCCGCCTGATTGCCCGTCTCGGCAGCAACAGCCTTAGAAGCAAAAGCTCCCCCAAAGCCGCAAGCCAAAATAAAAGAGGTTAATGCTTGTGTATTCATAATATGAGATTAAAAGATTTGAATCGTGTTTGAGTGTGGGGATAAAGATAATGGATCAATCCGGAGGAACAAACTTACTGCAGATAGCCCATTTTGCTCCGGGAAGAAATCCTAAACGTTAGGATAGCTTCCCGGAGTGATTTTGTGTTGTGAGCGTCGGGATTTTCCCTTTGCGAAAGTTTTACCAGCCGGGATTTTGCGTCAGCTCAGGGTTGAGATCTCTTTCGCGCTGCGGGATTGGCATCAGCGTCATGAAGTCGCGGAGGTTCTGGGCGATGCCGGTTTTGTTGCTTTCGGCAACCGAGGCCTCGTATGCGCTATGCGCTTTCATCCGCTCAATAAATACTCCCATGCGAACAAGGTCGAACCAGCGATGCCCTTCGATAGGAAATTCCAGCCTGCGCTCGTCGAGAATCCTGGCCCGGAAGTCGTCCTTAGACAGCCCTGAATAGTTGCCGGAGTTATCGCCAAAGGCTCGCTCTCTGACGCGATTGAGCACAGCGTGGGCCTTGTCGGACTGACCTGCTTCGTTCAGAGCTTCGGCGTACATCAGGAGGGCGTCGGCGTATCTAATCACGTGCATGTTGATGTCGCACTGATTGGCGGCCGGCACGTTGTCTATCCAGTATTTGCCGAAGAGGGGGATGCTTGAAAGGACGTTTTTCTGTTCGATGAGGCTGTAAAACTCATATCGCAGGTTTACGCCTCGCCTTGTGTCTTTCTCATCAAAAGAATCCCACAATTCTTGAGTGGGAATATCCGCCTCATTGGAACCGTTCACGCCTATGTTTCCGCCCGGAACGGAATACTTGGGGCCTGCAAGCCCCATCTCGCCATTGCTCGGCATTGGAGGCTTCTTGTATTCGAGATAGAAAACGGCTTCTATCCCGGCCTCAGTTTCAACCTTCCAGTTGTCTGCATAATCCGGATGGAGGCCGTAGCCGTACTCGTTTTCGCGATCTATAACTTCGGCAAGCTTGCCGGCGGCTGCGGTATAGTTGCCCGTTTGAAGGTGAACCTTTCCGAGCAGAATCTTGGCTGCGCCGCGTGTGGCCCGTGCCTCATTGATGGCTGTGTGCTTTATGGGCAGAATACTTTCGGCGTCGGTGAGGTCTTGAACTATCAGCGCGTAAACCTGATCCTTGGGAGCGCGCGGCCCCATGGCATCGTCAATGCTTTCGAGCTTTGTAACGAGCGGAACGTCTCCAAAGAATCGCACGAGATTGAAGTAATACAGGGCTCGGAGGAATTTGGCTTCGGCAACGAGGCGATTCTGCACATCGGCGTTCATGGTTATTCCGGGAATATTGTTGATGGCAGCGTTGGCCCGCATTATCCCGGAGTAGTTAGTGTTCCACATGTCGCGGATGAAAGTATTGGAGGCATTGTATCGCATGAACTCCAGGTCTTGCAGGAACTGGTTTGGCATGCCGAGCCCGTTCTTCATCACATCGGTGGGAAGTTCGGCAACGTTGTACATCAATCGGTTGTAAATGCTGGTGAGCTGCTGGTAAACGGCATTCACGGTAGCCTCGGCATCCTTCTGGTTGCTGTAAAAATTGTTTGTGACGAGGCGGTCTGTGGGCTTTTCCTCCAGGAATGAACTGCATGAGCTGCCGAGCGCGATTGCGAGGAGAATAAGTATGTATGTGCGTACTATCTTCATAATGTTCTTACATTAATATATTGTTACTTGATGTCTAATTTCACTCCAACGAGCCATGTTTTTGATTGCGGATATCCGCCGTAATCTTCGCCCTGCTCCAGGGTTGAGGCTCCGCGATAGCTGACTTCGGGATCGTATCCGCGATATTTTGTCCATGTAAGCAGATTCTGTCCGGTGAGGTACAGCCTTAGTCCCTGCAAATGTTTCCACTTCAGCGTAGGGAAGGCGTAGGAAAGCGAAAGGGTTTTGAGTTTAAGGTATGAACCGTCTTCGATGAAGCGATCGCTGATCAGTACGTTGCGATTGGTGGTTGCCTTGGGATAAATATTGCTCGGATTGGCAGGCGTCCACCGGTTGAGGATTTCGCGATAGGCGTTCTGTCCGCCGGTAGGCGTTTCGAGCTCAACGGCGTTCATGTTGAAGATCTCGTTGCCGTAAGCATATTGGAAGAACAGGCTTAGCTCGAATCCTTTCCAGGCGA
>JAITGL010000048.1 GCA_031280645.1 Tannerellaceae bacterium | reverse complement strand
GCACGCGGCATCGGGAGCTCCGCACGCGGCATCGGGAGCTCCGCACGCGGCATCGGGAGCTCCGCACGCGGCATCGGGAGCTCCCCACGCGGCATCGGGAGCTCCGCACGCGGCATCGGGAGCTCCGCACGCGGCATCGGGAGCTCCGCACGCGGCATCGGGAGCTCCCCACGCGGCGTCGGGAACATCCATTTCCAAATTTTATCTATCCTGAATATATTTATTATCAACACATTATACTGTGAGGATAAGAAAAAGCCGGCGCGGAACGGGCGCCGGCAGGCAGGGAAGGCCCGAAGCCGGCGCAGAGGCCGCGACTGCCGCGATGATTATCGGGAATTGAGGAGCGGATTAAACCGGTAAACCAACGATTGCAGGATAAACGGAAACCGGCGGCGCCTGACGGGTTTCGCCGGATTACTTTTTTTAATTAGGTTTGCGCGTACATTAAATAATAACACTCAAAACTTAGTATCATGAAAGCAACAACTTCGCGAAGAGAATTTATCTCGGCCGCTATCGCCGGAACGGCGGCTACCATTGCTGCCCCGGTACTGGCCGGAACCCCCGCAGCGATTCCCAATCCTGAAATTATCCCCTCAAAGGCTTTTGGAGCCGGAGATGTTATCCGCGTGGCCGTGCTGGGCGTTAACGGACGCGGACAGTCGCATATCGACGCCGTTATGAAGATAGACGGAGCCAGCGTGGTGGCGCTTTGCGATCCCGACATGGTTGTACTTCGCAAAAAAGCGGCCGAATTTGAGGCAAAATACGGTCGCAAAGTGGCCATAGAGCAAGATTTCCGTAAACTGTACGAACGCAAAGACATCGACGCCGTTACGCTGGCCACTCCCAACCATTGGCATGCCCTCCAGGCCATCTGGGCCTGCCAGGCGGGCAAAGACGTTTACATTGAGAAGCCTGCAACGCACAACGTGGCCGAGGGCCGGAAGCTCATAGAGGCTGCATACAAGTATGGGCGGATTGTACAGCACGGCGTGCAGCTCCGCAGCTCCGAGGCGATACGCGAGGCGATGCAGCTGTTGCGGGAGGGACTGATCGGCAGGGTTTACATGGCTCGCGGACTGGTGTACCGCTGGCGTCCCGACATTGGCAACCGGGGTATATCGAACGTTCCGGAGGGTTTGGACTACGACCTTTGGTGCGGGCCGGCCCCAATGGCGCCCTTCTCGCGTAACCTGGTGCATTACAACTGGCACTGGCACTGGAACTATGGTAACGGCGACGTTGGGAACCAGGGAATCCACGAAACCGACCTTTGCCTTTGGGGACTGGGCGTTGGATTGCCCGAAAGGATAACCTCGATGGGCGGCAAGTTCCTTTGGGACGACTGCAAGGAGGTTCCGGAGGTGCAAACCTCCATTTACCACTATCCGCGGGAGAAGAAAATAATACAGTTCGAGGTTCGCAACTGGTGTACCAACCTTGAGGATGGGGCCGGGGTGGGCAACCTGTTCTACGGCGATAAGGGATACATGGTTATCAAGGGTTATGACACCTATGAAACATATCTGGGCGAGAAGCGGGAGAAGGGGCCTTCGCGTACGTCGGCCGACGAGTTTACGCTGCACTTCCGCAACTGGTTCGACGCCATCCGCGCCCGCGACATGAGCTTGCAGAACGGCCCGGTGGAGAGCGGACACCTCTCGTCGGCGCTTGCGCACCTGGGTAACATATCTTACCGCCTGGGCCGGCAGCTTACGTTCGACCCGGTGGCCGAATGTTTCATAGGCGACGAGGATGCCAACGGCATGCTTACGCGTAAATATCGCTCCCCGTACCTTTTACCCGAAAAAATATAATGTTATGCGAACGATAATGATTGCCGCCATTGCCTTGCTTACCGCCGCGGGATGCTCCCGCCATGGCGTAACGCTTACGGTTAACGAGGCCGGGAAAAGGGTAGACGTGATGTTCGACGGCGAGATGTTCACCTCGTACATTTATCCCGACGATCTGGAAAAGCCGGTATTGTATCCCATCTATACGGCATCCGGAACGGTAGTTACAAGGGGCTTCCCGCTCGATCCTCGCCAGGGGGAGCGGGTTGATCACCCCCATCATGTGGGATTATGGTTCAATTTTGGCGATATAAACGGCCTGGACTTCTGGAATAACTCCTATGCCGTCCCGGCAGACAGGAAACATGCCTTCGGATCGGTTCGCCACACCCGTATAATAGAGGCGAGCGGCGGCGGGAGCCAGGGGAGGCTTGTTGTTGGGGCCAACTGGGTTGATCATACGGGCCGCGCGATCCTTGCGTCTGAAACGAGCTATGTTTTTCGCGGCGCGTCAAACCTGCGTATCATAGATCATACGGTGCGCCTCACTGCGATCGACTCGGTTACGTTTACCGACAATAAGGAAGGCCTGATAGCGATCCGCGTTGACCGCGCCTTTGAGGAACCGTCTGACCGTCCCGACATTTTTCTCGACGCGCGCGGCAATCCTACCTCCGTTCCGCAGATGAATAACGATGGCGTTAACGGCGTATACCGCAATAGCGACGGGCTGGAGAAGGGCGACGTGTGGGGGAAGCCTGCGCGCTGGGTTAGCCTGTCGGCGGAGAAGAACGGACAGCCTGTTTCGATCGTTATTATCGACCATCGGGATAATCCGGGTTACCCGGCTCATTCGCATGCTCGCGGATATGGGTTGTTTGCAACGAATAATATGGGGAGCAGGGTGTTCGATCCTTCTGCTCCGCTGTTTTTATTGAAGCTTGGCCCCGGAGAGTCGGTTACATTCAGGCATACCATTGCGATTAGCAACGGTTCGTTTCTTACAGGCGAGGAAATCGAGAGGATAGGGTCTGCGGAATAGCCTGGGGCTTTACCGAATAGCAAAAGAAACGCCGGACAGTAATTACCCGGCGTTTTTTTTGCAATTCTACTGTAAGACGGCCTTACATAACTGGCGCATCGGGGGCTTTGCCCGGTTGCGGCGCTATTCCTTCCTTATAATCGGGGATTGGGCCGAGCGCGTAGGTTTCGGGGCCGTACCGCAGGCTGGAGCTCATGATCTCATCCCAGGTTACGACTTTGCCGGTGTAGGCTGCTTCGCGTCCCTGTATTGCTACGAGGGTTGAGTAGGCGAGGTCTTCGGCTTGATTGATCTTTTTGTCGAGGCGGATTGATTCTACGAGGTGTATATGTTCCTGGTCGTAATGATTTTTTTCGGGTTTGCCTTTATAATCGTAGGCCCAGATGATATTGCCGTTGTAATCTTCGAGCCGCGCGCCTTCGCGTTCGCCTATCCTTCGGGTGGTGAACATACCTTTTGTTCCGTATACCTGTTCGGAGACGTTGCCGTTGCATCCGTCGATTTGCCGTGCGGTTGTAAGCATTTTGCGGTTGTTTTCGTAGTAGTAGTCAACGCTAAAGAAGTCGAAGATGTCGCCTGTCAGTCGTTGGGCGCGTCCTCCGAATCCTACGGCGTTTATTGGCCGCATTCCCATGAACCATGTAACGATGTCGATGTTGTGAATAGCCTGGTCGAGGATATGGTCGCCGCTAAGCCACTTGATATTAAACCAGTTTCTGATGCAATATTCCATGTCGCTCCACTCCGGACGTTTGCGTTTGTTCCACCATGCTCCCTGATCCCAGTGTGCGGATCCTGACACGATGTCGCCGATTGCTCCGTTGCGTACCTGCACGAATGCTTCCCAGTATGCGCGGGAGTGTCGGCGCTGATTGCCTGTTACTACGGTGAGTCCCTTTGTAGAGGCGGTTTTTGCGGCGGCTATTACGGTGCGTATTCCGGTTGGATCAACGGCGCATGGTTTCTCCATAAATATATGCTTGCCTGCTTCGACTGCCGCTTTAAAGTGTTCGGGTCGGAAATGGGTTGGGGTGCATAGAAGAACGACTTCTATTTCCGGCATTTCGAGTACTTTTTTGTATGCGTCGAATCCGAGGAAGCAATTAGCGTCGGGTACTTCGTTGTTCGATCGTTCTTTTAACACCTTGCGGCAAGTTGCCTGCCTGTCGGGGAAGATGTCGGCAAGGGCGATGATCGACACGTTGGGTCCTGACTTGAGGAACTGCGTTGCCGCGCCTGTTCCGCGGTCTCCACAGCCGACCAGGGCGGCTTTCAGCGGTTTGCCGTCGGGGGCTACGTCGATAAACGAGTACATGCCGAGTTCTTCGGGGGTATAGGTGCGGGCTGCTTCAGCCGTTGATGTTGATCCGCCGCTGCATGATGTGATGGCGGGGGCCATTCCGAGCGGTATTCCTGCGCCTATTAAGGCGGTGCTTGATAAAAAATCTCTTCTTTTCATATTACTGTATTAAATTATAATGTTTGGAATAGGGCAAAGATATTAAAATAATTCAATTGCTATTGTTTGATTAAAGATATGCTATCGGAACTCATGCAAAATCTTTGTGCAGATTATTCGCCAAGTTATTTTTCGGTTTTGAGAATTATTTCTTAATTTGCTTTCAGAATCACACAGCTCAAATGAAGATGGCAAACAAACGATCGATCAAACTATGGCAACTCAGCGGTATACTGATGTTACTCACAGGCATAATACACACTATGCTTGCAATACTATTAGGCGGCGAACACTTCGCTGCAATCATTAGCGACGGAATCTGGAACGGTATAGGAGGCAATATTGTGCGCGCACTCTCATTATGGTTCCTTGTTTGCGGAGTATTCTGCATGTTTCTCGGCGCAATGATGCACTGCTATATAAAGAAAGTTGGCGAACCGCTCCCGTTATGGCTCGGATATGGGCTGCTGATACTGTCGGCGCCTGGATGCGCAGTTGATCCGGCGTCGGGGTTCTGGCTTATTCCGCCTCAAGCTGCGATAATTATTCTTGCAAACTGGAGGCGTTGAGATTTTAAATCAATAATCATGCGAAAAGAATGTGCATCTTATGAAAACGATCAAGCGTATCTCCGCCGTGCTTCGACAGGCTTTTAATAACCTTGTCGAAGGGTTTTTCACGGCCAAGGTCGGTTTTACTGAAAAACTTATCGGCATAGCATATCAACTGTTCCTCAATCGAGACGGGAAGCATGTTGCGTTGAGGAACAGGGAGGTTTCTCGATTTAATCTCCTCCAACGTTATACCAGAGCCTGTGTGGCGTTCGCACACAAGAGCATGGCGGTGCAATCCCTTACTGCGCAAAATGTCGGCGCCAAGATAGCCGTGACAGATGTACCCGGCATCCCCATGGCAGCTTATTTCGGGAGCATGGCAGAGGTATATACCGATGTCGTGCAGCATGGCGGCTTCTTCGACAAAGCGAATGTCGATGTTCATTTGAGGATGGCGGCCGGCTATTTCCAGCGCTTTTGCCGTAACGTCGCGACTGTGCGATATCAGTATCTCGCCAGACGCGGAGCCCTTGGGATAAAATTCGTATATTAATTCAAGTATATTCATCTCTTTAATTTTTAATCTTACAAATGTAATAACAAGACTTTATGCAAATGAAAGACCAACAATCATCTCTTATTCCTTATTTAGTCCCCAACGTCCTCGAAGCAGGATGTGATGAAGTGGGAAGAGGTTCGCTTGCAGGCCCCGTTTATGCGGCCGCCGTGATATTCCCTCCGTCGTTTCGTTGCGATGAGCTTAACGACAGCAAACTACTTAGCGATAACATGCGATACAAATTGCGGGATGTTATAGAAGACAATGCAATTGCATGGGCCGTAGGAGCCGCTTCTACCGCCGAAATAGACGAGATGAACATCCAGCATGCTACCTTCCTTGCGATGCACCGCGCCATCGACTTGCTGAAAGTAAGGCCCGAACATCTTATTATCGACGGAAATATCTTCAAACCATATCCCGGCGTGCCATATAAAACCGTTGTTCGAGGCGATTCACAGTATATGAGCATCGCCGCGGCATCCATACTCGCAAAAACTTACAGGGACGACTACATGAAACAACTAAGCGCCGACTTCCCTCTCTATAAATGGAGCAAAAACAAAGGATACCCAACCATCGAACACCGGAAAACCGTAATAGAACACGGCCTGACCGAACATCACCGGCGCACTTTCAAGATCCGACTCTGATACAACGCCGCGCCGAAAGCTCAAACATCCAAACGCCAGGTCCACTCTCCCGTTGCGGTTGTACGGTTAAGCACATGTAACGATACGTCTTTATTTACGCGAACCCCTGTTTCGTACAGCGAATCGCCAACTGTTTTGCGAGCAAGCTCAGGATGATTATTGTCGCCGCTCAAATGGCATAGCCATATATCCTTAAGACGGGGATTATAATTGGCGGCAAGAAAGGCGGCAACATCCTGGTTGCTCAAATGACCCTTCTTTCCGGCAATCCGATTCTTTAACCTCTGAGGGTAAATTCCCGTTTCCAGCATCCCCTTATGATAGTTGGCCTCTATTATAAGATGATTCGCGCGACAGGCATAACTGCTTACCGTGGGAGTTATATGACCTATATCCGTTATAAACGCAAACTTGCGGCCGAAACATTCTATCAGGAAGCCTACATTATCGGCGCTGTCGTGAGGAACCTCAAATGGTGTTACGGCAAAATCGCGAACATGGAACGTTACCTCTTTCTCAATAATTATACGCTTATCGGCAGGTATCAGCCTGATCTTATGATTGCGCCTGATGCCTGAATGAACATCCTCCGTGGCGTATACCGGAATGCCTACCTTATCGGCAAGAACCCCCGCCGCCTTTATATGATCTATATGATCATGAGTGATAAGTACCGCGGCGATATAACCGGGAAACGCCATGTTACGCTCCAGCATAATCTGCTTAACCTCCCTTACGCTCAAGCCGGCGTCGATCATTATGCCGTAATCTTCAGTCCCGAGAAGGTAACAATTGCCCAGGCTGCCGCTACGTAAGCTTAAAAATGACAATATCATAGATGTTTCTTTTCATTAAATAACGGTTACTTCGCCTATAAGCGAACATTTCATGTGCTCGCTCGCCTCGCTTGCGCTCATACCTTGACCAAACAGGAACATTAGCTTCGTAAGCGCGCTCTCGGTTGTGATATCATATCCGCTGATAACGCCCGCTTCAAGCAAGCTGCGACCGGCGTTATACCGCCGCATCTCTACCGTTCCGCACATACACTGCGTAACGTTTACGATAACTGTGCCGCCGTCGACCGCCGCTTTAAGCATATTAACCAGCCACTCGTCGCCTGGCGCGTTGCCGCTTCCGAAGGTTTCCATCACAACTGCCTTCAATCCTTCAATATTCAATATGCTTTGAACCGTGGCAGGCGATATGCCGGGGAAAAGCTTCAATACCGCAATGTTACTGTCGAGAGAATAATGCGCGCGCAGAGGCTTTGGCAGCGCCGGCCTGTAAATGTGCTGCCGATCATACCTGATGTTAACGCCCGCATACGCAAGCGGCGGATAATTATACGAGCGGAATGCGTTGAAATTATCCGTATTCACCTTGCGCGTACGGTTGGCGCGGAATAAAGTGTTCTCAAAAAAGATGCATACTTCGGGTACGGCCGGCCGGCCGTTATCCTGGGCGGCCGCAATCTCGATGGCCGTTATCAGATTCTCCTTACCGTCGGTGCGCAACATGCCGATCGGGAGCTGAGAACCCGTAAATATCACCGGCTTCCCCAGGTTTTCAAGCATAAAACTCAGGGCCGACGCCGTATACGACATCGTATCGGTGCCGTGCAGTACTACAAACCCGTCGTAACGATGATATTCATTGCTGATGATCTTAACAATTTCGCGCCAACCGCCGGGACCCATGTCCGACGAATCAACAGGCGGCGTGAACTCATGGGCGTTAACCGTATACCCAAGCTTCTTCAGCTCCGGCATATTATATTCCAAATGACCGAAATCGAATGGTTCAAGGGCCCCATTACCGGGATTCTCCATCATCCCGATAGTTCCGCCCGTATAAATGAGCAGTATCGACGGCGTATCCGTATGTGTTTGCAAATATAACTTCATAATTGTTTGCAAATATACGGATCAGTATCCAGACTTTCCTACATCAATGCGCAACTGATATGCCTGAAGCGGCGGTTAATTATGCCCGGTTATCCGCGTTATGGAGCGCCGTTGTGCAAAACAGGTTTAGATCCGGTGAGATACATATCATAATATGTATACCCCTTTTGCACCGAATGCTTCGGATTTATGCGAAAACACGAGCCGTTAACTGTATGTTCGCCCAGAGTATAGCTTGAACTGGAAATACTATATATTAAAACCGACCGCATATTCCTTATCCTGTATACGTCTACCTTGCCCGGTTCGTCCCCGTATTCGCGCCTGATACTCCACAGATCAGCATCGTCGTCGTAATATATAGTAGCCGTCAAGTCCTTAATTATCATATCCCCCTCGTCGAGAAACACAAGGTCTTTGATGTAAATATCGCGAGGCGCCGTCGATAACTCAACACCATGCTTTTTCCAGTAACATTCCCCGCAGGCATATACCATTGTCACGTCGCCGGGCTGCAATGTTACGGCGTAATCTTTCACATAATGGTAATTAGGCCCCTCGCTGTACTTGCTACCCGGAGGCAGTGAAGTGATAACCCACTTGCCTTCTTCCCTGTACATATAGCCTGTAACCTCGCAATCCTCGCTCTCCCTCTTCTCACACGAGAAAAACAAGACTGCAAATAAGCACGTTAACAGAATACTTTTACTTGTTTCCATAATAAAACAGTACGATTAAAGATTTATAATACTGCAAATATACAAATAATCATAGCACCCCGTTGCATCATCCTGCCCATACAGCGCATGTATATAATATAAGGTACGCGCGTACAGTTATTATATCTATTGAATACTGTACCAATATGGCGCCGCCACATGGCAACATGGCGCGCCCACATTACAACATGGCGCGGCCACACAGCAATATGGCGCGGCCACTTTCAAACATGGCGCGGCCACACAGCAATATGGCGCGCCCACTTTCAAACATGGCCCGCCCACTTTACAATATGGCGCGCCCACACAGCAATATGGCGGCCCCATATTGCAACAGTATGCGATAAAACATCGGGGTGGCGACGCAATCCTGTAAATGCAACCGCCATTATAGCCATATTCATATCATAAATTATGGAAATTACGCCTTGAACATGGTATAATACGAAATAAAAAAACATGTTTCGTACTCCAAACACAGGGGGTTCGTACAATAAACCCCATGGTTTGGATAAAAAACCATATAATATGGCGTTTCGCTATTGGAAGATTAAAAAAACAAACGCTATCTTTGCAGCATAATACAAAAGGCAATAATGAAATAACCTTGCGCAGGTTAAAGTTTAAGAAAGCATAGGTAGAGTTTAAAAAGGCGGAAGCGGCCCCGCCGGACGGGTCGCATAAACAAATATATCATAAATAATTCTCACAGTATTAAATTCATTTGAATTTCAATCGTTATGAACACAGTTACGAAACACTGGTATTCCGGTTCTTACGAAGAGAAGCACCGGCGCGCAAAGCAGGCGTGGACATACATAAACACTGCTCCTGTAAGGAAGAAATACGGGTTTGCCCCGTCGACCGAAGAGGTTGATCCGCCTTCGGTAGGCGAAAGGGAGGCGAAACAACAGGAAAGCGACGCAAATCATGACGAAGCGGCAACGCCCGTAACAGAACATCAGGCCGTAACGCCACATGTGGCCGAAACGCAAGAGGAATGGCTCGACATAACCTACAAACAATCGTTCGACGAGTTCGACACAGCGTTTCTGGAATGGTTGGACGACGCGCTGAGAACGCCCATTAAGATCAAACGACTTAAAGACGCCATTAAAGTATTCGAACCTTTACACCGGGCCCTGTACGCATTTATCAAGCACCACCCCCTAACAACATCGGTCGACCTTGTAGAGATGGGCTTCCCCATTTACGACGCAATCCGCACGCCATCGCCCGAACCAACAACAACTCCCATTGCAGTACTCGTCCGCAAAGGCCTTGGCGTTATCGAAATACGGTATTTCGACGGGACAACAAGGAGAAGGGGAAAGCCGCGAGGCATGCACGGGGCCGAAATACGCTGGGCCGTGCTCCCTGCGAACCCCGGTAACGACTATACAAAGCTGATTAACTCGGAATTTGATACCGCCTCGCCCTTCGTTATAACCTTCCCGCCCGAAGATTTCGGTAAAACATTTTACTGCTCGATGCGGTGGGAAAACAAAAGAGGCATAAAGGGACCGTTCAGCCAGATATATAGTTTGATTATCGGGTAAAAAACAATCTTCCGGAAGCATATTTTGTTTATACATAAAGTGAATACACACTCAATTTCAAAGTAAAAAGCTTCGCAGCATTAGACCGCAACCCGTGAAGTAATTCATGGTAACACTCCTGAAAGGGCGCCTTTTTGAGCCTGCAACCGGCAATATGCCGCGCGCATCTTTGGAAAGACGCCCCTTTTTTATGCAACATCGCCGCCCCAACATTGCATATTATTTGGATAACAACACCCGTTTAATTGACAGAACGCGCCTGATCCGCAAGCCTGTAAGGCAAATTATCCAAATACCCGCAGCCGCTTGCCCGCATAATAACGGCAAACGGCCCCGCCATAAGGCATTAGTTATTCATATATTCTTTATATACCTTTGCAGAAATGGAAAACAATCAACAAAAGGTTTCATAAGATGAAGAAATATATCATGCTGCTAATGCTCGGCCTTATAGCAATATCGTGCGCAACAAGGCCAGCCCCAGTCAATATAATACTGGATACCGACCTCGGACCCGACTTTGACGACGTTGGAGCCATGGCCCTTATGCACGCGCTTGCCGACAGCGGCGAGGTAAACATACTGGCCGTAGCGTCGTCGAACGCAAACGAGCTGGTAATACCCTGCATCAGCGTGATAAACCACTACTTTAACCGCCCCGACATACCGCTTGGCGCGCCGAAAGGCCCCTCTGCCGACATGGGCGACTGGCATAAGGTGAAATGGACCGAGGTTCTCCCCGCGCGATATCCCCATTCCGCCCCCAAAACATCGGAAGCCGACAACGCCGTAACCCTGTATCGCCGCATACTCTCGTCGCAGCCCGACGCAAGCGTAACAATATGCACCATCGGATTCCTTACCAACATGCGCAACCTGCTCGAAAGCGCGCCCGACCAGTACAGTTCGCTCGACGGACGGTCGCTTGTAGCCGCTAAAGTAAAGCGCCTCGTGTCGATGGCCGGGGCATTTCCCGAAGGCAGCGAGTATAATGTGCGCGTAGATTCGGCCGCATCCGTAAAAGTGTTTGCCGAATGGCCCTCCGAAATAATATTCAGCGGCCTCGAAATAGGCGAGAAGATCCTTACAGGCAAGCGCCTTATTGCAGCGCCGGGCATAGAAAACAGTCCCATAAAGGATACCTACTCGCTCTGCCTTGCCGAAGGCGACTTCGACGGGCGCATGAGCTGGGATCAAACCGCCGTACTCGTTGCAATAAAAGGCTACGGCGACTACTTCAACTGCGAGCGCGGGCGGATAAACGTGCGTGAAAGCGGCTATAACACATGGACACCTTCTGAAGACGGTCCCCATGTTCGCCTTATACACAAGCATCCCCCTCATGAAATTGCATCAATTATCGAAAGATACATGATGCACCTTCCGGTTAAATAATACATATGCTTCAAATAGAGGTACGGAATGTTGTAAAGACATTCAGGAATGTACAGGCAGTAAAGGGCATATCCCTTGCAATAAACCCCGGAGAGTTCGTTGCCATCCTCGGCCCTAACGGCGCCGGCAAAACAACTCTCGTGGAGATGATGGAAGGATTGCAGAAGCCCGACGCCGGAGACATCCTGATAGAAGGCAAGCGCTGGAAGCGCCACGAGCGAGAGCTGCGCCACTCGATAGGAATATCGCTTCAGGAAACGCGCTTCGCCGAGAAACTGAGCGTACGCGAAACGCTAAGACTGTTTGCTTCTTTCTTTAACAACGCCGACGGCGCCCGCATCAGCGAGGTTTTATCGCTTACAGGCCTCGAGTTGAAGAGTAAAGCGCTGGTAGGAACCCTGTCGGGAGGCCAGAAGCAACGCTTAGCCTTAGCTGTTTCGCTGCTGAACAAGCCCCGCACCCTCTTCCTCGACGAGCCTACCACAGGACTTGACCCTCACTCCCGCCTTGACCTCTGGAACATCCTCCGCTCGCTGAAGGAACAGGGCGCGACAACCCTTATACTTACCACCCACTATATGGAAGAAGCCGAAACGCTATGCGATCATATAGTGGTAATCGACGAAGGATTGATAATAAAAGAAGGAAAACTCGCCGACCTTTTAGACGATAACTCCCGCAACCTCGACGAGTTATTCATCAATCTCACGGGAAAAACCTTGAACGATAATAACAGTAGGGAGAACAACGCATGAAAAGTCGCTTCCGCACCGGCCAGCTCATCGAGTTAATCCGCATGGTATGGCTCGAAACCATCCGCGAACCCGAAACGCTCTTCTGGGGAATCGTCTTCCCCGTACTGATATCAATCGGATTAGGCTTAGCCTTCACGCAGAAAACCGAGGAGAAGTTCCAGGTACTGATAATATCCGAACGCACAACCGCTCTCGATTCAATCCTGAATGAGCGCGGAGTAAAGGGCGAATACAAGAAAAAGCCCGCCGTTATATGGAAGATCAACGACGATGTTTTGGGCAATACCGAGTTCAACTTCGTACGTTCCGACTTGCGATCAGCCATTGTATCGCTCAAACGCGGCGAAGCCGACATCATGATAAGCGATTCTATCGGAACATTACGCTATCATTTCGACCCGCATAACTCGCAGGCGCAGTTGGTATACATGAAGCTGTCGGCGATGTTGCAACATCCGGCGTCGCCTTCGCCTGATGCCATCTCCACCGTTCAACCTATAACGCTTAAAGGAGTAAGATATATCGACTTTCTTATCCCGGGCTTGATTGCATTCGGCATGATGGGTTCAATGATGTGGGGAGTTAGCTACGCCATTATCGAACGCCGATCGCAGAAACTCCTCCGCCGGATGGTGGCAACGCCCATGAAGAAGTCGAACTACCTCATATCGCTGATGACTGTCAGGACATTCATGAACTTTGCCGAAGCTTTAATCCTGATCTTCTTCGCATACATCATATTTGGGATAAGTATTCAAGGTAATATTGCGGCGCTGGTAACGCTATATCTGTCGGGTAACCTCGCATTTGCTGGCATTGCGATACTAATATCGAGCCGTACGCCTAAAACCGAGGTAGGTACGGGGCTAATCAACGCGGTTCAGATGCCCATGATGATTCTTTCGGGGATATTCTTCAGCTATCATAACTTCCCTGAATGGAGTTTAGGTTTTATCCGCCTATTACCTCTCACGGCAATGGCCGACGGTATCCGGAGCATATTCAATGAAGGGGCGGGATGGATGGAGATATTAACGCCCACCGTAGCTCTTTCTTCGTTTGGGATACTGTGTTTTATTGTAGGGATGAAGCGGTTTAAGTGGTATTAAGCCTTGTAATATTAATGGAAAGATATATTGTTAATTTATTTATTACTCTAATAATTAAATCATTTAGTTACTTTAAACTTCAAACAACATGAAAAAGTATTTAGCAGAATTAATTGGAACGATGGTATTAGTCCTTATGGGTTGCGGAAGCGCAATATTTGCCGGCGCAGCTCCCGGAATCGTCGGACAAGGTACCGGAACCATTGGCGTAGCATTGGCATTTGGGCTGTCGGTTATCGCTATGGCGTATACAATCGGCAATGTGTCGGGATGTCATATCAATCCGGCCATTACATTAGGAGTGTTTCTGTCGGGAAAGATGAGCGGTAAAGAAGCCTCATTCTATATGATATCACAAATACTCGGCGCCATTATCGGATCAGCCATACTGTTCGCACTCGTATCAACAGGCAGTAACGGCGGACCTACCCAAACCGGAGCAAACGGATACGCCGAAGGAACGCTTGCACAAGCCTTTATTGCCGAAGCGGTATTCACGTTTATTTTCGTACTCGTTGTACTTGCTTCAACCGATCCTAAGAAAGGGGCCGGTAATGTTGCAGGATTAGCTATCGGATTAACGCTTGTTTTGGCGCACATTGTGTGTATCCCGATTACAGGAACGTCGGTTAACCCGGCAAGAAGCATAGGCCCTGCGATATTCCAGGGAGGAGCTGCCCTTACTCAGCTTTGGGTCTTTATCGTAGCTCCGTTACTGGGAGCGGCAATCTCGGCTTATGTCTGGAAATTCATTAAGGATTAAACGGTAATAGATATATCTTCCTCAGAAGGGAGACGGCTGTTCAATACGCCGGCTCCCTTTATTTTTTTGCGATAAGCTTTGTATGGCGACTTCAACTTGGCGCTTGCACCGCATACTTCAACCATAAGGAAAAGCAAGAGGCCGTCTCTTCAAACAGAGACAGCCTCTCTTAATTAAATAAATAATCGAATTCTAAAAATCATGTGACGCTTTTTTCCATTAAATAGTTATATGGGTTTTGTTCTAACGGCTAAATGTAGAAATACATGCCTACTTATATGCGAATACCATGCCAAAGTTTCCAGACGATTCCCCATTGTTGTATCGCATTGTATATCAATAGCATTTCAATATAACGCCTTTAATCGCTCAATACCCTGCGTGTAGAACAATTCCACAGGCGGGGAATCATGCCATAAGTTTCACATGTTCTACGATCAACCTTATGCTTTTAATGCAATCTTCAACCGTTTGTTTCCAGATAGCCTGGAACATCTTCCGATCGTTTTGCTCTAATGTTACGAGCATATCTACTATTTCGGTCTTATTAAGCATTGATAGCGTCGGGATAAGCTTATGAGCCGTGCGCGACACAAGAACTCTGTCGTTCGATTTTAATCCTTTATGCAGAAGGTCTACGTTCTTGGTCGTTTCACTTACGAATAGATTGAGCATCATTTTCGCCTCTTCATCGTTGCTTGCATACGAAGTAACGGCGCTTACATCCACTTCACCGCCGGCTTTGGCAACATCGCCCGCCGATGTATCCGCATCGGGCGATAACGATGGGAATACGGCGCGCAGAAGAGAGGTTAGCGATTGATAAGACAAGGGTTTGGTAAGGTAATCTGCAAAGCCTTCCCTGATAAACTCATCCCTGCTCCTTGATGCGTCCGACGACATGGCCGCGACAGGTACCGCGTCCATCCCCTTAATGCCCGACGTTCGGATTTTATTAAGCAGCGTTCGGCCGTCGATACCGGGCATGCGGATGTCGGTTATGATAAGGTGGAAGGTGGCAATGCTCAGGAGGCTCAGAGCTTTGTGAGGATCGGGGCATGATACGGCGTTTACGCCCCGGCGCTTTATTACAGACGCGGCGTACTTAAGCTGGATGGCGTCGTCGTCTATTATCAAGCAGTTCATACTGGGACTTATGCCACGGTTAATATCTACGGGCGCTTTTGATGTTTCAGCGGGGGCCACGCTTAATGGCAGTATAACATTGAAACAACATCCTTTTCCTGAATCGCTGTCGAGCGTGATGGCGCCTTGCATTAATGTGATAATGCGATGGGATATCGAGAGGCCAAGGCCGAAACCCTCGGTTGACCCGCTGTTCTCCAGGCGTGCGAACTCGTTAAAGATATTTTCATGCTCCAGTTTGGATATGCCGGGGCCCTGGTCTATAACTGATACGGATAGATTGACCGAATCATGGCCGGCTATGGCCTCGGTTGCCGCGCGAAGCGTAACGGAGCCGCGGGGAGTAAACTTTATGGCGTTCGACAACAGGTTGCCTATCGCCTGGCTTATGCGCATCTTGTCGCACATACAGCGCAGTCCGCCGCTTATTCCTCCGGCTTCAAGCGCAAGGGTTAGCCCTTTGGCGTCGGCAAGGGGCTTGAACCCGGCGTATATTTCCTCGATTAATGCAATGATGGAGTAGGGTTGAAGGTTGATTTCCATCTTGCCGGAGTCGAGACGGTGGAAGTCGAGCAAATCATTGACAAGTAACAGGGTATGACTTGCCGATATCGACATGTTATCTACAAATACTTTCTGGTTAACATTGATATTGCTGTCGCGCAACAATTCAACAGAACTTAATATCGACGATAAAGGGGCGCGTATATCATGGCTTATCATCAGCATAAGTCGCTCGCGGCCAAGAAGCAGGTTCTCCGTTTTCAGCCTGGCTTCTTCAAGGCGGCGGCGCAACTCACGCGCCTTATTTATCTCCCTTAGGATTATGGACAGGAAGACCAGGATTATGGCAAGCGAAACTATGGCTATTATTGAAAGATCTTTTATGCTTCTGTCGATGAATACCTGGAGTTCTTCTTCGAGGGTGGATACTTCGCGGTTCTTTTCATATTTTATATCGGTTAATATGTTGTGGATGCGCGTTGTTATCATGCTGTTATTTGCAAGTAAATCGCGAGATTCAAGAGTAAGGCGGCGGTTTAATGCGTCGCGCCGTACGATAATAGTGTTCTGGAGACGGATAAGGGCTTCGGCAACTGCAAGGTTGGGGTCGTAATCCCTAAGCAGCGAGTCGATATGTTGCGTATTTATTGTGTTGACGCTTATGGCAGTATCCGACTTTACGGGTATAAACGCCTCTGCAAGTCGCCTGAAGAAGTTTTTACTTTGCCTTTGTACGATAATAGTGTCGGTGGTTTGGCTTTCGTTCAGTATTTGTAATTCGGGGATCTTTATAAGGTCGCGCTTGGCCCTCATCTCCTCTTCAAATGTTTTTGACATCAGCCGCTCGCGCTCCCTGCCGCTTATGATAAGCTTATATGTATTGTCTTTTTTCTCTTTCAGCAGGTATTCGATCTCATTAAGCCGGGTAAGCGATGAAGAATCGGATGCGAGGCGCCTCAACGACTGTAATTGGCTTGATATTTGGTAGTGCGCGCCGTCGAACATGTCGGGCAGCTGGTCAACATTGCCTGATGCGATGAGCGATAATGTTTTAGCTTCCGACTCATATAGCAGCAGTATTGCGTTGGATACTATCTTTGCTTTCTCCAGTGGCTCGTCTGACCTGCTTTCTTCGCGTGGCATCCGCCACAACACGCCTGCTATATATGCTAATGTTACGGCAACTATTGTAATAATTGCGGCATATCCGGCCACAACCCATCTTCTTATATGTTCTTTCTTTGCTGTTTTAAGCATAATGTATCTCTATAAATGTAAATGCTCCGTTTGTTTGCGTCGTTATTATGCGGTTTTCTTTCCTTAGTAACTCGATATTCAGCAATTGATATCATTCCCTTATACGCAAAGATATATATTTCCTGTTAAACGACCGTCTACGGTTAAATATAATACATATTAATATATTCCTTGTAACAGTTTGGTATTTACATTCCAACAGCATATTTCACGCGGCGAACTGCTCACCTTGATTGATAATATATGGGATATTAAGGCGCCATAAAGGTATAATCATCGCATACTATTGCTATATTATGCGCATAATATACTAATGTGGCGCGCCCACCTTTGAATATGGCGCGCCCACTTGCGTATGTGGCGCGCCCGCTTGCGAACATGGCGCGCCCACTTGCATATATGGCGCGGCCGCCTTTGAATATGGCGCGCGAATATGCAAAGGTGGCGCGCCCATATTGGTATGTTATGCGATAATATGGCTTGGGTGGGCGATTATCTTACGGATATTGCGCTTGATGTATGGTATTTTATTCGATAATCAAGCGCTCGATATTTAAACATGCAGGGTATTTTATTTATATTTGCAATATATATTTATTGAATAATACAGGAAAGTTAAAGAGTGGAAATAATACATCATCCGGATAATATAGTAGAAACAGTCGACGATAATATACTTATTAATGACATAAACGATGCGCCCGGCCTTTTGTTTGCATATAATTCATCGGCTATTATTATAAGGAGGGAGAACGTTGCCGGCAGTTTCTTCGACCTTTCTACCGGGGTTGCCGGGGAAATATTGCAAATGTGTTCAAATTATAATATAAGGTTAGCCATTACAGGCGACTATTCCGGCGTTGAAAGTAAGGCTCTTCGCGACTTTATACGCGAAAGTAACCGGCGCGGGAGGATACTTTTTGTAAATACTGCCGGCGAAGCGGCGGGGATATTTGCCAAATGAGGTAACGCTTGCTATGGGAATGATCGCGGAAGGTATGATTATAAGCGCGTGGGGAGGCTTGGGTAACCGGATATGTACGGCGTATCGTTCAGGAAAGTTCGCCTTCCCACACGAAACAGTCGGGGAATCGCCGCCGAAGGCTGGTTTCTTTGTCGAATATCCCGTAAACAGCGGAGCCGGAGCCCGACATTGAGGCGTATAATGCGCCTTCTTTATACAGCGCATCTTTGATTTTCCCGATTTGAGGATGGCTTTTTATCACCGTATCCTCAAAATCGTTATGCAATAATGCAGGCCATTTGCTTACGGGGGTATCTATTATTTCGCGAATATTGTATAATGGTTCGCGGGGGATTATGCCTGCATAGGCCTCGGCAGTGGATACTCCGAACGATGGCTTTACCAATGTTATGCGCATGCCGGCCAGCGACAGTTCGATGGGAGCGAATATGTTACCCGTGCCGGTTGCGAATACGGGGCGGTTACGAACAAAGAACGGGCAATCGGCTCCTATTGTTGCGGCTTTACTTTCCAGTTCGTCGAGCGATAATTGTAGCTCCTGCGTTTCATTAAGCATGCGCAGCATGAAGGCGGCGTTGGAAGATCCGCCTCCCAACCCGGCTCCGCATGGAATGGCTTTATGGAGGTGGACGGCGATGGGGGGCGGCTCGCCTGGATACAGTTGCCTCATGGCGCGCACAACAAGGTTGTCGGCCTCCGGCCCTTCGAGTTTCAAGCCCGAAGGACGGAAGGTGAAGGCGTCGGAAGGGGTTATCTCGAGCGCATCGCATAGGGGGATGGGGTAAAATATGGTTTCGATTGCATGATACCCCGAAGCGAGGCGGGAAACAACGTGCAGGCCAAGGTTGATCTTTGCGTTTGGGAAGCTTATCATGAGTGGTTTATGTTGGGCTTTTCAAGTCCGTATCCTTCGCGGGCGTCGACTTTCTTCAACATCCATGCGGTAATTACCGAGAGAAGTCCGAATCCGGCGAATACAAGCATCGGTATTGTGTAATCGTATGAGGGAGATGGACCGGGGCGGAGCGCAAAGCGGTCGATTGTCCATCCGATAAGGACCGGCACAAGCATCAATCCCCAGTTCTGAACATAGAATATGAGCGAGTAAGCCGTGCCGAGTTGTCGCTGCGGTATGATTCGTGCAACGGCCGGCCACATTGCCGACGGCACGAGCGAGAAGGATATTCCCAGCAGTATCATTATTGCCATCGCCACTCGCCAGTCGTTGCCGAATGGCATGGCAAAAAGCAGGTGCACGGCGGTAAGAAGCGTCGACCCTATGAGCATAAGCGTTGCGCCGCGACCGGCAGAGTCGAACACACGTCCGAACAGCGGCGTCAGGATTATGGTTCCGAACGGCAGCAGCGCGGGAATGCTTCCGGCCAGCGCTTCGGGGGCGTCGTATTTGTATATCATAAGCTTCGTGGCATATTTCAGGAAGGGGAAGACGCCTGAGTAGAACAGCACGCAAAGGATGGCTATCAACCGGAAACCCTGGTTGCTTATTACGGCCTTGATGTCGCTTACTTTAAATGTTTCTTCGGGGTTGGCGGATGATGCGGGGTTATGGCGGCCGTCTTCTTTCCTGTCCATCGCGCAGTATACGAAGAACGAGAGCGAACCTGTTATTAATAGCATGGCGCCTATCCATACCGGCGCGGCCACAGTCTGGAAGCGCGCGGCCACCGGCAGGCTTACGGAGAGGGCTATGGCCGTTCCTATTCGCGCAAGGGCTACCTGTAATCCCATGGCGAGGGCGAGTTCATGGCCGGCGAACCATTTTGCAATCACTTTATTCATGGCAACATACGATGTTTCGGCGCCCATTCCGAACACTGCAAAGCCCAGCGCTGCGAGCCAGGTGCGCGTATGTCCGTCGGCCGGGAGCCATTCGGAGAAGGCTATGGCTTTAATGAGCACGCCTATGGTCATGAGCAGGCAGCATATTGTTCCGGTAACGCGGATTCCCATCTTGTCGAGGAATATTCCTCCGAGTATCAGCAGGCAGAGGAATACGTTGAAGAAACTATACGAGCTGTTGAACAGCCCATATTCAACGGTTGTCCAGCCAAAGGCGCGGGTTAGCATGTCTTCGAGCGGGGCTACAACGTCGTACATGTAGTAGCTGCACATCATTGTGAATGAAACGAGGAGCATTGCCGTCCATCGTGCGAGTTTTGAGTCGCTTAATCGTGCGAGCGGTTGTTGTGTCATCGGGTAAAAGATTGTGGGTTATTTAAAGTTCATGTATTGTTTCTCAAACGATCGAGCAGCGATAGCGCTTCGCCTGCCACGTATGCGCTGCCGCTAACGAGTATTCCTCCGTCGACGCAGGCGTCTTTAATCGCGCTGAGCAAAGCTTCGTCGACGGTTGCGAATGCTTTACCCTCGATACCTGCGGCCTGGGCTTTGCAGGCGAGCTCCCGGGCGGGCATTGCTCGCGGGGTTTTTGCGGATGTAAAGTAGTATTTGAGGTTTTTCGGTAGATGTTGTATGATATCGTCTACGTCTTTATCGCGGCACAGGCCGAGTACGATGGCGAAGTCGAGGAAACACGGCACAATCATTTCGCAAGCCATGCGTCCTATATACTGCCATGCGCCGGCGTTGTGTGCAATGTCTACAATTATATCGCGATTCATGTAGCGTATTTCTTCCCACCGGCCGCGCAATCCGGTTATTTTCGTTACGCCGGCAAAGGCTTCGGGCACGGCTTTGGGGTTTATGCAGAGTTTTTTTTCCCGCAGGATGTTCATATCCTCCATAACCCGGAGGGCGGCGAGCACGGTTCGCGCGTTCCGGGCCTGATGTAGCCCGTTGAGCGTGGGAATAATCTTGCCGTAATCTTTCGAGTAGATGAATGAAACGGGCAGGTGGGATTCCGGAACGCGCTTCCGGCTTACGCGGTTTGTAAGCGGCATCTTTTCGGCAAAGAATATCGGCGCGTCTTCCAGCCTTGCCTTCTCGACAAATACCTGTTTTACCGGCTCAGTTTCCGCGTTGCCGATCACCACCGGAGTATTCGGCTTGATTATGCCGGCTTTTTCGGCTGCGATCTTTTCGAGCGAATCGCCCAGCAGGTCGGTATGATCGGTCGAGATGTTGGTTATTATGCTTAGTATTGGCGAGATGATGTTGGTACAATCAAGGCGGCCGCCGAGTCCGGTTTCGATTATGGCTATATCGACCTTCATTTCGCGGAAATATGCAAGCGCCATGGCGGTAGTTATCTCGAAGAATGACACGGATCTGGGTGTTTTGTCGGCGGGATGGTATTTCTCTGCAAAGTCTACAACAAATTCTTCCCGTATCGTTTGGCCGTCAACTCGAATACGCTCGCAAAAGTCGACAAGATGAGGCGATGTGTACAGCCCGGTTCGGTATCCCGACTGTTGGAATATGGCTGCCAGGGTGTGGCAAACGGATCCTTTGCCGTTGGTTCCGGCCACGTGTATCGTTTGATACGACCGGTGTGGGTGGCCAAGCCGTTGGTCGAGGTCGCGACTGGCGTCGAGCCCCGGCTTGTATGCCGGAGCTCCTTCTGTTTCAAACACCGTTGTGGAGGCGTAGAGGCGTTGTAGGGTATCGTTGTAGGTTAAAGACATTCAGTCGGCGGCTTCGCTCATGTTGTGGAAAACGTTCTGAACGTCTTCATCTTCTTCGAGCTTGTCGAGAAGCTTTTCGATTTGCTCGCGCTGTTCTGGGGTAACGTCTTTAACGTCGTTGGGGATGCGAACGAACTCTGCGCTGTTAATCTCAAATCCGTTTTCTTCGAGATGCTTTTGGATAGCTGAATTTTGTGCGAACTCTCCGTAGAGGATAACCTCGCCTTCGTCTTCTTCTATTTCATCTACTCCGTAGTCGATGAGTTCAAGTTCAAGATCTTCGAGCTCCATGCCGTCTTTTTTTACGATATGGAATACGCATTTATGGTCGAACAGGAACTCGAGGCTGCCGGTTGTTCCAAGCGATCCGCCGTGCTTGTTAAAGTAGCTCCGAACGTTTGCAACGGTGCGGGTGGTATTGTCGGTTGCAGTTTCAACGAATATGGCGATTCCGTAAGGGCCGTAGCCTTCGTAGTTCATCTCCTTGTAGTCGGTAAAATCCTTGGAGGTAGCTTTCTTAATAGCCCGTTCAACGTTCTCTTTAGGCATATTCTCCTTTTTAGCCTGCTGAAATAAAATGCGAAGCCGCGGATTGCTTTCGGGGTCCGGCCCGCTGGCTTTAACAGCGATTGCGATCTCCTTCCCAAGCTTGGTAAACACTCTTGCCATATTGCCCCAACGCTTCATTTTTCTTGCTTTACGATATTCAAATGCTCGTCCCATTGGTTGTTATACTTAATATTATTAATGTATGATTCTAAATTCTGTACTTACAAAGTTTGATTATTTATCGAGAAATGCCCCGTGAATCGCTTAAGCATACTTCGATTGTCGAGATGCTTTCACGCAATTGCGAGAGCAGACTTCGATTGTTGAAGTTTGCTTTTCGCAATTACCGGTTGCCATCTAAATAATTGATTTCTGAAGATTTCATTAACGAAGCTCCGCCCCGGTTTCCTTCGTTATATTATCCCTGATGCGTCCCATGATGGCGTCGATTTGCACGTCGGTCATCGTTTTGTCGGGATCGGAAAGATAGAAGCTTACGGCGTACGACTTCTTCCCCTCGGGCAAATTACCCCCCTCGTACACGTCGAACAAAACAACCTCCTTGAGCCGCTTACGTTCGCCGGCAAAAGCAATCCGCTCTATCTCGGCAAAGCTGATATGCTTGTCGATCAGCAAGGCCAGGTCGCGTCGTACGAGATGGAAGCGGGGAAGCTCGCTAAAGGTTACGGAGTGTTGCGAAGCCTTGGCCATGAGGGTTGTCCAGAGCAGTTCGGCGTAGAATACCTCTACGTCTATCCCGGTTGCCTTCAGTAGCGATTGCCCGACAACGCCCAGCCTGCCCAGCGTAACGCCGCCCGACAGCAATTGGAGGCCGGCCGAGTAAATATCGCTCTCAAAGGCAACAAGCTCGATAGCCGAACGCTTAAATCCGAGACGGGCAAGCACATTCATGGCGTAAGCCTTGAGCTCGTATACCGACGATTCCTCTTCGGGATGCGCCCAATGATTCTCCACGCGATTGCCGCAAATCCATAATCCCAATCGGAAATCTTCGCCAAACGAATCGAGCGCATTGCCTGTTTCCGACGAGCTGCGGGGATTAAATTCATAACAGTTGCCGAACTCAAACAGGCGCAGGTTGCGATGCTTGCGCTTCTCGTTGCGGCAAATACTTTCCAAGCCGCCAAAGAGCAGAGTTTGACGCATGCAGTTAAGCTCGGCGCTCAAAGGGTTTTGGAGGATTACGGCGCGGGAAGCCGGCCAGGTGGTTAGATCCTCATAATAAGAGGCGCGGGAAAGCGAATTGTTCATTATCTCGCGGAAACCGGCTCCGCAAAGCTGTTCCGATATAATGTTACGCACCTTATAGCTGCGGTCGGCATCGGTGGGGGAGCTCAGGCTCGACCTCACCTGCCCACTCAGCTCAACATTATTATATCCGTATATCCTGAGGATTTCTTCAACAATATCCACATCCCGGCGCACATCGTAGCGGTAAACGGGCACGCGGAGCGAGAGGCCGTCGGGGGTTTCTTCAGCAATCTCAATCTCCAAGCTATCAAGAATACTGCGAACTGCGGCAGCTGGAATATCCTTGCCGATAAGCGAATTAATCTTATCCCACCTTACATTAACTTCCCATGGAGCGGCCTCCACGGGATAAGCGTCGCGAATCTCGCCGCAAATCTCGCCGCCGGCAAGCTCCTTGATGAGCAATGCGGCCCGCTTCAGGGCGTATATGGTTCCGTTCGGATCGAGCCCGCGCTCAAAGCGGAACGAGGCGTCGGTATTCAGCCCATGCCGGCGGGCCGACCCTCTGATCCACGAAGGATCAAAATTGGCCGATTCGAGAAACACGTTTGTCGTACCCTCGGTAACTCCCGAATCCAAGCCGCCGAATACGCCGCCGATACACATGGGCTCCTCGGCGTTGCATATCATAAGGTCGCGATCGCTAAGGGTGCGCTCCAGGCCGTCGAGGGTAACGAACTTGGTTCCGGCGGCGGCCGGGGCAACTACTATCAGGTTGCCCTTCACCTTGTCGGCGTCGAAGGCGTGGAGGGGGCGGCCCAGCTCGTGCAGCACATAATTGGTAATATCCACTATATTATTTATCGGGCGAAGCCCTACCGCCGTCAATGCGTTTTGCATCCATTTGGGGCTTTCCTTCACACTTACTCCCCTTATGGTAAGGCCCGAATACCGCGGGCAAGCCTCTGCGCTGTCAACTCTTATGTCGATACCTCCGTCGGCGCGGTCGATACGGAAATGATCAACCGAAGGTAGCTTCAGCGCGCACGGCGTATTGCTTTGCCGCAATCGGGCCGCCAAGTCGCGGGCCACGCCGTAGTGCGAAGTGGCGTCGACGCGGTTGGGGGTGATGTCGACCTCGAGCACATAATCGCTCTCAAGTCCATAATAGGCGGCGGCGGGGATGCCTGTGGGGGTATCGCCGGGCAAAACGATTATGCCTTCATGACTGTTGCCAACGCCGATTTCGTCTTCGGCGCAAATCATACCGAACGATTCTACGCCCCGTATTTTCGACTTTTTTATAACGAACGATTCGTCGCCCTTATAAAGCGTTGTTCCCACAAGGGCCGCGATCACCTTTTGCCCGGCCGCCACGTTTGGGGCTCCGCAAACAATCTGCAACGGCTCGTCGCCGCCGACGTCGACGGTTGTAATATGTAAATGATCGGATCCGGGATGCTTTTCGCATGTAAGAACATGGCCTGTTGTAAGGCCGTTGAGCCCGCCTTTTATAAGTTGCACTTCCTCGGCCCCTTTGGTTTCGAGGCCTATCGACGTTAAAACAGCCGCCGTTTGTTCGGGGCTGAGATCAAAATCAAGATACTGTTTAAGCCAGTGATAAGATATGTTCATTTCATAAATAGTTATTATTGCTGCAAAGATAAAAAGTTTTCCGAGCCTTAACGGGAGGCCTTTGCCACAACCGGGCCGCTCGCCGCGGGCCGCAAGCGCTTATTCTTAGCCGGCGGCGACAACCGGGAAGCCTGATTTCAGGAGGGAAAGAGGGTTGGGGGAAGAAGGGGAAGAAGGGGAAGAAGGGGAAGAAGGGGAAGAAGGGGAAGAAGGGGAAGAGCGATAATCGTTACTATATCACCATCCCGTCTTTCAGCCTTATGATACGATCGGTAAGCCGGGCGAGGGGTTCGTCGTGGGTAACTATCACGAATGTTTGCCCCATCCGGTCGCGCAGCTCGAAGAAAAGGGCGTGCAGCTCGGTTTTGCTTTGCGTGTCGAGGCTGCCGGAGGGCTCGTCGGCAAGTATCACGGCCGGATTGTTGATGAGTGCGCGGGCTACGGCCACTCGCTGCTTCTCGCCTCCGGACAGTTCGGACGGCTTATGCGATATCCTGTCGGCAAGATGCAGGAAGGCGAGTATTTCTTTTGCCTTGCTCTCGGCCAGCGCCGGCTTGGTTCCGGCGATGAGGGCCGGGATCATAACGTTTTCGACGGCCGTAAATTCGGGCAAAAGCTGGTGGAACTGGAATATGAATCCGATGCGACGGTTGCGGAACGAGGCTTGCTCGCGGTCGTTCATATCAAGCACGCTGCATCCGTCGATAACGAGCGAGCCGCTGTCGGGCCGGTCGAGGGTTCCGATTATTTGCAGCAGGGTGGTTTTCCCTGCGCCGCTTGGGCCTACAATGGCAACTATCTCGCCGCGGCTAATGCCGATGTCGATGCCTTTCAGCACTTGCAGGGATCCGAAGCTTCGGGTGATGCCGCCTGTTCGTATCATTTTTATTCGTATACGGCTTTATACCAATCCAACCGCTTGTACCAGTTGTTCAGCAGCGTGTAACCTTTTTGCGGGATGTAGGCCGACATGCCGCAATAGCGGTTGGAATCAACGGCGAAGGTGCGGGTGGGGAAATTGGCGTAAAAGGCTTGCTCGGTTGTGGCCTTGTAAACAGTAACGTCGTTGAGCGCGTTGCGCAGCGAGGCGAGTTGCTGGCCGTCGGCAAGGTGGGAGGCGTAATCCTCAAAGTCGTACAGGAAGGGATTGGCGGTTAGCCGCTCAAGCACCTGGATTTGCGAGAGGGGGAGGTCGTACAGCGTAGTTGAATCTTTTGCGCTGAATACCGCGCGAGCGGCTGAAGCCAGCCTGTCGAGCCCCTCGGTGCGGACAACAACGGTTGATGCCGATTGCGACAGGCCTTGCATGGCGAAATAATAGTTCATAAACTGCGAGGAAAGATTCTGCATGATGCGATCAACAGGCTGGTCGGAAAACATTGTCTTGATGGCCTTGCGGTACGGCAGTCCTTCGGCAATTACTTCGGTGGGCGACGCCAGGATATAGTCGGCATTATTGCGCAGGGCATATATCACTTCTACGCCGGCCATGTAGCAGGCATCGAAAATCATGAAATCGAAATGATATCCGTCGAGGGCGTCGCGCAGCATGTTTATTTCCATCCAGTCGCGACCGTCTTGACCGAAGGCGCGGAGCGAGGGGTTGAGATAGCCTCCGGTTCCGATGTCGGACGGCAGCCAGGAGGTGCCGTGGCTCCATAGGAGCAAGCCCGTACTGTGGGATGCAAAGCGGCGGTTGCGGAAAACGTCGGCTATCACGCCTTGCATTACTTCTATCGACGCGGAATTATGCTCCGGATATGTTTTAACGGTATCGGTTACGATCGCGCCTTCGCGGTTCCGAATAATTTTGAGCAGATGGGGAACGTCGTTGCGGGAATCTACATAGATAAGCAGGTGCCCGCCGTTAAGATTATTGTCGACAGCTCCCTCGATCGACGCTTTTATATTGGCCGAGGCGTAAGGGTCGAGACTGTTTTCGCCGGCGATATAAAAAAGCACCGTTCGCTGCGGAATAATCACCTCGTCGTGAATACATCCCGGCATTGCCGCTAACAGTACGAAGATTGAGAGTATTTTGAAATAGATTTTCATGACGTTTTTTTCTGGATTTTTTGCAAAGATGGTATTTTGCAATGATACGTGCAAGCCCCTGCCCGACGGCCGGCGGGGGCGATATGCTTTTTTCACCGCCGCCATGTTATACTCTCCTCCTCCCCATCGTCTATAATACAACATGGAACTCGAAAGGTTTAAAACAACGGTACTGCCGCTGCGCAACAGGCTCATGAACATTGCGCTCCGGCTGCTCGGAACCAAATGCGACGCCGAGGATGTAGTGCAAGACGCTTTCCTGAAGCTCTGGCATATCCGAAGCAAACTCAACGGATACCGGAGCGTTGAGGCTTTGGCTGTAACCGTTACTAAAAACCTGGCCCTCGACGCGCTCAAAAAGCGTAACCTAATTACCGAATCGGCCGCCGATCGCCTGCAACTCGACACGGCCGACAACCATTCGCCGCTTATCCCCGAGTATCGCGACGAAATTAACTGCATAAAGCGAATAGTAGAGATGCTGCCCCCGCTCCAGCAGTCGATCGTAAGAATGAAAGACATCGAAGGATACGAGGTGGCCGAGATCGCCGAGATAACCGGAACCATGCCGGAAGCCATACGGGTAAATCTTTCGAGAGCCAGGAAAAAAATTAAGGAACAATACATGCGTTTAAATAGAAATAATTATGAACATAGATGATTTGCTCGAAAAATACTTCGACGGAAACACATCGCACAGCGAAGAAACAGCCCTCCGCCAATACTTCCGCTCAAACAACATCCCCGAACGCCTCGAGCCTTACCGCCCGATGTTCGCATACTTCGACAAAGAAAGCGAGCGCCGGCAACAGACCGCCGGAAGCATACCTCCTGCAAGAAAACCCCTCGCAAGGAAAGCCGCCGTTAGATGGAGCGTGGCGGCGGCCGTGGCAATCCTGGCCGTCGTTTTAGCCCAGCGGCTAATCCCGCCGGCAGCCGACCCCTGCATCTGCTCCGCCCACTACGTTATCATTAACGGGCAGTGCTTTACCGACGCCGATAAGGCCCGCTCTATGGCCCTCGAAGCCCTGCGCGACATGGCCGCGCCGGCGCGCGACTTATTCCCCGAAAATAATTTCCTTGAGGACGATTTTTTTGAAACCGATTTAATACCCGATTTATGAAACATTCAGCGCTAATAGCATCCTTAGCCGCTTCGCTCTCATGCCTCGCCATCCCGGCGCCGGCCGTAGAGCAGCAAAAAGACCTGAGCATACGGGAAGTCTTTAGCCGTTACGGCAAGCAGAAAAACGTAACTATGGTTGAACTTTCAAACGAAATGCTTAATACCTACAACCTGGCGCACTACAAAAGCATCGTAATTAAAGACCACCCCGAGGCTCTCGAATATGTCAGGCAGCGCCTTAAAAACGACCAGCAAGGGGCGCGAACAATCAAAGAAGTAACCAGCAACGGACATGTTGTATCGGCCTATTACCAGTTGCCTGGAGCCGGCGAAAATACCAACCGGTTCATACTGTTCAAAGTTGGGCGGAAAGGCGAGATCACGCTCGTTTATGTTGAAGGAGAAATCGACAGCGAAGATTTGGTTACCATCCTCTTCTCCAAATAAAAATTGTAAAACCTATAATATATAATGTAAGAGATGAAACACCTGAAATTATACATTACGGCGGCCCTTGCAATCATAGCCGCCAACGCCTGGGCCCAAGACACGCTCGCCGCAGGCAACAAACGGATACTCGTTACCGAAGAAAACAACCGCACCAAAGTGCGAGTTTACAGCGTAGAGCCCAATGGCCGCGAACACGAGCAAAAGCTGGTTTTTGAAGGCCATTACGGATCCAACCTGAGCTACGAAAGGCGCGAACGCGACGGCTACCTCCATATCCCGATCCCATTCCGCCGCCGCAGCTTTAACCCGCACTGGGACGGCTTCAGCATAGGCTTTGCCAACCTTAGCCGCCCCAACCTCGAAGGCCTTGCCGAGATGCCCGACGGCGTTGAGCTCGTGGCCGACGAATCGCTCGAATACAACCTCCAGCTCTTTGAAAAAGGCGTTCCGCTGGGCCGGCAATCCAATTTTATCATAGTTTTCGGCGCCGGAATGAGATGGAGCCGATACGTTCAAAGCGGCAATCTGGTTTTCGCTGGCGTCGACGGCCGCACGCAGCTATGCCCCACAGAAAGAGACGTCATAGCCTCCCGCCTGAACCTTACAAGCATCGTTATTCCCATAATAATAGAATGTCAGAGCAACGGCTTTTTCTTCTCCGCCGGCGTTGAAGGCGTGTTTAAAACCGCATCGTCGGCCAAGCTCGAATACCGCAACGAGCGAGGCAAAAAGCGAACCGAAACAGTGGAAAAACGACTTAACCTCCGCCCCGTATCATTCGACATCCTCCTCCAAACCGGCTTCAACCACTTCGGCGTATACGCCCGATACTCCCCCCTGAGCCTTTTCAACGCCGGCAAAGGCCCCGACGTTTACCCCATAGCCCTCGGAGCCCAGTGGCATTTTTAACTTGCATGCAGAGCCGCAAAGCGGAACCCTGTCGAGGCTGTAATTTTTTTATATTCAACCGGATACACTTCCATACCGGCCTCAAATACAGCAAACAATCAGCCGCTACCAGTAAAAGGAAGAAACAATCCGCTTAATGAACATTTATTCCCAACCGCCCAAATAATCCTCTCTAAAAGAAGCCCTGTTTTGGTAGTTGAGAAAACGTTTTTGGTAGCTACCAAAACTGTTTGCGTAGCTAAGAAAACCGTTTGGGGGCCTACGAAAACTGTTTGCGTAGCTACCAAAACTGTTTGGGGGCCTACGAAAACCTTTTGGGTAGCTACGAAAACGCTTTTCGTAGCTACGAAAACACTTTGGGTAGCTACCCAAACCGTTTTTGTAGCTACGCAAACGGTTTTCTTAGCTACGAAAAACGTTTTGGTAGCTACCCAAACGACGTTTTTCACGGTAACGATTTTGTGTATAGCTAAATAAACAACAGTTTTACAGCAAGATATGGGCTGCGAAACTGCGGGAGACGCTTTAGATGGAGCTGTTTTTTCATGGTAATCATTAAACATATCGGCCGCATATTGCTCGCCTGAAAAGGCAAATAAGTAAAGGAATCTTAGGAGGAGATCGGCTTTTCAAAAAAAAAGATACCGGTTTTAACGGGCAGCCAATTAGCGCCCGACAGGCAGCGGCGGCAATGATAATGTTAAGCATCGTTGGCGATTCATCGCGATGATATATATTTGCGATACATATAATATATAAAGATCATGAAAGCAACAACAAACTTTTCCACGGCTTTAGTCTGCGCGCGCAACATTTTCGTTATCATCAGCCTGCTATGCCTCGGCGTAAATGCTCAAAGCGCCTCGCGCATCGACAGTATCCTGCCCGTACGCGGCCTTGCCATCAGCGCCCCCGGCCGGCAAGGCCTGGATGCCTTTATTAATTTTATCGAAAAAGAATTAGCGCCGGCGCATTTTAATCTGCTCATCCTTCGCGTAGACTGGGGCTATGCCTACGAATCGCACCCCGAACTGCGCGACGAGAATCCACTGACCAATGAAGATGTAAAGAAACTCGTAGCCGCATGCCGCAAGCACGGCATAGACATTGCGCCGCAAATCAACCTCCTTGGGCACCAGTCGTGGGCCAAGAAAACCGGTAATCTGCTTCGCGTTTATCCCGAATTAGACGAAACGCCCCACGTTCACACCGAAAACTACGACGGATGGCCCAACCCCGACGGCCTATATTGCAAAAGCTACTGCCCGCTCCACCCTAACGTGCATAAAATAGTTTTCGCACTGATCGACGAGATAACCGAAGCCTTTGAAACCAAGCTGTTCCACGCCGGCATGGACGAAGTGTTTTACATCGGCGACTCTCGCTGCCCGCGTTGCAGCGGCCGCGACAAAGCCGAACTCTTTGCCGGCGAAGTAACCGCCATCAGCAACCATCTTGCCCTCCGCGACAGGCGGTTAATGATATGGGGCGACCGCCTTATCGACGGCAAAACCACCGGCATAGGCGAATGGGAAGCCAGCTACAACAACACACATCGCGCAGTCGACATGATTCCCCGCAACGTATTTATATGCGACTGGCACTACGAGCGACCCGACAAAACCCCCGTATACTTTGCCGCCAAAGGCCTCGACGTAGCCATCTGCCCGTGGCGCAAACCCGCCGTTGCCCTCGACCAGCTCAACGATATGATCAGCTTCCGCAAAGGCTCGACCGGCCAGATGCGCGAACGCTTCCGCGGCCTGATAGCCACCGTATGGTCGGGCAACGAGGGCTTCGTCAAAAGCTATTACGAGAACAAAACGAACGTTGCCGAATCCGACGCCTTAACCCTCCGCAAGCTTATCGAAGCCTTTAAAAACATCGAGCAGGGAACCCTGTGACCCCCCGCCAATCATTTTCAAATAACAATTAGCCTCCGGCGATGCGTAAAATAACATCATCGTCGGAGGTTTTATTTCGATACGGATGAATATTAAAGGAACCGGGTTTCTAAACGATTTAGCGAATATTTGCGCGTCAAATACCTTGCTCGTTGAAAAATATATGAGCATGAAATCATTGCTCGAACATGTAACGAGAGATATAACGAGGCAAGAGAATATTCAGTTTTCCGACCTGTATTCCCGGTTGTTTTTCGTTTGCAAAAAGCATGGCTTCAGTAAGCGGCAATCCTTCGGGGTGCAACTGTTAAGAGTGCGGATGAAGAACATTTCGGAGCAAAGCAATACGATATCCGAACTCGAATATCTTGCAGATATCAAAACTTTATGCAACTTCATATCCCGTATTTATGACGCGGAGATACCTCAATCTTTACGCCTTATATTGCCTGATAAGGACATCGAATCAATACCGCAATTACCTCGCGGCAAAACCATCGCAAAGGTTAGTATGATAGTTGAGAGCTGGGACGATACGTTTATTTACGGATACGACGACAATAATCCGTCGATCGAGCCTCTACGGGTGCAATATCATAGCAATAACGCATCGCAGTTTAAGTCTGTCGGGGCATTATTATGGGAAAACTGCCGCCTGAATCTTCTGAATTGCAGAATTAACGAAACAACCTATTTGCCGGAGCTGATAATACTCGAGCCGGATTATTTAATAGACATCAGCGCCCTTGCGGAATGTGTGAAAGATTACGGCAGCCATCCTCTGTTTTACATGATGAATAAATTTAAAGCGACGGATAACACAAAGCATATTCTGCTGGGAAATGCAGCGAATTTATTCTTGGATGAGTTTGTAAACGAACAGGCCGAGCGCCCGGTTGATTACGCCGAAGTAATGCGGAAATTCTTTCGCATGTATCCCCTGGAACTTGCAACCTGCATGAATCTTGACGAAGAGTTTTTTCAGCTCTCCAAAATACAGTTCAACAATATCAGGCAGATTGTAAGCGTCCTGTTCCCGCAGTATGAAATTAACCGCAATAAAGCCATTTTGGAGCCAAGTTTTATTTGCGAAGCCTTAGGCATACAAGGCCGCCTGGATTTACTGATGATAGAATCTGGCGGCAGAATGGAATCGGAATCCGGTCGGGGGGCGATTATAGTGGAATTAAAGTCGGGCAAGGCCCCGTATCCCGAACATAATTATTCGCTGATATCTCCCAATCATAAGGCGCAAGGATACCTTTATAATATTCTTATAAGATATGTTTTCGGACTGTCGTACGAAACGCTTAAAACCTATATTTTATATTCGCGGTATGAAGATTTAAAAGCCAACCTGCGATTCACGCAGCCTTATATGGCGGCGGTAATTGAGATAATGAATATCCGCAATCATATTGTCGCCGCCGAATGGCAAATAGCTCGCGATCCGGCTAAATTAAGGATATCGGCAAGCTATATTTCGCAAGTTAATCCTGATACGCTGATTACAAAGCCGGGGGTAAGTAATAAGTTTATCAGTCAATATATAATTCCGCAGATAGAGTTGTTCGGAGATATATTCGATAATCTGTCTCATCTCGAATCAGCCTATTTCCACTCCTTTCACAGCTTCATTGCCAAGGAACAGTTTTACGCCAAGACAGGGAACGTTACGCACGAATCAGGTCGCGGCTTTTCGTCTCTATGGCGATCCTCCCTGTACGATAAGACGGAAGAGGGCGAGATAATGTACAACCTGACGATAAGCGAGCTAAACGCTTCCGACGATATCCCGCTCATCCGTTTTAAAGTGTCTCGCGAAGATGATTTGCCGCCTAACTTCCGCGAGGGCGACATGATAGTTTTATATGAGCGCAATTGCAATTCCGACAATGTAACCAACCGGCAAATCTTCAAAGGAGCTATTGTTGAATTATCGTCAGACGCTTTGCTAATAAGATTACGTTTCAGGCAGCGGAACACCTCGATATTTCCGTTATACAAGCGTTACGCAATAGAGCATGATTATATGGATCATTCATTTCAAACCATGTTCAGGGGAATCTATGCCTTTTTGCACGCTAATACTGATCGGCGCGATCTTATATTATGCAAGCGCAAGCCTGAATTTGATTCATCCGTATCTATCGCCGGTAATTATGGCGATATTATCAATCGGATGATATTAAAAGCGAAGCAGGCGAAGGATTATTTTATAGTTACGGGTCCGCCCGGTACCGGGAAAACATCGCTTGCGCTAAAATCTATGGTTGAAGAATTTTATTCGGAACCATCAAATAATATATTACTGTTAGCCTACACAAATAGAGCCGTAGATGAAATTTGCGACGCATTGGATACCATCGCCGGACAGCCTCCGTATCTTCGCTGCGGCATGGAATTTTCATGTAAGGAATCGCACCGGGATAAACTGCTGGATAAAGTGATTGCTTGCTGCAAAAACAGAAATGAATTAAAGAATAAAATAGGCGAGTATCGGATATTTACGGGAACCATCGCCTCTATTTCGGGCAAGATGGAACTCTTCGGGTTAAAACGCTTCAACGTTGCGATTGTCGACGAAGCCTCGCAGATTCTGGAACCTCAAATAGTAGGCATTCTATCGGCAAAAGACGCTATGGGAAATAATGCCGTTGACCGCTTTATTCTAATCGGCGATCACAAGCAATTACCCGCTATTGTATTGCAGCCGGCAAAGGATTCGAAAACTGATAATCCCGAACTGCTGAACATCGGACTTGCCGACCTGCGAATGTCGCTGTTTGAACGTCTTTACAGGATGAATATCTTATGCGAAAATCACGATGTTCTTTTCATGCTGAATAAGCAGGGGAGGATGCACCCTGAAATCAGCGCTTTCCCTAATACTTTCTTTTACCGTAACCAACTTGAACCTGTCCCGCTGAGCCATCAGGAATCCTTGCTTGAGTTTGTGCAATATGATGCGAATAGTTCATGGGAAAAACTTGTGGCTACTCAAAGATTAGCGTTTGTTGTGGCGGAGAAAGATCATGGAATATCTAATAAAAGGAATATCAGGGAGGCCGAAATAGCGGTGCATATTGTTGAATCTCTCTATAATCTTTATCTCAAAAACGGCTTGGCGTTTAACCATAATAAATCAATAGGGATCATTACTCCTTACCGAAGCCAGATTGCCTGCATAAAAAATGAAATACGGCAACTGAATATCCCCGTTCTGAACCGAATCAGCGTGGATACGGTTGAGCGATATCAGGGGAGCCAGCGCGATATGATTATCTATTCGTTTTGCATTAATGAACATTATCAAATGGAGTTCATATCTAATATGATTGAAGATGACGGCATGATTATCGACAGGAAATTAAACGTGGCGGTTACGAGGGCAAGGAAGCAATTATTCCTTACCGGCAATCCGGTTATTTTATCCGACAATATTATATTTAACCGTTTGCTTTACTGGATTCGCAAGCATGGAAGCTTTATTGGCACATAATTTTAGCGGTCGATCCGGGCCGCGTTAAGGTGAGTTATCAACAATCGGGCGCTTCATAATATATAAGTAGTATATTTGCCGCGTTAAATTTATAGCAACAAAAGTATGGAAGTAATGAAGTTTAAAGCTACTCTTATTCTATTGACCGCAAGTTTTATGTGCTTGTCGGGATGCAATCCTAAACCGGCCGGAAAGGCTGAAAGTAATATTCAATACACGTCGATACAGCTAAGTCACAATGCGCATTTTTTTGATAATCCCGATAATCCCGGAAGCGAGCTTCAAGCCGGATTCCTGTATCCGGTTGCCGGGCTGAATCCAGGGTTGCTGGCGACTGTTCAACGGCTATTTGTAGTGGAATTTTTCGGCGATAATTATGCAGATCTATCCCCTGAAGAAGCCGCGAAAAATTATAAGGAGCAATACCTTGCGTTTTACGGCGAGCAGGAAAAATACTTTAAAGAGGAAAGCGAACGGCAACCAGTGGCTGAAGTTGACGACATCGAGGAGGATCTGCTCGACGAAATCTCATCCGCGGCCTATTCTTATTATGAAAAGAAAGAGAATGTAGTGACGTTTGAAAACAGCCTCATCTTGAGCTTTGCCGTAAGCGTTGAGAATTACTCCGGCGGCGCTCACGGATCGCATAGTTATACATGCTGCAATATTGATTTGTCGACAGGGAAAAAAATCGAGGAGCCGGATATCTTTGTCGACGGATTCGAAATCAGGATGGCAAAAATAATTGTCGACAAGCTAACGAAAGAACATAAACTCTCAGGCGCTAAGGAGCTGGAAGAAATCGGATTCTTTAGCGTTGAGGAGGTATTCCCGAACAACAATTTCGCAATTGACGACAAAGGCATCACCTATTATTTCAACGAATACGAGATAGCGGCCTACGCCGTCGGACTTATTGCCGTGCAAATCTCGTTCGACGAACTGAAACCTTTGTTGCGTTCGGACAGCGCAATCAAGGCTTTTATATAAAGAATGTATCACCCACAACTCTCAACACTGCTTGGTTATTTCCCAGAGCTCGACAACGGGCAACGGGAACAGCTTGCAGCTCTTAACGCGCTCTATGCCGAATGGAACGCAAAAATCAACGTCATTTCCCGGCAGGATATCGACAACCTTTATCTTCATCACGTGCTGCACTCGCTCGGCATTGTCAAGCTGATATGCTTTGCGAACAACACGTCGGTAATGGATATCGGAACCGGAGGCGGATTTCCGGGTATCCCGCTCGCCATTTACTTCCCCAATGTAAGCTTCAAGCTGATTGACGGCACAGGAAAGAAGATAAAGGTGGCAACTGAAGTGGCGGCAGCCATCGGCCTCAAGAATGTGAACCTCGCCCAAAGCAGGGCCGAAGACGAAAAAGGACAATACGATTTCGTAGTAAGCCGAGGCGTAACCTCGCTGTCAGAACAAGCAAGGATAGTGAAGAAAAACATTGCCGCTCATCAACACAACGCATTGCCCAACGGATTGATAAGCCTTAAAGGCGGAGAAATAGGGCATGAGCTGATGCCGTTTAGAAAGAAAGCCATCAGCATTGAACTCGCCGCCTATTTTAATGAAACATATTTTCGCTCCAAAAAAGTTGTATACATACCATTATGATCTTTGTTAAATCTTTCGAGTTTAACTACTTTGCAGTAAACACATACGTCCTGCATGACGAAACAGGCGAAGCCGTGCTGATCGACTGCGGATGCTTCCGCAAAAAAGAAGAACAGGAACTCAGCGAGTATATCATCGCAAATAAATTAACCCTCAAGCACCTGCTTTGCACTCATCTACACCTCGACCATGTATTCGGCAACGAATTTATAAGCCGAACCTACGGGCTCAAGCCAAAAGCCCACCGAGCCGATGTGGAAACACTTCCCTCGCCACAGGAGCAAGCCAAGATGTTTGGCATACAAGACAAAATACCCCCCGTTAAGGTAGAGCGCTATATTGTAGGCAACGAATCAATCAAGTTCGGCAACTCCGAGCTGGTGGCGCGACTCGTTCCAGGACATTCGCCCGGCAGTCTCATCTTTTACAGCAAGAAAGACGGATTTGCCATCGTTGGCGACGCAATATTTAACGGAAGCATCGGGCGCACCGACCTCTGGGGCGGTAATCACGACGTTCTTGTTGCCGCAATTAAAGACAAAATACTGTCGCTGCCCGACGAAACTATACTATATCCCGGACACGGCCCATCAACCCACGTTATTAACGAAAGCCTGAATAACCCATTTCTATAACCATTATATAACAGTATCCCCACATGAACGCAAACTTATTCGCCTCCCGGCACATCGGCATCTCCGACAACGACATCCCGCCTATGCTTGAAACCGTAGGAGCCTCGTCGCTCGATCAATTAATCGAGCAAACCATACCCGCAAATATACGCCTCGACAAGCCGCTCGACCTTCCCGACCCTATGACCGAATGGGAATACGCCGCGCATATTGCCGAGCTTGCCTCAAAAAACCAAACGTTTACCTCATATATCGGAATGGGATGGTACGGAACCGTATGCCCCGCGCCGATACAGAGAAACGTACTCGAAAATCCGGCATGGTACACGTCGTACACTCCATACCAAGCCGAAATATCGCAAGGACGCCTCGAAGCTTTACTCAACTTCCAAACCGCCATATGCGAACTTACCGGACTGCCACTCTCAAACTGTTCCCTGCTCGATGAAGCAAGCGCTGCCGCCGAAGCCGCAACAATGCTCTACAATACCCGCAGCCGCGAACAGGTAAAAACAGGATCGGCAACATTGTTTGTCGACAACAACGTGCTTGAATCCACCAAAGCCGTTTTGCAAACTCGAATGATCCCGCAAGGAATAAAAATCGAAACAGGCAACTATCGCAACTTCATATTTACACCCGAAACCTTCGGAGCAATAGTACAATTCCCCAACGGAAACGGATCGGCCGAAGATTACCGCAACTTTGTTAAAAATGCCGCCGACGCAAACGTTCGCGTAGCTGTAGCCGCCGACCTGATGGCGCTCGTTATAATGTCGCCGCCGGGCGAGTGGGGAGCCGACGTTGTGTTCGGATCATCGCAACGATTCGGCATACCTATGTTTTACGGCGGACCGTCGGCCGCATATATGGCCGTTAAGGATGAATATAAAAGAGCCATTCCCGGACGAATAATCGGTATCTCAAAAGACGTTTACGGCCATACTGCCTATCGCCTAGCGCTCCAAACGCGCGAACAACATATTAAACGCGAAAAAGCCACATCGAATATCTGCACCGCACAAGCCCTCTTAGCCGTAATGTCGGGATTCTACGCCGTATATCACGGATCCGAAGGACTGCGCGACATCGCCGAACGAATACACGCTTACGCAAACTTCCTCGCTTCGAAACTTGCCGAAATGGGATACAAGCAACTAAACCGCAATTATTTCGACACCCTCATGCTCGAACTCCCCGCCAACGTATCAATCGAAGCCCTAAGAGAAATAGCCCTCGAATGTAAAGTAAATTTGAGATACTTCGAGACCGGGCAAGTTGGAATAAGCATCGACGAAACAACCCACGCCACCGACATAGGCATCCTCCTCTACATCTTTGTCGGAGCCGCCGGACACGATTACGACGGCGACGACAACCAGATCCCAACGCAAGCCGCAAACCTCGACCCATGGCTCGCACGCCAAAGCTCCTTCCTCCGTCAGGAAGTATTTAACAAGTATCATACCGAAACAGAACTAATGCGCTACATCGCGCGCCTCGGACGCAAAGACATATCGCTTGCACAGTCGATGATATCACTCGGATCGTGCACCATGAAGCTCAACGCAGCCTCTGAACTATTCGCCATCAGCCGCCCCGAATTTCAAAACATACACCCATACGCTCCATCCGACCAAGCCGAAGGCTATCGCGAACTGATCCACAACCTGTCGCAATACCTTAAAACCATAACAGGCCTCGACGGCGTTAGTCTCCAACCCAACTCCGGAGCATCAGGCGAATACGCCGGCCTCCGAGTAATCCGCGCCTACCAGGAAAGCCTCGGGCAAACACACCGCAACATAGTACTACTCCCTGCATCGGCCCACGGAACCAACCCAGCCAGCGCTATACAATGCGGATACTTAACCGTAACCGTAATAACCGACGCCAACGGAAATATCGACCTCGACGACTTCCGCAACAAAGCCGAGCAACACAAAAACAACTTGGCAGCGACCATGATAACTTACCCCTCAACCCACGGCGTATTCGAGAAAGATATCAAAGAAATGTGCAACATAGTTCACGCCTGCGGCGGACAAGTTTACATGGACGGCGCCAACATGAACGCACAAGTAGGCCTCACCAACCCCGGAGCCATTGGCGCCGACGTATGCCACCTCAACCTCCACAAAACCTTTGCATCGCCACACGGCGGAGGAGGTCCCGGCGTAGGCCCCATCTGCGTAGCCGCCCACTTAGCCCCCTTCCTCCCCTCGCATCCTGCCACAGGCAACGGGCAAAATACAGTAGCCGCCGCGCCATACGGAAGCGCAGGTATACTACCCATAACATACGCATACATCAGGCTGATGGGAGCCGCCGGCCTTGCGCAAGCCTCGCGCATAGCCATTCTCAATGCCAACTACCTGGCCGCAAAGCTAAACGAAGCCTACGGAGTAGTTTACGCCGGATCAACAGGCCGCGTGGCCCACGAGCTGATCCTCGAATGTAGAACCATAAAAGAACGGTCGGGGATAGACGAAACCGACATAGCCAAACGCCTGATCGACTACGGATACCACGCCCCCACGTTATCCTTCCCCGTTCACGGCACCCTCATGATCGAACCCACCGAAAGTGAAAGCAAAAACGAACTCGACCGCTTTGTAGAAGTACTCCTAAGCATCCGCAGCGAAATAGCCGAAGTAGAAAACGGCGCTGCCGCCAACGACAACGTCTTGAAAAACGCCCCGCACCCCGAATACGAAGTTGCCGCCGATGAGTGGAACCACCCATACCCCCGCAGCAAAGCCGCATACCCGCTACCCTGGCTCCGCGACAACAAGTTCTGGATCAACGTAGCCCGCATTGACAACGCTCACGGCGACCGCAACCTCGCGCCCGTAGTTCCACAACCCGCATCAGGCATTAAATCATATTTTTTTTCAGGAGAATGATACTCCCCAAGCTGCAAAGCCGCCCGACGCATTGCCGGGCGGCTTTGTTACAATAATATCTTAACGAGGGAGAAAGCCTCCGGATCAGCTCCTCAAAAACTGCAATGATCCCTATCCCATAAAACTTGCCGTAAGTATTGACAAGGGCAAAACAACAAACATAAGGCTTGCAATAAATATTGAAAGGAAGAAATCTCCCCCCAACAGGCTTTCAACAAGTGTTGAAATCTACAAATTAACCGATATGAGGCTTGCAATAAGTGTTGAAAGTAAAAAGGCATCCAAAATGAAGCTTTCAACAAGTGTTGAAAGAGGTGGAGCAACGGAAATGTAGATTGCAATAAATTTAAAAGTAAAAGAAGTATCCAAAACGACGTTTGCTACAAATTATGTAAGGCGCAAAGCAACCCAAATCCGGTTTGCGCAAATATGGAAAAGCGAAGCGGAACGATATGATGAGCATCCTTAAGCGGATCGGCCGCATTGAGACGGCGCCGCCGTCGGCCAAACATAATCCCATAACCGGCAGGCATATTTTTCACGTATATTTGCCGCTCAAAATATTAAAGAAAATGCAAACAGAACGGAATAACTTCCCCATACTAAAAGAAAAAATTAACGGCAAGCCGCTCATATACTTCGACAACGCGGCCACAACCCAAAAGCCCCAACAAGTAGTAGAAAAAATAACCGACGGTTATTATCGCGCCAACGCCAACATACACCGCGGAGTACACTTCCTAAGCCGCGCCGCCACCGAAGCCCACGAAGACGCCCGGCGCGAAGCCCAAAAATTTATCAACGCAAAATCAAGCAACGAAATAATCTTCACAAGAGGAACAACCGAAGCTGTTAACCTCGTAGCCTCCGTTTTCTCCGACGCCTTTATGGAACCCGGCGCCGAAGTTATCGTTTCGGAAATGGAACACCACTCCAACATAGTGCCCTGGCAATTACAAGTTGAGCGGAAAGGGATATGTATAAAAGCCGTTCCGGTTACCGAGCGCGGCGAACTCAATATCGAAGCATACCGCAACCTTTTTACCGATCGCACCCGCATCGTATCGCTAGCCCACATATCCAACGTGCTCGGAACGGTAAACAACGCTTCCGAGATTATACGAATCGCCCACCTCTACAACGTTCCCGTACTGCTCGACGGAGCTCAGGCTGCCCCTCATTTAAAGATCGACGTACAAGCGCTCAATGCCGACTTTTACGCATTTTCATCGCATAAAGTGTACGGGCCAACCGGCATCGGCGTACTCTACGGCAAGGAAGAATGGCTCGACCGGCTGCCTCCCTACCAAGGCGGAGGCGAAATGATAGCCTCTGTATCGCTTGAGAAAACCACATACAACGAGCTGCCTTTCAAGTTTGAAGCAGGCACCCCCGACTTTATCGGAAGCACGGCGCTGGCCGAAGCCCTGCGATACGTAAACAGCATTGGCCTCGAACGAATAGCGGCCCACGAAACTTTGTTACTCAACCGCGCAACCGAGCGCTTGCTCAACGCCGGCGATGTGAGAATAATAGGACAAGCTCCCGAAAAAGCCGCTACATTATCATTCCTGCTCAACAACATCCACCCATACGACGCCGGCATGCTGCTCGACAGCCTCGGCATAGCTGTTCGCACCGGCCATCATTGCGCTCAACCGCTCATGAAAGCTCTCGGAATCGAAGGAACGATCCGCGCATCGTTTGCACTCTACAACACGATCGAGGAGGTAGACGTTTTTATCGACGCCCTCGCAACCGTTCGCCGTATGTTTAATCCCACAGGAAAACGATTATGCTAAGATATCCGAAGCAATATCCTTTCTCTATTGCAGTACTTGTTGCGATCGTTATCCTGTCATTCCAAAATATTAAAGCCGACGGACTACTACTGTTTGAGGGAGTAGATAAAGTTGTACACTTCTGCATGTACGCAGGCGTAAGCGCAACGCTTTGGATCGAATTTTTGTATAACCACAGGCGATCGGCCAAACTTCCTGTCCGACATGCGATAATCGGTGCCGTAATAGCTCCTGTCATATTCGGCGCGCTTATCGAGATTGGTCAGACATACGCTTCCACAATCCGCACCGGCGATTGGCTTGACTTGGCTTGCAATTGCCTCGGCGTAACAGCGGGATCGCTGTTCGTATGGTTCGCGCTGCGCCCGTGGATTATTAAAAAGAGGTGATTTGATCGCTTGTATCTCTCGGAAAAGCGAGGGGGATACAAGGGGCTCTCTGAAATGCTTTTAACAGCTTCGTAACATTATTGCAACTTCTGCGTAATTCCACCCCCATACCTTTGTTGCATTAACTTTTACGGAATTACATTGAGCAGAATGAAAAAAATAAAGATTATCGTTGCGCTTATCCCGTTCCTCGTGGGAGGAAACGCTATTTGGGCGCAAGAGGCAGAGCCTACGCCTGTTGAGAGATTGGAGATGAGAGCGGATAACATGGAGAATGCAGTGAGGCTACTGCAAAAGTTTAAGGTTTCGGGCTATATCCAAACGCAATTTCAATACGCGGAGCCCGACGCCGACGGCATTAACTTTAAGCTGGCTAACCGCGCCAACTCATGGGAACAATCGGAGCGCAAGGATTACGGCCGCTTTGGCATCCGTCGCGGACGGCTTAAGCTGTTGTACGAAGATGGGATCGCAACCGGAGTTGTGCAGATTGACGTTACCGACAAGGGGATCGCAAGCGATCGGAACGTTGTTACATTCAAAGACGTTTATTTGCAGGTGAAAGATCCGGCGTTTGGCACTAATTCGCTAAAGGCTGGGGTATTCGACCGTCCGTTTGGGCATGAGATTTCATGGTCGTCGTCGCGGCGCGAATCGCCCGAACGATCTCGGATCATGCAATCGCTATTTCCCGACGAGCGCGACCTGGGCGTTATGCTAACGCTGCAACCTGCCAAATCATCGGCCTTGAATGTGATAAAGCTTGAAGCGGGATTGTTTGTCGGCAACGGAATCCGCCCTCAAATGGTTTCGCGAATGGATTTCATAGCCCATCTTTCGGGCGAACTTACTCTGGGGAACAATTCTCAAATCGGCGGTGGATTATCTGCATACCTCGGAGGCGTTTTCAGGAACGACAGCTCGGTATTTGTAATGAGCAACGGTAGATTTGTGCCCGACGCCAACAGCTCCAATCGTATCGGAAGCTACTCGCCGAGGCGTTACTTCGGCGTTGATTTGCGCTACGGAATAATCACCGCCGCAGGCTTAACTCAGTTGCGATGCGAATACATCGGCGGACTGCATCCAGGCAACGCATCCGGGGCTTACGACTTTAAGTTCAACTCGCTTCCCGCTCCGGCCAACATCTACATGCGGCACTTGTCGGGAGCCTATGTAACGGTTGCGCAAGATCTTGGTTCATTACCTCTAACCGCAGTAGTAAAATACGATTTCTACGATCCGAACGCCAACGTTAAAGGCGATGGGGTTGGGGCCGAAGGCAGCGCAACCGGCCGTGGCGACATTACCATGTACAATCTTGGCGGCGGAATTTTTTGGCGCATAAATCCTGCGCTGCGACTAACGGCCTACTGCGATTTTACTCGCAACGAAACCTCGGCAAATCTTAGCGGATATGAGGCCGACAGGAGCGATAATGTGTTTACGCTCCGGCTTCAGTACAAATTCTAATTATTCAAAAAGGTTTAAACATTTAAATATGAAATGACATGAAAAAAATGATCTTAGCGCTGGCATTTGCCGCTGGCATTGTATTGAGCTTAGAGGCTCAGAAAATAAAAGGATCGGACACGATGCTTCCGCTTTCGCAAAAAACGGCCGAAGTTTTCATGAAGACGAGGCCTTCGGCAACGGTAACAGTTACCGGCGGCGGCAGCGGCGTAGGTATTGCCGCGCTGATAGAGGGTACGACAGACATAGCGCAGTCGTCGCGCAAAATAAAATTCGACGAAAGGCAAAAACTCCAGGATGGAGGCAAATCGGTAAAGGAGATAACGGCAGCCTACGACGCTTTAGCAGTAATTGTACATCCGTCGAACAAAGTAAACAGCCTCGCTCGCGAGCAGCTTGAGGGAATATTCACCGGAAAAATCACGAATTGGAAAGACGTTGGCGGCGATGATCTGAAGATTATTCCTTATGCTCGCGAAACATCGTCGGGCACGTACGAGTTTTTCAAAGAAAGCGTTCTGCGCAATCGCAACTACGTGAATGGTATCATGAGCATGCCAGCCACCGGGGCCATCATCCAGTCGATAAGCCAAACGCGTGGCGCGATTGGATATGTTGGGCTGGCATATTTAAATAAAGACGTAAAAGCTCTGGGAGTGTCGTTAAAGGCCGGCGATGGGCCCGTAAAGCCCGCGGTTGCTTCGGCCAAAGATGGGACATATCCGATTGTGCGTCCGCTGCTATATTATTATTCGAGCCGCTCCGAAGCGCGTGCGAAGCCGTTTATCGACTATCTTCTCTCGGCCGAAGGACAGAAGATCGTGGCCGAGATTGGTTTCATCCCCGTAAAATAAAAAAATGCGAAAAACGATTCGGCACATAACAGAACGGATAGCGCAGGCATTGTTTACATTGAGCGGAAGCGTTACAAGCCTTGCTATCCTTCTGATTATAATCTTTTTGTTTAAGGAAGGCTTCGGCCTTTTCCGCAGCTCGCAAATTGAGAAGGGGTACGTTTTGGCGGTCAACTCATCTAACCCGGTTAATTCGCTTGACGCTCGTCAGATCAAAGAAATTTTCGATTATGCCTATACAAATTGGAAAGAGGTTGGCGGCGATGATGCGGAGATTGTTCCGTTCCGCTTCGACGAAATCTTTTCACTTTATACCGACACCGAGCTGGGCGAAGACTACGCGCTCCTACCTCAAAAGCTGGGCGAGACGATTGCCGCCGATCCCAACATACTTGCCTTTTTACCTGAGCGATACGCTCCAGCCGATAATGCCTCGGTGCGACTGCTTCCGATACAAACCGTTTCGCCGCTGAGCTTCTTTTTGGGTGCAGAGTGGATGCCTGTGTCGACCCCGGCGGCTCAATTTGGAGTTTTTCCGTTGATAATGGGCACGCTTTGGGTTAGCATTTTTGCCATACTTATAGCGTTGCCGCTGGGCCTTGGCGTTGCCGTTTATCTTTCTGAGCTTGCCGACGACAGGATGCGGAAAATGCTGAAGCCCGCTATCGAGCTGCTGGCCGGGATCCCGTCGGTAGTTTACGGATTTTTCGGTCTGGTGGTACTTGTTCCCCTGATACAGCGAACGCTTGGCTTACCTGTTGGCGAAACGGCTCTTGCCGGCAGCCTTATCCTGGCAATCATGGCATTGCCCACCATAATCACAATCGCTGAAGACGCCATGCGAGCCACTCCGAAGGCCATGCGCGAGGCCAGCTTGGCTCTGGGGGCAACCCATTGGCAAACAATTTATCGTGTTATAGTTCCATACGCTTCGTCGGGCATCATGGCTGCCGTGGTACTGGGTATAGGGAGAGCCACGGGCGAAACGATGGCCGTTTTGATGGTCACCGGAAACGCTGCCGTGATGCCGAAATCGCTATTCCAGTCGGTGCGCACCATTCCGGCCACTATCGCGGCCGAGCTCGGGGAGGCGCCGGCGGGCGGAACACATTATCAGTCGCTATTCATGCTGGGATGCGTATTGTTTGTGATAACAATGATTGTAAGCATATCGGCTGAGCTTATTGCAAAGAAACAATTGAACAAAGGCTTATGAACAAACGAGTAAAACAGAAAATAGCATTCGCCGTTTTCCGCATCCTCAGCCTGGTAGTTGTCGGAATACTCCTCTGGATTCTCGGCTTCATCATATATCGCGGCGCGGGAACAATAAGCTGGGAGTTTCTTACAACGGCGCCGACCAACGGCATGACCGGCGGCGGAATCTGGCCTGCCATCGTGGGAACGCTCTGCCTGGTAATCGGCAGCATTGTGTTTGCATTTCCCGTAGGAATAATGTCGGGCATTTACATGAATGAGTATGCCGGCAACGGCTGGATTGTAAAGGTTATACGCATCATGACGAACAATCTTAGCGGGATTCCGTCGATCGTATTCGGACTGTTCGGCATGGCGCTGTTTGTAAATACGTTCGGCTTCGGCGACTCTATCGTGGCCGGATCTTTTACCCTCGGCCTACTTATCCTTCCTTTAATAATACGGACAACAGAGGAGGCTCTGAAGGCCATTCCGCAATCGTTCCGCAGCGGTAGTCTTGCGCTTGGAGCCAGCCGGTTGCAAACGATAAGGCGAGTTACTCTCCCGATGGCCTTCCCCAATATTGTAACCGGACTTATTCTTTCTATCGGACGGGTATCGGGCGAAACGGCTCCTATACTTTTTACCGTAGCGGCCTACTTCCTGCCCCGATTGCCGCAGAGTATCTTCGACCAGGCGATGGCATTGCCGTACCACCTTTACGTTGTGGCAACCAGTGGTACCGACATCGAAGCCTCGCGCCCGATTGCTTACGGTACCGCGCTAGTGCTTATCGTAATCGTATTGCTGATGAACATGCTTGCCGGCTTGCTGCGCAGGTATTTCGGCGGCAAAGTAAAAACAGATTAATGTGTAACGGTATTATGATTGAAACAAAAGAGATCAACTTTTATTACGGAGCCTTCCATGCTCTGAAAAACGTTAGCATACGCATAGAACCGCATACCGTAACCGCTTTCATAGGTCCGTCGGGATGCGGAAAGTCAACTTTCCTCCGTCTTTTTAATCGCATGAACGATTTGATTGAAGGAACACGGCTCACGGGCGAATGTTTGGTTGACGGCGAAAATATCTATCGAAAAACGGTGCAGGTTGACGATCTGCGGAAGAAAGTAGGAATGGTATTCCAAAAGCCCAATCCGTTTCCGAAGTCCATATTTGAAAACGTGGCCTACGGCTTGAGGGTTAACGACGTTAGCAACAAATCATTCATTGCCCACAGGGTAGAAGAGTCGCTCAAATCGGCCGCATTGTGGGACGAGGTGAAAGACAAGCTGAAGAAATCGGCCTTCGAGCTATCCGGCGGACAACAGCAGAGGCTCTGCATAGCCCGTGCGCTGGCCGTCTCGCCCTCCATACTGCTGATGGACGAACCTGCTTCGGCCCTCGATCCTATCTCCACCTCTAAAATCGAAGAACTTATTCATGTTCTTAAAAAGGAATATACCATCGTGATCGTCACCCACAACATGCAGCAGGCCGCCCGCGTTAGCAACAAAACCGGCTTCTTCATGCTGGGCGAACTCGTTGAGTACAGCGAAACCAAAAAGATGTTTCTTAACCCCGAAAAGGTCGAAACTCAGAATTATATAACAGGAAGATTTGGCTAAAGAATGAAACATACAGAAAAAGAATTACAGGCTCTAAAAGACGAAGTGAGCCAAATGTGGCTACTCGTAATGTCGCAGCTCGAAAAATCAGAGCAGGCATTTTCAAACGGCGATATGGAGCTCGCACGCGAGATTATAAGCCGCGAAAAACGAGTAGATGCCTTTGAGCTTAAAATCGACAGCGATTGCGAGAACTATATCGCCCTCTACGCCCCCGTGGCCATAGACCTCCGCTTAGTGCTTTCGCTCATCAAGATTAGCATCACACTCGAACGTATTGGCGACTTTGCCGAGGGAATAGCCCGGCATGTTATCGACTCCGACTGTACAACCATCGACCCCTCCATCATGAAAAATTTGCAATGCGACGACATGTTCGGCATACTGCGTACAATGCTGTCAGACAGCTTCACGGCTTTCTATTCCGAAGATACCCAGCTATCCGGCCGCATACTGTCAAAAGACGATGAGATTGATTTGATTTACCGCCGATCTATCAATATCCTGGAGGAATACCTCCGCAATAACCCTGCCATGATACGCTGCGGACTGAAAACAATGCTGCTTATACGCAAGCTCGAACGTATAGGCGATCATTGCAGCAATATTGTGGAAGAGATTGTATTCTATGTAGATGCCAAGGTTCTGAAGCATCAAAAGTAGACCGCCGTTAAGCCCCGGTTTCATCCCATTAAGAATTGCCTTGAGCCGCGATTACCGTGCAATAATCTCCGGCGATACCGATTGAATATTACAACAACCGCGGTTCAAGCAAATCTTAACTCCATAATATAATCAACCGTATTCTCGCCAACAATCGCAAACCCCAGCTTGCGATACATGCCAACAGCGTAATTACCCCTGTCAACGCTAAGGCAAACGCCGGCGTACCCGTTTTCTTGCAGGAGCATTATCATTGCCTGCATTAGCCGCCCTCCTGTCCCGCGGCTTCTGTACTCCGGGAAGATGCCGATGCCAAGTTCGGGGATGGAGGCCTCAACGTACTCGTAGGTTTTGGTCTGACCCGATAAAAGCCTCGTCCATACGCCGCCAACTATAACTGATTGTTTTGATTCGGCAACAAGGCAATGGTCGCCCGCAAGAGATCCGAAGTTATGGATGTAAACGTTAACGGCCGGAAGGCGAATAATGTCGCGCGGGTACGGATCAACGCCTTCCGGCCTGTAAATAGCTTCGTACAGCAGGTCGTCCATAACGTACGGCTCGCCGGCTCGCAAACCTCGGATCTCTACATCCTCCATCTATTTAATATTTATCGACAGATTAAGCTCGTCGAGCTGACCCTTATCTATCGCCGACGGCGCGTCTATCATAACGTCGCGCCCCGACGTATTCTTCGGGAAAGCTATGCAATCGCGAATTGAGTCTAAGCCGGCGAAAAGCGATACCCAGCGGTCTAAACCATAGGCGATGCCGCCATGAGGCGGCGCCCCGTACCTGAAGGCGTTGGTAAGGAAACCAAACCTCGCCTGAGCCTCCTCGTCGGTAAAGCCCAGCAGGCGGAACATCTTTTGCTGAAGCTCGCTGTTATGGATGCGTATAGAGCCTCCGCCTACTTCCACCCCGTTGATTACCATGTCGTAGGCATTTGCGTTCACGGCGCCGGGATCGGCGTCTAACAGCCGGATATCTTCGGGCTTGGGAGAGGTGAAAGGATGGTGCATGGCGTAAAACCTGCCGTCGGCTTCGCTCCATTCAAGCAGCGGGAAGTCGATTACCCACAGGCAAGCAAAAACGTCTTTATCGCGCAATCCGAGCCTCGCGCCCATCTCGAGGCGGAGTTCGCTAAGCTGCTTGCGCGTTTTCATAGCGTCGTCGCCGCACATCATGAGGATAAGATCGCCGGGACGGGCTTCAAAGCGGTCGCGCATCAGGGAGAGAACTTCGGGCGGATAGAACTTGTCAACGCTCGACTTAATATTACCGTCGGGCTCCACGCGGGCGTACACCAGGGCTTTGCCGCCAATTTGCGGACGGCGTACAAAGTCGGTCAGCTCGTCTAATTGCTTGCGGGTATAGCCGGCGGCGCCTTCAGCGCATATCCCGCCGATGTAGGCCGAGGAGTCGAAGGGAGCAAAGCCGTGGCCCGGCATAATATCGTTAAGCTCTACGATCTTCATCCCGAAGCGCAGGTCGGGTTTATCGGTTCCGTAGTCTCTCATCGCCTCTGCCCAGGTGATGCGGGGAAACGGATCGGCGTAGCTGATGCCGCGAATTGTGCGGAACAGGTGTTTGGCCATGCCTTCAAACATACTGAGAACGTCGTTCTGCTCCACAAAGCTCATCTCGCAGTCTATCTGGGTAAATTCGGGCTGGCGGTCGGCCCGGAGATCCTCGTCGCGAAAGCATTTCACTATCTGGAAGTATCGGTCGAAGCCCGAAACCATAAGGAGCTGCTTAAACGTTTGAGGCGATTGCGGCAGGGCGTAAAACTGCCCCGGATTCATGCGCGAGGGCACCACAAAATCGCGGGCTCCCTCCGGAGTAGAGCTTATCAGCATCGGCGTTTCCACTTCGATGAATCCCTGGCCGTCGAGGTAGTTCCGCACTTCGGTTGTCATACGGTGGCGGAGTTCGAGGTTGGAGCGTACGGAGTTGCGGCGAAGGTCGAGGTAGCGGTATTTCATCCGCAGGTCGTCGCCGCCGTCGGTATCGTCGTCGATCGTGAAAGGAGGAGTCGACGCGGGGTTCAGGACGTTCAGCCCGGCAACAATTATCTCTATCTCGCCGGTTGGGATGTTAAGGTTGCCCGCCGAGCGAAGTTCTACCGTTCCCTCTATCTGTATAACGTATTCGCGGCCGAGCTTTGAGGCCTGCTCGCATAGCGCGGCGTTGTGGCTCATGTTGAATACGAGCTGAGTGACGCCGTAGCGGTCGCGCAAATCTACAAACGTCATGCCCCCCATTCGCCTTACGCGCTGAACCCAGCCGGCCAGCGTAACGGTTAACCCGGCATCCGAAGGCCGTAATTCTCCGCAGGTTTTTGTTCTGTACATATTATATATATAATTATTCGATTGATTAATGGGCGCGAAGATAGGCAAATCCCGCAAACCTGGCGGCGCCGGGCCCCATGTCGCAACAAAGCCGCAGGATGTTGATCCCGCGGCCTCGATTATCCTTACGCCTGCAATGATTACAAACCCCGGTTTATACGGTCTATATACTTCAGTATTTCATCCCGCCCCGACTTTTGCACCGCCGAGGTTAGGAACACCGGAGGAAGCTCCTCCCAGGTTTCAAGCAATTTAGCCTTGTAAGCCGATACGCCGGCGGCAAGCCGGGAGGCGCTAAGCTTATCCGTTTTTGTGAACACGATAGAGAACGGAACGCCATGCTCGCCTATGCTGTTTATAAACTCAAGGTCGATCGCCTGAGGCTCGTGGCGGCAGTCGACAAGCACAAAGAGGTTGGCAAGCTCGCCGCGATTCATTACGTACGACTCTATCATCCGCCCCATCTTCTCGCGGTTCGACTTGCCGCGCTGGGCGTAACCGTATCCCGGCAAATCTACCAGATACCACTCGCCGTTAACAATAAAATGATTGATAAGCTGGGTTTTGCCCGGAGTTTGCGACGTCATCGCCAGGCCGCTATGATTCGTAAGCATATTGATGAGCGACGATTTACCCACGTTACTCCTTCCAATAAAGGCATACTCCGGCCTGCCGTCGCTCGGGCACTTGCTTATGTCGGTATTGCTCATCACAAAAGCCGCATGCTTAATTTCCATATATATATAATGTAAAGATTGATTATAACAGATATTTCCCGCGCCTACTTCGCATCCGACAGCGCTTGCATCTGCTCCTGCACTATGGCGTCGACAACGGCCACGGCGGTAAGATTCAAAATGTCGCGGGTGGTACTCTCAAGATCGGTAAAGTGAATAGGCTTGTTCAGCCCCATCTGGATCGGCCCGATCATCTCGCCAACTCCCATTTCGGCCAGCAGCTTATAGGCGCTGTTAGCCGAGCTAAGGTTGGGGAACACTATCGTATTTACGTCGCGCCCGCAAAGTTTGCTGAACGGGTACTTCTTGTCGCGAAGCTTCCTGTCGAAAGCAAAGTTGATCTGCATCTCGCCGTCGACCACCATATCCGGAAAATTTTCATGCAGGTAAGCAATCGCATCATGCACCTTTAAAGGGCTGCCCTGCCTGTCGGAACCAAAGTTGGAGTACGACAGCATCGCCATCACAGGCTCGTGGGCAAAGAAGCGCACAGCCTCGTGCGTAAGGCGGGCAACGTCGATCAGCACCTCGGTCGACGGGTGACGGTTAATCAGAGTGTCAGACATAAAGAAGGTCCCTTTTTTGCTAAGCACAATGCTCATCGCCCCGAAATACTTGTATCCCGAACGGATACCGATAAGCTCCTCGGCAAGCTTGAGAACCTCCGAATAGCGGCTGTAAACTCCGGTAATGAAAGCGTCGGCCTCGCCCGTTTCAACCATCATCATGCCGAAAGCGTTACGATTGTTCATCTTCTCGTAAGCCTCGTCGAACGTAACGCCCTCGCGGGCTTTTTTCGAGGAGATAACCTCGGCGTAGCGAGCCCGCCGATCGTTCTCGCGGTCGTGGCGAAGGTTAACAATCTCCATATCCTCGATGTTAAGATTCTCCTCCGAGGCTATCTTGTACAGACGCTCCTCGTTGCCAAGCAGGATGGGGATGCAGATACCTTCGGATTTGGCCTGTACGGCGGCGCGGATCATGTTCGCATGGTTAGCCTCGGCAAAAACCACACGCTTCGGATTAGCGCGAGCCATATCCATAAACGACCTGATAAGCTTGTTGTCGTACCCCATCATCTCCCGCAAATGATTACCGTAAGCTTCCCAGTCGGAAATCTCCCGGCGGGCCACGCCCGACTCGATCGAGGCCCTGGCCACGGCAAGCGACACCGCCGTAAGCAGTCGAGGGTCGAGAGGCTTGGGCAAAATATAATCGCGGCCGAAAGTGGTGCGCTTTAAACGGTAAGCCGCATTTACAACGTCGGGAACCGGCTCCTTCGCAAGCGCCGCTATGGCCCGCACGGCGGCAAGCTTCATCTCCTCGTTGATAGCCCGAGCATGAGTGTCGAGAGCCCCGCGGAATATATAAGGGAATCCCAATACATTGTTCACCTGATTGGGGTAATCAGACCGCCCCGTTGCAAAAATCAGGTCGGGCCGCGAACCCATAGCCTCCCGGTACGAAATTTCGGGATCAGGATTAGCCAAAGCAAACACTATCGGATTATCATTCATACTCCTCACCATACCGGCCGTCAGCACGTTGGCCACAGACAGGCCCAGGAACACGTCGGCTCCCGCCATAGCGTCGGCCAGCGTGCGCAAAGGCCGCGAAGTGGCAAACTCGCGCTTTTGGGCGTTAAGATCGGAGCGCAAGGTTGATATCACTCCTTTACTGTCGCACATCACAATGTTGTCAAGCCTGGCCCCAAGCAAAACATAAAGCCTTGTGCAGGAGATAGAGGCCGCCCCGGCGCCGTTAACCACAATGCGCGCGTCTTCAATCCTCCTCCCCGTAATTTCGAGAGCGTTAAGCAAGGCGGCGCCCGATATGATAGCGGTTCCGTGCTGGTCGTCGTGCATCACCGGGATGTCGAGCTCGGCCTTGAGCCTCTCTTCTATCTCGAAACATTCGGGCGCCTTAATATCCTCAAGGTTAATACCGCCAAAGGTAGGCGCAATAGCTTTTACGGTGCGGATAAACAGCTCCGGATCCTCCTCGTCTACCTCTATATCGAACACGTCGATGCCTGCAAATACCTTAAAAAGCAATCCCTTGCCCTCCATTACGGGCTTACCCGCCATAGCCCCGATATTTCCCAGCCCAAGCACGGCCGTACCGTTAGAAATAACCGCCACCAGGTTACCCTTCGACGTATACCGGTACGCGTCAAGCGGATTCCGGCTTATCTCCATGCAAGGCTCGGCCACCCCGGGCGAATATGCCAGCGACAGGTCGGCCTGCGTACTGTGCGGCTTGGTGGGCGTTACCTCAATCTTACCCGGCTTGCCCTCGGCGTGATATCTCAACGCCTCCTCTTTAATTGATTTTGCCATAATGAGAAAATATAATAATAAGTGAGTATTTCATAAGGCAAAGAAAATCAAAAAATACGAATAACGCCCGCGCCCCGCATCCCTTCCGCCGCAAACCGCCGCCGGCATATATATATGCAGAAGCGCCCGCAAAACGCCGGCAAAGGCTTCTGCGCCCGCGCGCGCCCACCGTGGAAATCTCCTGCCGCGCTCTACGCCCGTAGAGGCCGGCGGCGCGGCGCCATACGGCTTTCTACGCTTGCAGGGAGCTGCAGAAAAACCTGGCGCCGGTTTCTATGCGCGTAGAAACTCCTGTGAAAAAAAAATATGAATTTCTACGTTTGAAGGAACCTTTACGAAAATGCCGGGACGATTTCTATGCGCGTAGAAACTCCCATGAAAAAAAAATATGAATTTCTACGCTTGTAGAAACTCCTGCGAAAACAACTGCGGATTTCTACGCTTGTAGAAACTCCTACGAAAAAAATCACGATTTTCTACGCTTGTAGAAACCTCTACGAAAATGTCAGGACGATTTCTACGCTTGTAGAAACTCCTACGAAAAAAATCGCGGATTTCTACGCTTGTAGAAACCTCTACGAAAATGTCAGGACGATTTCTACGCTTGTAGAAACTCCTACGAAAAAAATCGCGAATTTCTACGTTTGTAGAAACCTCTACGAAAATGTTGGGAAGGTTTCTACAAGCGTAGAAACCTCTACGAAGAAATTTGCGGATTTCTACAAGCGTAGAAACTCCCACGAAGAATTTTGGGGATTTCTACAAGCGTAGAAATTGCCGGGAAAAGTATCCGGAAGGATATCTACGCTTGCAGGAACCTGCGGAATTTTGCCGCCTCGATTTCTACAAGCGTAAAGATATCTCTTGAACTTTTCAAGCCGCTTCATACGGCCATAGAACCCGGCGCCAGGTTGTAAGCCGGGCGGCGCCTGACTGAGGTTGCGGGCATAACAACGCGGCGCTGGAGCCGCAAGGCCAGGCCCAACCGTAACAATCCGTCGGGAACCGGATGAACAGGGCCGGACGGCAACCCGGCAAAAAAATACCCTGTATATAATGTATGGGAAGGCCCGGCAGGGAAGGAAAAATATGAACGATGAGCGCGCAAGGCTCTTGCAAACTTGGAAATAATACCTACTTTTGCCGCCGTGTTTAGAATTGAAATAAAGAACAAGCCTTGAATCGGATCATCATGAAGAAACCACACTTCTTTTTCATTCTTTTACTGTTAATACAGTACTTGCAAACCCAGGCGCAGATAGCTCTGCCCGGGTTTCAAGAGGCCTCCATCGCTCCTTCGCTCTTTGAAGGGCGATGGCAGGCCCGCTGGATCTCTGTGCCGGGCGAGCCGGCCGACGATTATGGAGTATACCATTTCCGCAAGTCGTTCGACCTTGCGCAAGCCCCGCAAAAATTTGTAGTACACGCCTCGGCCGACCATCGCTACAAGCTGTACGTTAACGGAGTATTAGCCTCGCTCGGCCCGGCCAGGGGCGACGTTTATAACTGGAACTTCGAGACCGTAGACATAGCCCCGCTGCTCCGCCGGGGGAGCAATACGCTGGCCGCAGTGGTTTGGAATTATGCCGACCGCAAGCCCGTTGCGCAAATAACGTTCCACCAAACAGGATTTATCCTCCAGGGAAACACCGAGGCGGAGGCCGCCGTAAATACCGGAGCCTCCTGGCTCGCCGCAACCAACCGCGCATATTCTCCCTGGAACGAGTGGCAAGTACTTGGATACTACGCAGCCGGTCCCGGCGAGCTCGTTAACTCATCAGAATACCCATGGGGATGGGAGCTCCCCAACTTTGACGACTCGGGATGGAAACCGGCCCGCGCCGGCATCGAAGGGGCCATGAAAGGCGCGCGCGACTATCCCGGCCGGCAGCTCGTACCCTCGCCCATCCCGCCAATGGAACGCACCCTCGAACGGTTTGCCCGCATAGCGCTGCAAGAGGGAACCAAGGCCCCCGACGCATTCCTTAAAGGAGGCTCGCGACTCACCATCGCTCCCAACTCGAAGGCCAAAATACTGCTGGACAACGGACGGCTTACCACCGGATACCTTTCGCTGCTGTTTGCAGGAGGTAAAGACGCCGACATTGAGATAGGCTACGCCGAAGCCCTTTACGAGGAGAACCGCCAGGCCACCGTGAAGTCGTACAGCCTTAATCCCAAGAACAATCGCAACGACGTGAAAGGCAAGATATTTATCGGATACGCCGACCGCATCAAGCCCGACGGGGCCGATCAGTTGCGAACCTTCACCCCTTTGTGGTGGCGAACCTGGCGCTACGTTGAGCTGCGCATCCAAACGGCCTCCGAACCCCTCCATATCGACGACGTGTACGGAACCTTCTCGGCCTATCCCTTCCGCCCGGAAATAAGCTTCAGCGCCCCGGCCCAGCCCGACCTCGCCAAAATGCTCGACATAGGATGGCGCACCGCGCGCCTTTGCGCCCACGAAACTTACATGGACTGCCCGTACTACGAACAGCTCCAATACTTTGGCGACACCCGGATACAGTCTATGATAAGCCTCTATAACACTCGCGACACATGCCTTGCGCGCAACGCAATAGAGCAGGGCCGCCAGTCGATGACGCCCGACGGCATCACGATGAGCCGCTATCCTTCGGGGCTTCATCAGTTTATTCCCTCCTTCTCCCTCTGGTGGATATGTATGGGTCACGACTATTGGAGGTACCGCGGCGACGAGTCTTACCTCCGCAGCTTGCTCCCGGCCTGGCGCAGCGTAATATCCTTTTACGAACGATACCTTAAGCCCGACCGCAGTCTTTCGCTGATTCCCTATTGGTACTTTGCCGACTGGTCTGCCGGATTCCGGAGCGGCGAGCCTGTTCGCGAGCCCGGCGGCAACTCGGCGTTCCAGGATCTGCTGTTAATACTTGCCCTCGACGCAGCGTCGGAAATGGAGGAAGCTTTCGGGTCGGCTTCCATCTCGCAGCATTACCGCAGCCTTGCGGGGCGCATCCGCGTGGGCGTAAGACAAAAATATTGGGATGAAGGGAAAAAGATGTTTGCCGACACTCACGATCATCGCGCCTACTCCCAGCACGTTAACTCAATGGCCGTACTTGCCGGCATCCTGTCGCAGGAGGAATCGGCGGAGCTTATGGAGCGGGTGATAAACGACGGCGAGATAGCCCAGGCCACGATTTATTTCCGCTACTATGTTCACCAGGCGCTCCACCGCGCGGGTCTTGGCGACCTCTACCTCGACAACCTGGGCATCTGGCGCGACCAGATGAAGCTTGGGCTTACCACCTGGGCCGAAATGCCCGAACCTTCGCGCTCCGATTGCCACGCATGGGGATCGAGCCCAAATATTGAGCACTTCCGCATCGTTCTGGGCATCGACAGCGATTCTCCCGGCTTCCGCAAGATTCGCATAGCCCCGTCGCTGGGCCGCCTTACCGAGGTTTCGGGCACGATGCCTCATCCTTTGGGATCAATTTCAGCCGCCTATACCGTCAATAAAAAAGGATCGCTCCGCGCTACGCTTAGCTTGCCCGAAGGGGCTGGCGGCAAATTTGTGTGGAAGGGTAAAGAATATCCGCTGAAGGCTGGAGAGCAAATAATTGCGATAGATTGAAGCTGCCGATAATGCGCCGGCATTTCGCTGATTGCGGGCATGTTCGGAAAAACGTATATATTTGCCGCGTATAATCAAGGCGTTTTATTGCGAATGGAAATCTTTATTATTTTAGGTTTGATAGTTGCCAACGGCATCTTAGCCCTGGCGGAAATTGCTTTAATATCGGCTCGAAAATTGCGTTTGGAAACTGACGCCAAGCGAGGCAACAGGCCCTCGCAGCGAGCGCTCGACCTTGCCAACCGTCCCGAAAAGTTTCTTTCAACAATCCAGATTGGCGTTACGCTGATCGGCATCATGACGGGTTTGTATTCGGGCGGTTCGATAGCGTCGGCGGCGGCCGAATGGCTGGGTCAATTTCCGTGGGCGGCGCCTCATGCCATGGGCATAGCCCGTACGGGAATAGTGATCATAGTTACATATTTCACGCTTGTATTCGGCGAACTGGTTCCGAAGCGCATAGGCATGAGCTATGCGGAATCGGTTGCAAAGGTTATGGCTGGGCCGATGAATTTGTTTTCTCGAATAGTTACGCCTTTCGTGTGGGCTCTTTCGGGCAGCACCTCGATTATCGTTAGGATGATGGGTATCCGTCAGTCGGAGGAAAGTAAAGTTACGGAGGAGGAAATAAAGGCTATTGTGAAGGAAGGCTACGACGTTGGCGAGGTTCAGGAGATGGAGCAGGATATAGTGGAAAGGGTTTTTAACCTTGGCGACCGTAACGTTGGCTCTATCATGACGCATCGTACCGACCTTGTGTGGCTCGACGTGAACGATAGTAATGAGAAGATACGGGAAAAGGTGCAGGAGAATCTGTATAATACTTATCCGGTTATATCGGAAAACTTTAATAACCTGCTGGGCATTGTAAATCTTAAAGATCTTTTCGGAAGGATATACTCGCCGGATTTTTCTTTGCGCGACCTGGCTCGCCCAATTCAGTACGTTCCCGAGAATCTTAGCGTATACAAGGCTCTCGAACAGTTTAAAAGCGCTCGCGTGAAGTATGGCCTCGTTACCGACGAATTTGGCGACGTGCTGGGCATAGTTACCTTGAAAGATATTATGGAAGCTCTGGTGGGCGAGATGCCTGAAATAGGCGAGGAGCAGGAGATTGTTGAGCGGCTCGACGGTAGCTTCCTTGTTGACGGCCAGATGTCGTTTTACAACTTCCTGGAGTATTTCGACCGCGAGGATTTATATGCGGACTATGATTACAATACTCTTAGCGGCCTCCTGCTCGAAATTTTACAGCATATCCCGACCATAGGCGAGCATACCGATTGGCTCGACTTCCGTTTCGAGATTGTTGACATGGACGGGGCAAGGATAGATAAGGTTTTGGTGTCGCGCATCGGGCAGTGAGAAAAAAGAAGCCACCGTGCTGCGGTTGGCGTCACGGTGGCTTAAAAATGGAAGAACGGCCTAACGGTTTACGTTCCTCCGACAGGATTCAGGTAATTTAATATAAAATCATCAAGTAGCCATTTGAACTTTAACGCGGATTCCTTTAATAGATATTTGCAGCTTCAGCTTTTCGCTTTCGGCAAGGTTGGTCTTGCCCGAAAGGGCAAGCGTTAGGCTTTGATCGCCTCTGGTGAGGACGTAGTACATCAGCTGTTCGACAAACTGCTTGGCGTATTGATCTTCGTAGATTGTGCCGAGAGTATAGTCGGCGATGGTGAACTTGAAGTTCGGAATGTCCTGGATGTTTGTTAAGAAGTCTCTTACGTTGCCGGCCTTGTTGTTGGTGGAGTTAACGCGTATCTGTACGGTTTCGCATGATACGCTTTTGATGTGTTCTTTGTTGTACTTTTTCAGTTCGTCGGCTCCTTCAAAGTCGTCGAGGCTGATGGTTTGGGTTTCGTTAAAATCGTTGAAGGTTCCTTCGGGGCTGCCTTCGGGAGCGGGAAATACTTCGAGGTCGTCGGAGGTGAATTCGATGTTGGCTACGTCTACGTCTTTCTCGGTAAGGTCTTTGAGGAGGCGGTTGCAGCCGGCGGAGGTTAATAGTAGTAGCGCTGCTAAGGTGTAAAGGGTAATAGTAATACGTTTCATTATTGTATAATTTAAATTGTTATAAAAATCTCCATGAGAGTTGCAGGTTAAGTATCGGGTAGGCTATTATTTGCTTTAGAACGTTGTGCACATCTTTCACGTTGGAGTCGGTAGAGCTGGCAAGGTTGATCTTCCGGTTGTCTTGTTTCAGCGAGTAGGGGCCGAGGTAAATGGCGCCGATCTCAAATTTAACCGAGAGTTTGTTGTTCTTGGAAATAGCCCGCCCGACGCCGATTCCGAAGTACGGCTTTACGATTCCTCCGAGCTGGAGGTCGAGATTGGCTCTCCCGTCGGTGAGTACGAGTTCTTGGTCGCCGAGGTCGACGGTGGGCCAACTGTATCCGGGCTTCAGTACGGCAGGCTCGTTGTAGTTGCCCCAGTCGGCAAGAAAGCCCTGGAGGCCGAAGTTTGATTGTCCGAGGTAAAGGCCGGCGGTGATGTGGAATATTCCTGCGGGGTGGTAATCAACCAGAATATTGCCGTTTACAAAATTCATACCCAGCTTTGCCCGATAGTCGGGAACATATCCGAAGGCGTCGTATAGCTCATTGGTTTCGTCGGGCAGGGCGATATTCATGTACTCGCTTTGAAAGCCGGCGGTGAGGTTAAGTCCGGCGCGAAGCACAAACTTGTCATTCACGGGGCTTGCAACCTCAAGCCCGTATCCCATAGTTGAAGTCTTCAGCGCCACGCTGTACTGGGAGAACGGCGCAACATATTCCTGAGCAAGGGCAGGGAAAACGAAGGCCGTTAGAATGATGCAGCAAAGAATATTCTTTTTGATACGCATGTTGGTCAGCATTAATGTTTATATTTTATGAGCGCAAATGTAATAAAAGATTGTTTAACACTATTCCTCAGACAAGCAAAATGCTATGTAAATATGCTTTTGAGAGATCAAAATAAAGCTTACTTCTTCTTCCGGAAGTATTGGAGAAACGAAAATTAGTAATACTTTTGCAGCGCAATCGCGCTCTGCTCAACAATAACAAATCAAGGAAAGCTGCCGGAGTGGTCGATCGGGCCGCACTCGAAATGCGGTGTACGGGTAACTGTACCGGGGGTTCGAATCCCTCGCTTTCCGCTTTTAACTACCTGAAAATCAGTCTAAAGCCCGGTAAATCAACAGTTTGCCGGGCTTTTATTTCGCACCAAAACACACCAAAACACACCAAACTTGACAAAATTTCGTACTT
>JAITGL010000047.1 GCA_031280645.1 Tannerellaceae bacterium | reverse complement strand
GGTTGCCGGGCTTATAGCATATAACTTTCTACCTAAGAAACCTTCCTTGAATCTCGACATCGTTGATAATGATGCCTTACGGAGTATTGCTTAGGTCGAACTCACGTTACTTTAAAGATACGAACATCTTATCTCTTTTCCAAATGATTATAAGATTTTCTTAGGTCGAACTCACGTTAAGTAAGGAACTGCCCCGGTACCGAACGGTATGCCGGGTGGTGTGAGAGGACGAAACAAGAAATAATCCCGTTTCGCCTACTCGATTATTACGATATACCTCAGAAAGCTCAGATGAGTTCCGAAATTATTCCGATATGGTTCAGAAATTTCCGGGAGGGCCCGGAATTAATCATGGAGGGTTACTATAATTACCGGGCGGAGTTGCAGTTATTGAGGCGGGGGAGGGAGGGTAATCGTTGGGATTGCGCAAAAATGGGTTGCGGATCAGATGGCGGGAAGGCTCATGCCTGTGATTTTGCGGTAGAGGTCGAGGGCGTATACGTCGGTCATGCCTGAGATGTAGTCGAGTACGCATTGTATTTTGCCGTAGGCGCTTACGGCGCCGGTGTCGTACTGCTGGGGAATGCGGAGGAGGAGGAGCTTGCTGTATGCGTGGGAGGGATTGGTTACGGCTTCGGCGAGCTTGTCGATCAGGCGGCTGAATATGTGGTAGCCGGCCAGTTCGATGTCTACTACTTCTTTCGAGGCGTATATCTTGTTGTAGGCTACTTCTGTGCAGCGGTTGTAGGCGGTTTTCAGCGGTTCGGATATGTGGGCGATTATTGGGCCGTTAAAGGATCCGCGGAGCATTTCTTCTTCGCGGAGGATGAACACGCGCGAACATTCGTCGACCAGCCGACCGATTATGCCGGAGCGGAGGTAGGCTATTTGCTCGTTTGAGTCGCTTACGCGTTCCATAACCTGGAGGGCATGGCGGCGGCCGTCGTCTTCAAAGAAGCCAAGGAGGAGTTCGAGGGCTTCGCCGCCGGTGAGGAGCCGGAGTTTGTAGGCGTCTTCAATGTCCATTATCTGATAGCAAATGTCGTCGGCGGCTTCTACAAGGTATACCAGCGGGTGGCGGGCGTATCGGTTGTTTTGCTTTTCGATGCCGAGATCTTCGGCGATCTTGCCGATGGTTTCTTCTTCGGTATGGAAAAAGCCGAATTTGTTTGCATCGGTTGTAGATGATGCCCAGGGGTATTTAACGATTGAGGCGAGGGTTGCGTAGGTTAGGGCAAAGCCTCCTTCGCGCCGGCCTATGAAGCGGTGGGTGAGGAGGCGGAAGGTGTTGGCGTTGCCTTCAAAGCGGGTGAAGTCTTCCCATCGAAGGCCTTCGTTTCTTACGGTTTTTTCCCATTTGGCGCCGTTACCTTCTGAGAAGTATGCTTGTATGGCTCTTTCGCCTGAATGTCCGAAGGGTGGGTTGCCCATGTCGTGGGCGAGGCAGGCGGCGGATACTATCGAGGCTATTTCCGAAAAATCGGCGGTGGGCGATGAGTATTTCTTGCCGAGCGCGCGTCCTACCGATGCGCCGAGCGAACGTCCTACGCAGGATACTTCCAGGCTATGAGTTAGCCGGTTGTGAACAAAGATGCTGCCGGGGAGCGGAAATACTTGCGTTTTGTTTTGCAGGCGGCGGAAGGGCGACGAGAATATGAGCCGGTCGTAGTCGCGCTGGAAGTCGGTGCGGTCGTGCTTGCGGTCGTGGTAGTGTTCCATTCCAAGCCGCTTGTCGGATAGGAGTTTTGTCCAGTTCATCATTTTCGGAGATTGTTTTGCTTTATTTATGATGTTTCAAAGTGGCGCCGGGCGGGTAAACCGGATATGCAGCGCTACCATTTCCGACTTGGTGCCTACCCTGTAAGGCGGGCCGGCTACTCCAAGGCCCGATGATACGTAAAACTGCGACGGCCCGATGCGGTACGATCCGTAGGGGCATTGATAGGCCAGGTACATAGCCCACGAGTATGGCCAATACTGTCCGAAGTGCGTATGCCCGTAAAGACCGAGGTCTATTTTATTCATCGACGCTTCGCGAAACGAAACCGGCTGGTGATCGAGCAGTATTACCGGCTTGCCGGCGTTGATCGGGCGGAGGATGGCTTGGAGCGGGGCTCGCTTCTTATTAATATAATCGTCGCGGCCGGCAAGGTAAAACGAGTTGTTTATCAAAACGGCGGTGTCGGTAAGCAGGGTTACGCCGGCATTTTTCATCCATTTCCATTTGGCAAAGCGGTTCGCGCGGTACTCATGATTGCCGTTAACGGCAAATACGCCAAGCGGAGCCTTGAAGCGGCGAAATTCCTGCGCAATGTTTTCGGCTTCGGCCCGGTGGAGGTCGTAGTCGAGCAAGTCGCCAGGCATTACGATCATGTCGGGGGCGATGGCGTTGCTCATTTCTACATAACGGCGCACCTGGTTGCCGCGGATAATCTCGCCTACATGGATGTCGCTCATCATTACTATCGTGAGGCTATCCGTTTCTCCGGCGTCTTTACCGGCAATTTCGATGTAAACATGCTTTACGGAGGGCTTTGTCACGGCGCGATATCCGCTTATCAGCAGCGCCGAAGCCATTGCCGGGAGGAGATATGGCAGGGCAGGCTTAACCTTACGGCCTATATGCTGCGGATACCATTGCCACACCTTGTTTGAGAGCGCTATGGCTTCGACAACGAGCAAGGCGAGCGAAACGTACAGCAAGCCTATATACCAGGCTCCGCATACGTTGAGTATGAAAATCATCATCCCGTCGGGGAGCGATTTGTGGAAGAAATATCCGGTGAAGAACAGCAGGATCTCGGCTACAAACAGGCATACAAAAGGAATCCGCCGGCTCGCAACCGGCGGAATTACCCGCAGACCCCTCCAAATTACAAAGGCGTTCAGGAAGAGCTGCGCAAATATGGATGCAAGGAAAACCTTCACTTACTTTTTAAGGAGACCTACCGGATGATTTAAGCCCAACAGATGGGTATCCTTCAGGTTTAGAACTTTCTTAAGCTCGGCTTGATTCATGGTTCCCCTCGGTACGGTGGCGAGTTCGAGCGATGCGCATGCGAGACTGATGTTTTGCGACACGATGCCGATATCTATTGCGCCTGTGATTTTTGTTCCGTCGTTGGGAGCAGGCGAAAACTTTGTAAGGTCGGACACCAGGAGCAGCGATACGGGAGCGGTTGCGGCGAAGTCTTGACCGCTTGCTATGAAGTTACGGAAGTCGCCCTTTGCAACCGGATTGAGCGCATGATCTGCCGGATCGTATAGGTAGGCGCCGGCAGGAGTGATAACGTAAACGTCAACATCCCTGCGGTCCATTGCAGAAGGCGCCGTTCGTTTCCCGTCGGGCCGGTTTATCCCGTTGGCGGCCCATAGTAGCGTCGACAGATCCTGCGGTTTGATATCGCCGTCGGCAAATTCTCTCGACGACTTGCGTTCGGCCAGCGCCTTCATTAGCGGTTTGCCGCCCGCCTTGTCGGGAGCGGAGAGCTTAATGGGTTGCAGATCCTGCCCATGCGCGGCAGTTGATAGCAAAATCATGCTTAATAATAAAATAGTTGTTTTCATTTTCACTAAAGTGTTTAATAAGGGTTGTACAATAATTTATTTAATACGGAGGCAAAAATAATGAAATTTCGGCGATAATCGGGCCGCTTGGGCGTTTGCCTGAGGCTTACCGGCCCTCGATTGCCTGCAAATACCCGCAGGCTCTTAGAGGGGCGCTCAAATAATATGTGTTGTTTCACAGCATACTGTCGCCCGGCGGCGCGGTCATTTTATTTAGTTGCGCGGCCATATTAATTAATTGCGGACTAATATTCGTTGGCGGCTCGGCTATCTTCGTTATTTGCGCGGCCATATATCTTGTCTGCGAGCGTAAATTATCACAGTATGCAATTATGTATAGCTTGTTAAGGAGCGATGAATATAAAAGCCTGGAATAACTTACATTTATCCGGCAGAGAATATGCGTTGGCAGCGCGGCAATATTTATTAGTGGCGCGCGTAAATTATTATAGTATGCAACGATATATTGTTTATTGAGTGTCGATGAATATAAAACCATGTAATTACTTGCCTTTATCCGTCGTATAATATTAATTGATGGTGCAGCCATATTCATTAGTTGTGGAAGTATATTATTTAGTTGAGCGCCCATATAAGTTACCTACAAGATGAAATTATCGCAATATGCAACGATATATTGTTTGTTGAGTGTCGATTAATATAAAACCATGTAATTACTTACATTTAACATGCGGATAATATTCATTGTCGGCGCAGCCATATTCATTAGTTACAGACGAATATTATTTAGTTTATGGCCCATATGAGTTACCGGCGAGATGAAATTATCGCAGTATGCAACAATGTATGGCTTGTTGATGAGCGATGAATATAAAACCATGGAATGACTTACCTTTAGCCTGCGACTAATATTCATTGTTGGCGAGATGAATTTATCGCAATATGCAACGATGTATTGCTTGTTGAGTAGCGAGTAATATAAAAGCTTGGAATAACTTACCTTTAGTATGCGACTAATATCCATTGTAGGCGAGATGAAATTATCGCAGTATGCAACGATGTATGGCTTGTTGAGTGTCGATTAATATAAAACCATGGAATAACTTACCTTTAGTATGCGGATAATATGATTTAGTGGAGACGCCACATTCGTTAGTGGCGCGGCCATATACGTTGTTGGCGCGTCCACATTCGTTGGTAGCGCGGCCATATACGTTGTTGGCGTCGCCACATTCGTTAGTGGCGCGGCCATATACATTGTTGGCGTCGCCATATTCGTTAGTGGCGTCGCCATATTCGTTGGTGGCGCGCGGCAATTATCGAAGTATGCAATGATGTACGGCTTGTCGAGGGGCGAGGAGTATGAAATCCTGGAATAACTTAACCTTAGCGGGAGGCGATTCGAGGGACTTGTTGCACGATATATTTCCAATCACTGTAACAACTGCCGCGCCCGGCGCGTCTTCGGTATATAAACAATTAAATATTTCAGGAATGATGACGAAAAATAAATTATGGATTATTGCAATACTGGCAACATTTTGCCTCGGAACCAACGCGCAGGGCGTTGACAAGCTGTTTGGCGAATTTGCATCAAGCGGAGGCGAATCGGTTAACCTTGGGCGGTTCGCCATGACCCTTGCAGGGATATTTTCCGATACCCACGGAGTAAACGGCGTAGAGGTAATAAGCCTTGAAAGAGCAGGCGAGGATGTGAAGATACGCTTTGCCGAAGCGGTGCGAAACCTTAGCGACAATCGCTTTGAACATCTGTTAGACGCTAAGGAAAACGGGGCGCTTACGCGGATACTGGCGCGGGTCGACGGCGATGTTATCAATGATCTGGTAATACTTACCTCTGGTAATAAAGCCTCTATGGTAAGGTTGAAAGGCAAGATCAAGCTTTCCGACATCGAGGGCATAGTAAACGAGAACCGCAGGTAGGGAATCATGACCGCCGCATGCTTCAAGGAACGCTTCATGCCGCTTCATCCGCGGCTATACCGCCTTGCTTTCTCGTTTATGGAAGATAGCGGCGACGCCGAGGATGTGCTCCAGGAAGCTTACCTTAAGCTGTGGGCGAGGCGAGGCGAGCTTATGGCGGTTGAAAACGCCGAGGCCTTTTGCGTAACCATGGTGCGTAACCTCTGCCTCGACAGGCTTAGGAACGCCAGGTCGGGCCGCGGCGAGCGCAGCGGTAATCATGACGACGACATGTCGGTTACCTCGCCGGAAGACGAAGCTATCCGGCGCGACGAACTCCGGCTTGTGGAACGCCTTATCGAACGGCTGCCCGACAATCAGCGGCGGGTGCTTCGCCTGTATGGCGTGAAAGAATATTCGCTAAAGGAAATTGAAGAGATAACGGGCTTAAGTTCCGTTAACGTTCGCGTTCTGTTATCGAGGGCGCGACGAATAATAAAAGAACAATTTTATAGAATTAACAGGCTATGAACGAATCTGAATTGGATAAACTCATCGATAGCGCCCTCCACATCCCCATCCCTCCCGGATTAGGCGGCCGTATGGAAGCCGCACTCGACGCCATGGCGCGGCAAGAGGCCAGGGTTGGAAGGCGACGGAGGCTGACGGCGCGGCTATACATGGCAGGCCTTGCAGCGTCGCTGCTGATATGCGCCGGCATCTTCATTACGCATCGCAGCAAGCCTCGCGATACGTTCAGCGATCCTCATGAAGCGGCGGCCGCGGCCATGGCTATGCTTACATTCGCCTCGCAGGAAATAAACTCCGGACTGGAACAGGTTGCGGCCGCCGACCATACCGCCGTGCAGCATCTAAACAGCGTTATTAACGAATCTCTTAATATTAATAAGGAATGAACATCAGAATAATTATTACCTCGGCGCTATGGCTGCTTGTTATCGCAACAGGCTCCGGCCAGCAGAAGCTGTTTGACAAGTATGCCGATATAGACAGCGTTCAGTCGGTATATATCTCAAAGGCAATGTTCCAAATGATCCCCGCCATCAGCGACATGGGGCTGAGCCTTACGAACCTGACGGGTAAATTAGAGTCGCTCCAGCTCGTATCGTCAAACAGGGCCGGCCTGTCAACGCAGATGCGCAAAGACTTTTCGCAGCTCGTTACCAAAAGTCACAGCGAGTTGATGCGCATCCGTAACGGGAGGAGCCGCGTAAACGTTTACTCGGAAGGGAACGGCGAGCAGCTAAAGGCGCTACTGTTGCTGATCGACTCGGATACGGCGTTTACCGTTATGCAGATCCTCGGCAATTTTACGATGAAAGATATCCAGAGCTTTGCGGCGGAGGCGGGGAATTGAGGTTGATTCATATTTATTATTAGCTTTGCAGATATTGTTTAATCTTTAAAATCCTCATTAAAATAGAAATGGCACGATTAGTAACATTGTACACATTGCAGTGGGGCGATCTACCCCTCGAAACAGTTTGCCGCAAAGCTAAAGACTTCGGATACGACGGCCTGGAACTCGGCCTCCCGAACCACGTTGACGTTCGGCGCACCGATCCCGAATACTACGCCGGCATCCTCGACCTCCTCAAAACCCACGGACTTGAACTGCGCACCATCTCCACTCACCTCGTAGGGCAGGCAGTGTGCGACAACATCGACTACCGTCATCAGTCAATCCTCCCCGATTACATCTGGGGCGACGGCGATCCGGAAGGCGTTCGCGCCCGCGCAGCCGAAGAACTGATCCGCTCGGCGCGCGCAGCCAAGGCCCTCGGAGCCGATACCGTGGTAGGGTTTACCGGAAGCTCCATCTGGCAATACCTCTACTCATTCCCCCCAACGCCCGACTCGGTAATCGACGAAGGATACAAAGACTTTGCCCGGCGATTCACCCCCATACTCGACGAATACTCCAAGCTCGGCATACGATTCGCCCTCGAAGTGCACCCCACCGAAATAGCCTTCGACTCCATCACAGCCGAGCGCGCCCTCGAAGCCATCGGCCGCCATCCCGCCTTCGGTTTTAATTACGATCCAAGCCATTTCGGCTATCAAGGCGTTGATTACGTTGACTTCATCCACCGCTTTGCCGATCGCATCTTCCACGTCCACATGAAAGACGTATACTGGAGCCCCACGCCCAAGCCAGCCGGCGTATTCGGCGGATACGTAACCTTTGGCGACCATCGCCGCTACTGGAACTTCCGCAGCCTCGGACGCGGTTGCATCAACTTTGAAGAGATAATCCGCGCCCTCAACGCCATCGGCTATCAAGGCCCCCTGTCAATCGAATGGGAAGACAGCGCCATGGATCGCGAAGCCGGCGCGCGCGAATCATGCGCCTTTACCAAGCGTATCGACTTCCAACCGTCGGCTCACGCTTTTGATGCGGTGTTTGAAAAGAAGTAAGCGATTAACCTCCCGCTCTTAGAGGAGATTTTGCATGGAAAGCGCAGAGGAACGGCCTTTGCGCTTTCTTTTTGAACGTAAGCTAAGGAAGAAGCGCCTCCGCCGAACATAGAGAATTATCCCGGCGCTCGGCATAAGACAAAGATTGCGCGCCGGGATTTCGTTAATAATCACAAAAAAAAAAAAGCCGCGCTTGCATATAATTAAGGAAGCAGTATTTTTAACCCGATTTTTTAATGAATCTAATATCTATATCAATGGAAAACATGAAAACACTTTCAGGCCTGTCGCCGGCGCTTTTCGACGGGCTAATCGACAATAAAGAAACCAGGCTCTGCATCCTTTCTAATGATAATGGAGCCGAAATGACGGTTTTAAACTACGGGGCAAGAATCGTTTCGCTCGTTGTTCCCGACCGCGACAACCGTGGAGTCGACGTAGTAACCGGACATTCTTCCCTGCACGACTACCTGCTGTCGGAAGAACCGTATTTCGGAGCCGTATGCGGGCGATATGCCAACCGCATTGCCGGCGGACGATTTGAACTCGACGGCATCCTTTACGATAAGCTCGCCCTTAATAACGGGCCCAACAGCCTTCACGGCGGTATCAAGGGGTTCAACGCTGTGATTTGGAATATTGTAAAGCAAAGCAACTCTACGGTAACGCTTCAATACGTCTCGCCCGACGGCGAGGAAGGATTCCCAGGCAACCTGGTCGTTACCGTTAGCTACCAATTAACGGCAGACAACGCAGTTGTAATCAACTATCATGCCGCAACCGATAAGACAACTGCGCTGAACCTCACCAATCATGCCTACTTTAACTTATCCGGCCATGGCGACCCATCCGTTCACGATCACGAGCTATGTATCAACGCCGAGTACTACCTCCCAACCGACAGTACGTCGATTCCGCTCGGCAATGAAGCCCACGTTAAAGATACCCCGATGGATTTCCGACAGTCGCGCCCTGTGGGTAACCATATCGACGACGACTTTGAACAACTGCGAATCGGACGGGGATACGACCATACATACATATTGCAACACGCCGACGATTCGCCCTGCGCATACTGCTCGTCGCCCAAAACGGGAATAACGATGGAGATGTATACCACCGAGCCCGGCGTACAACTCTATACCGGCAACTGGATGACGGGCAACATGGAAGGCAAGCTCGGCAAGCGCTATCCGGCGCGATCGGCCCTCTGCCTCGAAACGCAACACTTCCCCAACAGCCCCAACGAACCCTCGTTCCCCTCTACGACGCTGCGCCCCGACGAAGTGTTTTCGAGTCAAACCATCTTTAAGTTCAAATAACGTTAACAGGCAATTTTTCTATTACTAAATAATTCAAAATCTAAAGTTTAAATTTTATGACAACAACAGAACAACAGAAGAATTACACGGTACCTATTATTATGATGATCCTGCTTTTCGGCATGATCTCGTTTGTAACCAATTTAGCAGCCCCTATGGGAGTGGTAATCAAAAACCAGTTCCAGGTTTCCAACGCGCTCGGAATGTTGGGCAATGCCGCCAACTTCATTGCCTATGCAGTGATGGGCATCCCGGCTGGCATACTGCTATCGAAGGTGGGATATAAAAAAACCGCGCTGATAGCGGTTGCAATCGGCTTTGTAGGAGTAGGCATACAGTTCCTGTCTGGACACTCGCCGCAAAACATGGCCTTTGTAGTTTACCTCAGCGGAGCTTTCGTTGCAGGATTCTCGATGTGCTTGCTCAACTCGGTAGTCAATCCCATGCTCAATACTCTCGGAGGAGGAGGCAACAAAGGCGGACAGCTTATCCAGATCGGCGGATCGTTTAACTCGCTTGTGGGCACTATCACCCCAATGTTTGTAGGCGCCCTGATCGGCGAAGTTGCCAAGTCGCAAATCTCCGACATCTTCCCCGTAATGTACATTGCCATGGGAGTATTTGCCATAGTATTCTTCGTACTGCTGCCTATCGCCATCCCGGAGCCGGGAATGGAAAAAACAAGCGGACCGATCGGCGAGCTTATCTCCGGAGCCGTTAAATTCCGCCACTTTGTACTCGGAGCCATAGGCATATTCGTATACGTAGGCGTTGAAGTAGGAACTCCCGGAACCCTTAACCTGTTCCTTACCGACGTTAACGGCAAAGGCATGGCTATGGATCCGACAATTGCGGGCTTCGTGGCCGGAACCTACTGGTTCCTGATGCTTATCGGGCGGCTTGTGGGATCGGCCATCGCCGGAAAAATCTCAAGCAAGATAATGCTTAGCGTTGCATCGGCAGCCGGTATAGTCCTGGTTCTCGCCGCCGTTATTTCACCAACCTCTACCATGGTATCGCTCCCCGTGCTTCAAACAAGCGCAACCGGAGGATTGTCGTTCGGGCTGGCGCAGGTTCCTATAAGCGCAATGTTCTTAGTACTTGTAGGCCTTTGCACCTCGATTATGTGGGGAGGAATCTATAACCTGGCCGTTGAAGGATTAGGCAAATACCTTGCCGCCGCGACAGGTATATTCATGGTGCTGGTTTGCGGAGGCGGACTTCTGCCGTTACTCCAAAACTGGGTTGCCGACCTTACCGACTTCATGACAAGCTACTGGGTTGTTATCGCCGGACTCGGATATCTGCTGTTCTACGCCATTATCGGCAGTAAGAATGTAAACAAAGACATTCCGGTATAACAATATGGATATCGCAACCGTAAGACAATTATTTGCAGGTCGCTTTGGAGCAGCCGGGTCGGCGTACGCCTCGCCCGGCCGCATCAACCTTATCGGCGAGCATACCGACTACAACGGCGGCTTTGTTTTTCCGGGAGCCATCGACAAATGTATCGTTGCCGAGATCAAGCCTAACGGAACCAAAGTTGTACGAGCCATGGCCGTTAACGAAAATAACGCCTGCGCCGAGTTCGGCCTCTCCGAAGCCGATATACCCCAAGCCCGGTGGGCCCGCTACATATTCGGCGTATGCCGCGAAATAATCAAGCGCGGATATCAGATAGGCGGCTTCGACGCGGTATTTGCCGGCAATGTTCCGCTTGGCGCCGGAATGTCGTCGTCGGCAGCCCTCGAAAGTACGTTTGCCTTTGCCCTCAACGATATATTCGGCCTCGGTATCGACAAGTTTGAGCTTGCAAGGATCGGACAGGCAACAGAGCACAACTACGTTGGCGTGAAATGCGGAATTATGGATCAGTTTGCATCAATATTCGGCAAAGCCGGCAACCTTATGCTGCTCGACTGCCGTTCGCTTGAGCATAAATACTATCCGTTTAATCCCGCAGGATATAAGCTCGCGCTGCTCGACACCTGCGTAGAGCACGTTTTGGTTGACAATCCGTACAATAAAAGACGCGAATCGTGCGAGCGGGCCGCAGCCGCCATACGCGCAAACCATCCCCAGGTAACCTTCCTGCGCGACGCCACCCACCAGATGCTCGAAGAAGTGAAAAGCTCCATATCATCCGAAGATTATATGCGAGCCAAGTACGTAATCGACGAAGTGGAGCGCGTAATGAACGTATGCGCAGCCCTTGAACAGGCCGACTACGAAACCGTAGGCGAAAACATGTACGGCACCCACGAAGGCATGAGCAAGCTATACGAAGTAAGCTGCCCCGAACTCGACTTCCTGAACGACGCCGCCCGCCGCTGCGGCGTTGCCGGCTCTCGCGTAATGGGCGGAGGATTCGGAGGCTGCACCATCAACCTGGTGAAAGAAGACCTGTACGAAGCCTTCGTTGCCGAAGCCTTTGCAGCCTACAAAGCCAAGTTCGGAAAAGAACCCAAGCTTTACGACGTGGTGATAAGCGACGGAGCGCGAAAATTGGATTAAAAGGAAATAAACAGTATGTTTGCACAACGAAAACGGCTTATCTCTTTTTAGAAACATATTAGATTTCTCAATATTCCAAATTCCCGCCGGGTGATCGCATCAGCGATTGCCCGGCTTTTTTATGAAGGAGAATTATAACCGTTAAGGTACCTCGCCGACAATCGGCTTGCAAAATCCCATTGTTTCCGGGGGTAAACAACGCTTAATCTTACAAGAGAATATAATTATGAGCGTATCGGAGGATAATACGGAGCTTGCGCCCGAAGTCCCAACGGGCTTGACTTCCATAACCGCAGGTAGCTGGCCTGCGGCGAAAAGCTACCATCTCCCGTTTGGCTCTCGATATAACCTCCGACCGAGCGTCGAAAAATGAGAAAACCCCAAACTAATTCCCGGAAGGTTTCCAAACGTTGTAAAAGCTCAAACCGGATTCCCGGAAGGAATCTAAACGTTGCAAAAGCTCAAACCGGATTCCCGGAAGGAATCTAAACGTTGCAAAAGCTCAAACCGGATTCCCGGAAGGAATCTAAACGTTGTAAAAGTTCAAACCGGATTCCCGGAAGGAATCTAAACGTTGTAAAAGTTCAAACCGGATTCTCGGAAGAAATCTAAACGTTTGGAAAGCTTCCGAGAATCCGGTTGGCGAAATCTCATTTTTCTTCGAGGGAAAACAACGCTTAATCTTACAAGAGAATATCATTATTACGAGCGTATCGGAGGATAAGACGGAGCTCTCTGTCTTAAACCACGATTCAAGGCCGCCTTGAATTATCATTTTCAAATTGCTACTCCCCTCCGCTTAATTCTCAATTATTAGTTATATTTGCGCCTCTATAAATTCATATTAATTAATAATTCAACACTTTAAACGAAGTATGGAAATCATCAAAGTAACAGGCAGAGAGATTTTAGATTCAAGAGGTAATCCGACAATTGAAGTCGACGTTGTTCTCGAATCGGGAGCATTCGGCAGAGCCGCCGTGCCTTCGGGCGCATCGACAGGCGAGAATGAAGCTATCGAGCTTCGCGACGGCGACAAAAAACGCTACGGTGGAAAAGGCGTGCAAAAGGCGGTCGACAATGTTAACAAGCTGATTGCGCCGTCGATTATCGGCATGAGCGCGCTCAACCAGCGGGCTATCGACAAAAAGCTTATCGACCTCGACGGCACCTCCACCAAGTCGAAGCTCGGCGCAAACGCCATGCTCGGCGTGTCGCTGGCCGTTGCCAAGGCTGCCGCCGAATACGTTGGCCTGCCGCTTTACCGCTACATCGGCGGAACCAACGCCTATGTGCTTCCGGTACCCATGATGAATATCATCAACGGCGGATCGCACTCCGACGCTCCAATCGCCTTCCAGGAATTTATGATCCGCCCCATCGGCGCCGATTCGTTCCACGAAGGGCTGAGAATGGGAGCCGAAGTATTTCACGCTCTCAAAAAAGTATTGCACGATCGCGGACTTAGCACCGCCGTTGGCGACGAAGGCGGGTTTGCTCCCACCCTCAACGGCACCGAAGACGCCCTTAACTCCATCCTGCAAGCCATAAAAGCCGCCGGATACGAGCCGGGCAAAGATGTAACCATCGCGCTCGACTGCGCCGCCTCCGAGTTTTATAGCGACGGTATTTACGATTACTCAAAGTTTGAGGGCGAGAAGGGCGCCAAGCGTAACGCTTCAGAGCAGGCCGCTTACCTGGCCGAACTCGTTGGCAAATATCCTATCGACTCTATCGAGGATGGCATGGACGAGGGCGACTGGGACGGCTGGAAGCTTCTGACCGACCAAATCGGCGGCAAATGCCAGCTCGTTGGCGACGATTTATTTGTTACCAACGTGGAATTCCTGCGCAAAGGAATACAAAGCGGATGCGCCAACTCTATCCTTATCAAGGTAAACCAGATCGGTACGCTGAGCGAAACCCTCGACGCTATCGAAATGGCGCATCGCAACGGCTATACCTCCGTTACCTCGCATCGTTCGGGCGAAACCGAAGACGCTACGATTGCCGATATCGCCGTGGCTACCAACTCCGGACAAATCAAAACCGGATCGCTCAGCCGTTCCGACCGTATGGCCAAATACAACCAGCTTCTCCGCATCGAGGAAGAGCTTGGCGAGCAGGCCGTATACGGGTATCGCAAGCTTAAATAAATCTTGACGCCGAGACAGGCTTAAGATTGTTTTAAATGTTCTTATAACTTATTTTTTTAGTTGTTTAGTTGGTTGAAAGAGGGCGTTGGAGTTAAATCCGGCGTCCTCTTCTTTTATATGCCGGGCTTGCCGGTTCTGCCGGCGGCTTAAGCAGGCTATGGATTTTCATCAAGTTTGGCCGCTCCTCATTATTGGTAATATATGTTTCTGCTTTGTGGGATATGTACATCCCCTCATACTTCCCATACCCCCCGCCAAAGAGCAGCCCGCAGCCAATATCTTGCTGTAAAACCGCCATTTATTTAGATAAACACAAAACCGTTGCTGTGAAAAACGTCGTTTGGGTAGTTGGGAAAACGTTTTTCGTAGCTAAGAAAACGATTTTCGTAGCTACCCAAAAGGTTTTCGTAGCTACCCAAAAGGTTTTCGTAGTTGCGAAATCGCTTTTGGTGGCTACCCCGGCCGTTTTCGTAGCCATTTAAGGCTTCGGGTAGCTACCCAAATAGTTTTGGTAGCTACGAAAATCGTTTTCTTAGCTACGAAAAATGTTTTCCCAACTACCCAAATCGCAGTTGTCGCAGGCCGGATGGCTCGGATAGCAGAGGGATAAGTTTAAAGGGGTAGATTGTTGAGAAAGCCTCTTGCGCGATTTGATAAGGCGGGGGAATAGAGGAGGCGCGGATGGCCTCCGGCGGCGAGGCGCTTATTCCTCGCCGCTGTCGACGTATGTCATGATTTGTCCGCTTAGCTGGAGGAGCGAAATTTCGCACAGCTTGGTGGCGTATTCGGCAATCGACTGCCGCTCTTCGGCATTGAGCAGGCTGTTTTGGGCTTCGCGGAGCTGTATGCCGGAGAGGTCGCCGAGGCGGTATCGTTCGAGGGCGATGCTGTAATTTTCCTGTGCGGCAACGAGGTTCGACTTTTCGAGGTTCCAGAGGTTAAGGTTGTTTTCGTAGGCCATCCATTGGTCGCTCATATTGGTTTTGAGCGTGAGTTCGAGTTCCTGGCGGAGCAGTTCGCGGTTTTGGATTCGGATGGCGGCGTTTCGCTGCTCTCGCTTCCTGTTAAATCCGTCGAAAAGGTTTATCCCGACCGACAGGCCGTAGTTCAGGCCGAGGCGTTGCTGGAGGTCGGATGCGGCGGGGCCGGGGTTGGAGGCGGTATATCCGTATCCGGCGTTGAGGCGGAGGTATGGGTAATTGCGGCTTTGGGCTTTCTTGAGGTCGAGTTGCGAAACGATAATGTTTTTATCGGCTAAGAGCAGCGATACGTTGTTGCTCATGGTGCTTTTGCGCAGTTGCGCTTCGTCGAGGAATATGTTGGGGCGTATCACGGAGTCGGCCAGGGCGATGATTTCCTCCGGGTTGTTGAAGGCCATAAGGTTGTTAAGCCGGGTGCGGGCCCGGTGAACGGTTTCGAGCTGGTTGAGCAGCGCGGAGCTGTCGGAGTTGAAGTCTACCTGGGCTTGCTGCAAGTCGAGGCGCGACATTGATCCGATGGCGTATCGTTCTTCAACGATGCGCAGGCGTTCGCGCGAGAGGCTGAGCGTTGAGGCGAGGTTGTTAAGCCGGGTGAGCTGCCGGATGAGGGTGTAGTAATCGCCGGACAGGGAGGCGATAAAGTCTTCGATAGTCATCCGGGTATTGAGTTCGCCCATTGCTTTAAGTTCTTTGAGGCGGGAGTACTCGGCTTGTATTCCGAAGCCGTCGAATATTGTCCAGGAGAGGTTGAGGGCGGCGTTGGCCGATTCGGAGGCGGCGTTGGTTTGCTTTTCAACGCCTCCGTCGGGGGTGGCATTGCGGGTGGAGTTGAGGTTGCCGGTTAATCCGCCGCTAAGGTCGAGTGTGGGGAGGTAGCCGGCGGCTCCCGGGGAGGCGTTATTATTGCTTATAACTTGCTCGTTGCGTATTATTCGTATGGAGTAGTTCCGCTCAAGGCCGGTTTCGATACAGCGGCGCAGGTTGTAGGTTTCCTGCGCCGCGAGTTTTCCTGCGGCGCAGCATACGATGAATAGGGGGAGGATTATCCGGATATATTTGATATTGCGTTTCATTTACTTGGATGCTTTTTTCCGACGGTCGGTCGAGATATAGTTATACATTGCCGGGACTATATAGAGTGTAAGGAACGTTGATACGATCATGCCTCCCACCACCGATGTGCCCATGGCGATACGCCCGTTGGCTCCTTCGCCGGAGGCTAAAACGAGGGGGAGGAGGCCTACTATGGTTGCGAAGCTTGTCATAAGTATCGGGCGGAGCCTTTGCGCCGACGCGGTGCGGATTGCCTCGCTCATAAGGCTGCCGGCTTCCTGCCTTTGGTTGGCAAATTCTACGATCAGGATGCCGTTCTTGGCAACGAGGCCTATGAGCATGATGATGCCGATCTGGCTAAAGATGTTCATTGTTATGCCCGACATGTTCATAAATATAAGCGCGCCGGAGATTGCCAGCGGAACGGTAAACATTACCACCAGCGGGTCTTTGAAGCTTTCAAACTGCGCGGCCAGCACCAGGTAGATCATAAACAGGGCCAGGACGAGGGCGAACATCAAGCTGTTGGAGCTTTCGCGAAATTCTTTCGATTCGCCGCTAAGGGCGGTGCGGAACGAGTCGTCGAGCACCTCGGCTGCAATGCGGTCCATTTCGTTGAGGCCGTCGCCAAGGGTGTATCCGGGGCTTAGCCCGCTCGATATGGTGGCTGATACAAAACGGTTGTACCGGTAAAGCTGGGGCGGTGCAACGTCTTCAACGAGGTCGACAAGGTTATCGAGCTGTATCATCGACGAATTACTGCTTCGTACGTATATCGACTTGAGATAAAGCGGCATATTACGCTGCTGCCGGTTTATCTCGCCGAGTATCTGATACTGTTTCCCATTCATATAATAATAGCCCATCCGCTGTCCGCTGAGCGCATACTGCAAGGTTTGCGCAATATTACGGGCGCTTACTCCGAGGAGCGAGGCTTTGTCGCGATTAATGGAGATGCGGGTTTCGGGCTTGGTGAATTTAAGGTTAACGTCAGACATTTGGAACACCGGGCTTTCATTTACTTTGGCAATAAACGGCGGGATAAATTCCTGCAGCTTCACGATATTCGGAGCCTGGAGTACGTATTGCACCGGCATTCCCTGGCGTTGCCCTCCGAAGGTTGAGTTTTGCTGAACGAATGCGCGCGCGCTGTTTTCCTTACTGATCGACGCCGATAGCGCGGCGGCTATTTCCATCTGGCTGCGCTTGCGCTCCGAGATGTCGGGCAGGTTGATTCCCATCCCTCCGTTGCCGCCGAAACTCCGGAGCACTACCGACCGGCGTTCGGGTATAACGGTGTCGGCAATGGCGCCGAGGCGTTCGGCAAAGTCGCGAACAAACTCAAAGGTTGATCCTTCGGGGCCTCGTATGTTAACGTTAATTTGCGAGCGGTCTTCGAGGGGGGATAACTCGGATGGTATTTTCTGCCACAAATAAAAAATGGAGGCCGAGAGAACGATGGTGATAAGAATAGCGATCCACTTGCGGCTCAAAAAAGCGTTGAGCGAGCCTGCGTACAGCCTGTTGAGCCAGTCGAAGAAAGGCTCGGTTACTCTATAAAACCAATTTTTCTTTGCGCGATAGCGCAACATCTTTGTAGAAAGCATGGGAGTGAATGTTAAGGCCACAAATGCCGAAATAGCCACCGAGCCTGCCAGCACTATACTGAACTCCTTAAACAATCGGCCGGTCATTCCCTGCATAAATACAATGGGGAGGAACACCGAAATCAATGTAAGAGTTGTGGAGATTATCGCAAAAAATATCTCCCGCGAGCCTTCAATTCCCGCTTCCCGCGGTTCTTTTCCTCCCTCGATCCTTACATATATATTCTCGGCCATAACGATCGCGTCGTCTACCACAAGTCCCACCGAGAGCACCACGGCAAGCATAGTCAGCACATTAATCGAAAATCCGGCCAAGTACATTATAAAGAACACGCCGATAATCGAAACCGGAATCACCACCACAGGCACCAGCGTTACGCGCCAGTCGCGCAGGAAGAGGAAAATTACTATCACCACGATAATAAAGGCTTCATATATCGTATGCTGCACTTCGTTGATCGAGGCGCGGATAAAGCGGGTGTTGTCGTAAATCACCTCGATGGCCACATCGTCGGGCAAATCTTTTTTAAGCTGTTCGATGCGATTGTAAGCCTCGTTGGCAATTTCGATATGATTGGCTCCCGGCTGGGGGATAATTACATTTATCACCATAGGCTCGCCGTTACGTTTCAAAAAGCTCTTCAAGTCTTCGGGAGCCAGCTCGGCGCGCCCGATATCGCTAAAGCGAACGATGTTGCCTCCGCTTTCTTTTATTATCAGGTCGTTAAACTGCTTGGCGGTGGTCATCAGCCCCAAGGTTCTTATCGACAGCTCAACGGTATTACCCTCGATGCTCCCCGACGGAAGCTCGATATTCTCGGCCTCCACCGCGCTACGCACGTCGAGAGTTGTGATACCATAGGCAGCCATCTTGCCGGGGTCGAGCCATAGTCGCATCGAATAGCGCTTTTGTCCCCAGATTTCAACGCCGCTTACATTCTGAATGGTTTGCAAGCGTTCTTTCACCACAAGCTCGGCAATCTCGCTAAGCTCCATAAGCGACCGCCGGTTACTCCTCACCCCAATCTGGATAATGGGCGTGGCATCGGCGTCGGCCTTCGACACCGTTGGCGGATCGCAGTCGCGAGGCAGGTAGCGCTGAGCGCGCGACACCTTGTCGCGCACGTCGTTAGCCGCAGTTTCCAAGTCGACCGACAGCTCAAACTCCACAGTGATACGACTCATTCCCTGGCTACTAACGCTGCTCAACGAGCGTATGCCGGGAATGCCGTTAATGTTCTGCTCCAAAGGCTCGGTTATCTGATTCATTATCACCTCGGCGTTAGCGCCGGGATAAGTAGTCATAACCGATATGACTGGCTGGTCGACACTCGGAAACTCGCGCACGCCCAGCGAACGGTAGCCAATCATGCCGAAAAGAACAATTACCAAAACCAGTACCGTTGAAAGCACCGGCCTCTTAATACTCAGCTCCGAAATATTTGCCATGATTCAGTTTACTCCTACTTTATCTTTCGTTTCAACAATCTCTCCAATCGTTACTTTCATTCCCGAACGCAATTGCATAACGCCGGTAGTGATAATTGTATCCCCCTCGCTAATTCCCTCCAGAACCTGAACCCGGCTCTCGGTACGCAATCCGGTTATAATTTCGTTATACTTTGCCTCGCCGTTACTATAAAGAAAAACCACGTTTTTACCCATTTCAGGGATAATAGCCTCGCTCGGAGCCGTAATAGCGCTGGGAATTTCCCGCTTGCTTACCTCGATAGATAGCGATCTGCCGGGCTGAATCTCGCCGTTTTCATTAGGATAGGTAGCCCTTACGCGCATTGTGCGAGTGGCCAGATCCATTTTGCTTTCTACGGCATACACTTTGGCGCGATACTCGTGCACGCCCTTATCCGACTTTTCCAAACGGAAGAGTATCGGAGTGCCGTTCGCCACGTCGGAGGCATCCGTCTCATTAATAGAAAACTCTATCTTGATAGGGGTGATTTTCGTTAGCTTTACAATTTGCGTTGAAGGCGTAGCAAAAGCTCCCTCGCTTATCGAGCGCAGGCCAACAATACCGCTGAAAGGAGCCCTCAGCTCGGTTAGTAAAATATTTGCCTTAACGAGCTCTATATCCGCCATAAGCTTTTCAAAATCGGTAGAAACCTGCTCAAACGCCTCCTGGCTCACGGCATCTTTCTCAAGCAAAGCCCGCTGCCGGTACACCCTGTCGCGAGCAAGCGGAACCTCGGCCTCCAGCTTTTTAAGCTGGGCCTGGAGCGGCTTATCATTAATCTTTGCTAAGAGTTCGCCCTTTTCAACCGCCGTACCTTCCTTAAAATAAATGGCCATCACCTTACCCGACGCCTCAAATGAAAGGTCGACTTCCTCGTCGGGAATAGCCGTGCCGAAAGTTATAATCTTATCGGTTAGCGCATGAGGACCAATTACCTCCGCATTGATATTAAGCGCCGGCCTGCGATAGGGCGAATCGCCCGCAACCGGCCCCGAAGGCCCGCCGGCGCTATCGCCTCCGCCAATCAACTTACTGAGAGACGGATAAACTATCATCCCAACAATAAACACTACAATTACAGCAATAATGCCCCATCTAATATTTTTCTTCATGATATATTTCTTCTAAAAACACATAATTTCTAAATCTTGCTTTTGACTGTCGATATCGGCAATGGTTTAATCGCGGTAAGAATAAAAATAGGCCAAGAATATAAGAAAGCATTCGCAATCCGTTTCCAAATACGCTTCGTAATATGCTACTGTAATCGCCGTAGCGTTTAAAGCTTATTCCCTGGTTCCACTCCGTTTATACGCCCTCGATTATAACAGGAAAACCTTGAGAATGTATCGCGCAAGAACGAATATTAAAGTATGAAGAATCGACTTTAAAACCTGAATCCCCTATAAAGAAACCATTGATTTGATCATCACAAATAAAAGCGTTAATACTCTTTCGAGAGATAAAATAAAGCCGTTAATATACCCTGTGCCGTTATAAAATAAGCCGGCCATTTAAAATCAAAGAATAAGTTTATTTTAAGGAAGAATAAAGCTTTTATTAAGGGATAAAAATCGAAACTATTTCTAATCCTCCCGGAGGGTAACGAAATTTCTCCAGGGAGAAAAGTGCTTTCTCCAGGGAGCCGGGTACTTTCTCCAGGGAGAAAACGCTTTCTTCAGGGGGCCAAGCTCTTTCTTCAGGGGGCCAAGGCTTTCTCCAGGGAGAAAACGCCCATTGTTTCAGGAGCCAACTGTTCTCAGGGTAGGCGCGGGCTTGTGGTTCCATGCGTTTGCGCCATAGTTAACGGCTGCCGGTCGCTACTCATTAGACGTGGCTTACGATATTCTCTTTATTTGTCCGTCTGCATCATATTCAAGCTCCACTACTTTGAGGCTGCGCAGCCATGTTTTGCCGCCTGAGGGAACGCTGTCGTGATGAAACAGCCACCATCGGCCGCCGAACTCTACTATTGCGTGGTGAGTTGTCCAACCTACGACGGGGGGAAGTATCACGCCCTGATAAGTAAAGGGTCCGTAGGGGCTGTCGCCTGTGGCATAGCAGATGTTGTGCGTATCGCCGGCGCTGTAAGAGAAGTAATAGCGGCCCCGGTACTTGTGCATCCAGGAGGCCTCGAAGAAGCGGCGGGAGCTGTCGGCGGCGGTAAGCGGCGCGCCTTTCTCGTCGAGGATGTCGATCTCGCGCGGAGCTTCGCCGAATTGCAGCATATCGTCCGACAGCTTCACTACGCGCGGCCCGAGCGCAGGTTCTGAGCCTTCGGGAAGGAGGGCGCTTTCCAGCGCTTTGTTGTTGCGGTAGCGTTGCAGTTGCCCGCCCCACAGTCCGCCGAAGTACATGTAGTAGGCTCCGTCATCGTCTTTAAGTATGGCGGGGTCGATGCTGTAACTGCCTCTGATGGGGTCGGGCTGCGGAACGAAGGGGCCTTCCGGACGGCTGGCGATGGCCACTCCTATGCGGAAGATGTCGTTTTGATCTTTCAGGGGGAAATACATGTAATACAGGCCGTCCTTTTCGGCCACGTCGCAGTCCCATAGCTGGCGACCGGCCCATGCGATGTCGGAAACTCTCAACACAACGCCGTGGTCTGTTACCGCGCCCTCCGGCGATGCCATGGAAAAGACGTGGTAGTCGTTCATGTCGAAATGGTCGCCGTTATCGTTTTCAGGTATCCCGCTTTCGCGGTCGTGCGACGGATAGATGTAGAGCTTGCCGTTGAAGACGTGTACGGCAGGGTCGGCCATGTAGTCGTCGGGAACCAGGTATCTTGCTTTTGCTGTCATAATTATAAATGTTTAATGTGTGTGATTATCGCATTATTTAAAAGTAACTGTCATAACTAAGGCATTATCCTCTTCAGTGATGTTTTCTATAACCGACTTCAAGGAATCTCCTTCCCTGGTTGGATAGCTGTCAATGAAATCAAGTATTTCCTGCTTTCTTTCACATACGGTTACTGCCGGAATTAACGCAATGGCATGTCCACGACTTTGATATTGGGGATTGATGCGTAGGCCCGAAACCAGGTCGTCGATGAAATAATCCATTAGCTTGTTATCTTGTTTTCTGACTGAAATAACCTCTGGATTTTCATGAAACGTCCGATGAAATTCTTCGGTATTTTTATTATAGACGGCAAAAAAACGTTCGTAATCACTGGCAAGCCGGAAAATCATAAAAGAGTCCGATTCAAAAATAGACGAATAGGGGAGAAACGGATATTGGATATTTCTCAACTTTCTTCCACTGTTTATCAGGAAGATTTCTTCTCCTTCTACTTTTAAATTTCCGGTTAATTTATATTTGGGAATTAATGCGCTGTTATTAACACAAAATATAGTGTCTGCTCCATATTCCAGATAATAACTGTTACTCTTATGTTTCCATAGCAAACTGGCTTCCGGGCCAAAAGATTCTTTTCTGCAATCCATCGGGTACAGGTTGCTCTGATATGATTTGACGGGCTCTCCGTCTGTATTATAAAAACTGATAAGTCTGCATGGATTATCAAATCTTCGTTCAGACATCGTTTGCCGGATCGCAATCGTATGTTCGTCTATAAGCGCTATACAACTGCCTGTTCGCTCTATTGAAAACACATTCACTAAGTTACCTTCAATTCCATAACGCAGTATTCTGCTTCGATGTCCATCAACCGCATAAATTAAATTATTCCTGTAATCTACCTGAATGGGAGGGTAAATACTGATAAATTCTTTTGGCCCCTCCCCTCTTTGCCCTATTTCCTGTATGAATCGTCCTTCCTTGTTATACTTGCGAATATGATGAATGTCTGTCAGGAATATATGTTCATCCGTTAATTGTATATCACGAATATCGGCTTCATTGAATACAGGTTCTGTTTCCAATGATATAAATTTCACATCCGACACAACGGTTGAAAGCTTGTTTTCATATATTATGTGTCTGGAATACAAAGGTATTTCACGAACGCCATTTTCACTTATATCATATGCCGGTTGATTGCTTTCATCTGTCTTGCTTCTATTATTGCATGAACAAAGAAAAGCCATTGCGACGTATATAAAAAAACGATAATTCATACCATTAAAAATATTGTTTCAGCAATTACTTGTCCAAGAAGTTCCGCCATGAATCCAACACCATTTAGCGCCACCATACAATTCTGAATAACCGTGCTCGTAATTAGCATGGGCATTGCTATCTGTAGACGAAGACCCATTACACCCACACCCGCAACATTCACCACCAACTAACAGGTTCATTTCACGTTTTTCCAGCTCAGCCTTGCTGACTATGTTTAGTTTTAATTTCGATAACTGTTTCATAATGGTAAAATTTGATTTGAATTAAAACAAATATTGATCGTTGCAAATCTACGTCAGGTATTTTACATCCACAATAGTTACAATGACAGCAATCTCTTTGCGACTTTTCTTCTGCATGGATAATTTTAAAGTCATTTTATCCCTGTTTGTAAGGCGAAGTGATTCTTGTGGTTGCCATTGTTTTTTTTATTAATTATTCGGGATTACCCACAATAATGCGGATAGAGCCTTAGTATTTTAGCTGCATGAAACACTTAAAGAACAGATACGTGCAAACAAGCTTTTCCAGCTATGATGTGAAGCGTCGCTCCCTCAAGTCCTCTACCTTTTATAATCAACTGAATATACTTGTTGACTGGGCTCAAATAGAGAAAGTAATCAATCGCTATTACCAAAAAGGCGAGACGCTTTCCGGTGCCAAACCTTACAGTGCCTTATTATTATCCAAGATGCTCTTGCCGGGTATCCGGAATAATCTCTCTGATGTTCAAGTAGAGACGCATGTCAACGATTCGCTCTCAGCCGGTCGCTTCTGTGGTTTATCTTTGGAGGACAGCGTACCGGATCACAGTTCCCTAAAAGGTAAGATTAGCTACGAAATAGCAGAAGATCGACATGAAGACGCGGTTCCCGCTGAAGAAGAAGGCAAGCAAACAACCTCATTGAAGAAACAGCAAGGAAAAGGAGTTGATATTGAGGGCCGCCCGCTAAAGAAGAATGGGCGAAGCATCTTCGGCTTCAAGCGGCATGACGCGGTGGATGACAACGGGTTGATCCTTGCAGTGCACACCACAACGGCCAATGAACACGACTCTAAAGGCTTAGCCCCACTGCTGGAGAAACTTCCGAAAGAAAAGCTTAAAGGCGGAGCGCTCGCGGACAAGGGTTACCAGGCACCCTCAAGCAATGCCTTATTGAAGGAAAAGAGTATCAAGAATCGCTTGATGCACAAGGCTTACCGCAATCGCCCGCTAACTCGCCGACAGAAGGTCTTTAACAAACAAATCAGCAAGAGCCGCTGGGTTGTGGAACGCACTTTCGGGAGCATCAAGAAATGGTTTAAGGGTGGAACCGCGCGTTATATGGGTTTACAGAAGACACATACTCAGCATGTTTTACCGGCTATTGCCTATCATTTAAAGCGCTCTCCCGGGATAGTTATGTCCAATTCGCTCAAATAGCATGAGAATGGCAATACAAATGGCTTGTATATCCTATTTTTAAGCCCCAAAGGACAAATCTCTTCAAATAAAAACAAGAATAGAAAACTGGAAAAAGAGAGAAATATGGGGGGATGAATTTTGCAAAGCTCTCAAAACTTGTTCTTTCTTCTTTGCTGGTATTTCCTTTAATAGTGAATGCACAGCAGCATAATTTTCCTGCGGGGACTGTTCCCAACGAACATAACATCAACGGGGCCGACTATCCCCGCATAGGCGAAGACAATCGTGTGCACTTCCGCATACACGCTCCCAACGCGTAGAAGATGGAAATCAGTTTCCGGGGTGAAATGACCAAGGAGGCAGACGGATACAGGTCACTCGTATCTAAAGAACCCGTAGTAGTAGGCTTCCACTACTATCAGATCACAGTGGACGGTGTGAGTGCCGTCAATCCCGACGACAAGCCCTTCTTCGGCATGGGCAGATGGGTGGACGACATTGAAATTCTGGAAAAGGGCGTGGACTTTTATTCCATAAAGGATGTGCCCCACGGGTTGATCAGCGAGAGCTGGTACTACTCTGATATCCGCAAGGAATGGCGCAGATGCATGGTTTATCGTCCGCTGAATATGACATAAACCCCTCCAAGAAATACCCGGGCTCTATCTTCAGCACGGCATGGGCGAAAACGAAACAAGCTGGGCAAGCCAGGGCAAGATGAATTTCATTATGGATAACCTGATTGCCGAAGGCAAAGTCAAGCCTATGATCGTAGTGATGGACAACGGCAACATCGAGTCGTTCAAGCCCAATCCGGGTGAAAGCCCTGACGAGGCAAGAAAAAGATTCGGCGCCGACTTCCCAAAGATCCTGGTGAACGAAATCATTCCTCATATAGAGTCCAACTTCCGAGCGTTACCGACAGAGATAACCGTGCCATGACTGGACTCTCCTGGGGAGGACTTCTTACTTTCGCAACTACACTGAACAACCTCGATAAGTTTGCCTATATCGGAGGATTCAGCAGAGCAAGCAGCATCGACTTTGCAAACCTTGACACGGCGTATGGCGGCGTGTTCAAAGACCGCAAAGCGTTTAACTACAAAGTGCACGTCTTCTTTCTCGGTATAGGTTCGGAAGAGCGTCCCGAAAGAACCAAGAGCCTCAGCGATGGTCTGAAAGCTGCAGGAATCAATAATATATACTATGAGTCGCCTGGCGCCGCCCACGAGTTCCTGACCTAGCGCAGATGCCTGAAAGAATTTCTACCTTTGTTTTTTAAGATTAAATAATCAATAAAACAAAAGTTATAATGAAGAACATTTTTCGCCGAAAAATCGGGTTGGTAGTATTTCTTGCGACTATGCTGGCTTTGTCGGGGTTTGCACAGAATCAAAATCCAGCCCCAGGTCAGGGACAAAGTCAGGCGCCGGGAGGATTTCCCGGCCCGCGGCAAGCATACAAGATTCAGACACCTACTTTCCTTGCCGACTATTTCACGGAAGCAACAGCGGAGGTGATGTTACCGGACAACAAGGGCTTCATCCGGCGCTGGCTGTTGCTGGAGCCTATCGACAAGCCCAATCGCTCGAACACGGTCTTTACTGACAGCTATCTGCACCAGACATTCGACACGCTGTACTTCAAGAATCAGTTCAGCCTTCTGCCTAAAAACGGGGAGACGGTGAAGGTTGGCAAGCAAAAACTGGCATGGCATGCGCTGGACAGCAAATTGTATAATGTTAAACTATATCGCTTCGCAGCTGCGCTGAAGAAACAGGTGTACGGCGTGCTGTTCTGGGCGGTTACGGTTATAGACTGTCCTGAAGATATGGAGAACGTTCGCCTGTCGGCTGGCTCCAACTCCGCATCTATGTGGTGGCTGAATAGCGAAGAGGTTGTTCTGCTTTCGGGCGACCGTCGCATGGTGGTGGACGATTGCCTGTCGCACCGGCTGACCTTGAAGAAGGGCCGGAACATCTTGCGCGGAGCCGTCGTCAACGGCCCCGGTATGAGTGATTTTTGCGTCCGCTTCCTCAATGAGGACGGAACGCCTGTCAAGAACATTACAATCAGTTATCAATAACTATGAAGACAAAAGCTATACTACTGTACGCAGTCCTGATGTCTGTACTGACATGCGAAAAAGCATACGCACAAATCGGAACCCCCTATATTCACGACCCTTCCACCATAATGGAGTGCGAGGGTAAATACTACACCTTCGGTTCGGGCGGAGGCGGACTGATCTCCGCAGATGGCTGGACGTGGAACGGCGGCGGAGTACGTCCCGGAGGAGGCGCGGCTCCGGATGCCATTAAAATAGGCGACCGCTACCTTATTGCTTACAGCTCTACCGGAGGCGGACTGGGAGGCGGACACGCAGGCAAGGTGTTAACAATATGGAACAGGACGCTTGACCCCAGCTCTCCCGATTTCTCCTATACCGAACCCATCGAAGTAGCTCAATCGCTCGACGACGAAGACTGCGACGCTATTGATGCCGGGCTGTTGCTCGACCCAATGGACGGCAGACTGTGGGTATCCTACGGCACCTATTTCGGATTTATCCGAATAGTAGAGCTCGACCCAAAGACCGGCAAGCGGGTGGAAGGCAACCTGGCCGTCGACATCGCTATTGATTGCGAAGCAACCGCCTTGGTTTATCGCGAAGGATGGTACTATCTTCTGGCTACGCACGGCACCTGTTGCGACGGCCCTAACTCTACGTATAATATAGTAGTAGGCCGTTCGCGCAAAGTGACGGGCCCATACATCGACAATGTTGGGAGAGACATGCTGGAAGGCGGCGGCAAGATGGTAATTGCCGCAGAAGATCGCAAAACCGGCCCGGGGCACTTCGGACGCTTCATTGTGGCGGACGGCGTGGAGAAGATGTCTTATCACTACGAAGCCGACTTCGATCGGGGAGGCCGTAGCGTGCTGGCTATACGTCCGCTACTGTGGAAGAACGGATGGCCCGTGGCCGGAGAAGAGTTCAGAGAAGGAACATATATGATTGAGTCTGAACGCAGAGGTTATGCCCTCGAACTTGCCGTCGACTTTGTGCGCATGGATAATCCAATGTTCCGCTTCTGGGAGAGAGACGACAAGCCGGTCGAACCTCTGAAGTCGCAAACGCTGGAAGACGTGATAGCTACCTGGCCGCAAGGAAATATCAATGTAAGAACAGGTGACTATATGTTCCGCCCCCATCAGAAGTGGACTATTATCGCAGCGCCTGATGCCGGCGGATACCTGGGCGGGCCGTATTACAAGATTCTGATTGAAGGAACTAGTCGCGCACTGGCTGCCACGGCAGAGGCCGAAGTGGTGACCGTCCCGGAGTTTACAGGAGCGCCCGAACAGCTTTGGAGGATAGATCAGCTAACGGACGGCGCCTATCGTATTATGCCCAAGGAAGTGCCGGGAACGGATAAGGAACTGGTTCTGGTATCCGTAGGCGACAGCACTCCTTCTCTTGGTCGGTTCGACATGAACAGCGATAACTCCAAATGGAACTTCCGCAACCGCTAAGCATTTGTGCCCTCATAATCCTGCTCAGCCAGCCGTGGCGGAGACGCTATGTTGAATATGAACTGCCGGATGTTGTTACTCCCCTTAATCTTTATCTACCCGAATAACTCTCGCAATTCTTTGTTGCTCAGTTTGCCGAGCCAGCTTTCGCCGCTGGCTACGGTCATGTCGGCAAGAAGTTTCTTTTGACCGATCATGGCGTCTATGCGTTCCTCGAAAGTGTCTTTGCAAATCAGGCGGTGTACCATCACGTTCTTCTCCTGTCCGATGCGATAGGCGCGATCGGTTGCTTGGTTCTCCACGGCGGGATTCCACCACAAGTCGTAGTGAATAACGTGAGATGCGGCGGTGAGATTCAGGCCTGTTCCGGCGGCTTTTAGCGAGAGGATAAAGATGTTGTCGGCTCGGTTGGTTTGAAATCGCTCTACCATTTCACTGCGCTGCTTAACGCTGCATCCGCCGTGGTAAAACATTGGCGACTCGCCGAAACGTTCGCCTATGAAGCGTTCGAGTAGTTGTCCCATTTCGGTAAACTGGGTAAATAAGAGAGTTTTTTCGCCGTTCTCTACAATACTGTCGAGTATTTCAAGAAGAAGTTCGGTTTTGCCCGACAGGTGTGGATCAAACTGGTCGTTCTTTAGGAACTGTGTTGGGTGATTGCATATTTGTTTAAGCGATAGTATCATTTGCAGCACGAGGCCGTCGCGCTTGAAGATCGACTGTTTGTCGGTTTCGTTAACGTTCTCGATTTGCTGCATTGCGGCTTGCATGCTTTTTTCATAGAGGGCGGCTTGCTGCGTTGTAAGCCGTGCGTATTGGTTAAGTTCGATCTTGTCGGGGAGATCGGATATGATGTTTTTATCGGTTTTCATTCGTCGCATCATGAATGGGGCGGTCACTTTTCGGAAGCGGTCGGTTATGCGTGCGTCGTTGTATAGCTGGATTGGGTTTGCGTAGTCGTCTTTAAATGCTTTGACGGTGCCGAGGTATCCCTTGTTGGTATAATCCATAATCGACCAGAATTCGGTCAGACGGTTTTCAACCGGGGTGCCGCTCATTGCGATGCGGATTCCGGCGGGGATGCTTTTAACGGCTTTGGCTTGTGCAGTGTCGTAGTTCTTGATGTTCTGCGCTTCGTCGATTACCATTACCTGCCACTTTCGCTTTTTCAGCGTTTCAGAGTCGCTGCGTACAACGCCGTATGTTGTTAGCATTACGTCGGCGGGGTCGAGCAGGGCGAGATCGCGTGATTGTCCGTGGAATATGTAGATGGATAAGGCGGGGGCGAATTTTTCGATTTCGGCCTGCCAATTGGCGAGTAATCCGGTTGGTACGATCACCAGGGCTTTATGCTTGTTGTTAATCAATCCTTCTTCCTTGTATTTCAGCAAAACGGCAATGACCTGCAATGTTTTTCCAAGTCCCATATCGTCGGCAATGATACTTCCGAAGCCAATGCGGCTGTTGCGATACATCCACGAGAAGCCGCGGAGCTGATACGGGCGCATCTGTGCGTTGAGGTTGTGCGGCAGAGCGATATTTTCTGTGGAGTTAAGCTCTCCAATCAAGTTGTAAACTTCGTTTGACAGTAATACCGGAGCGCCTTCGTATTCGTTGGCCAAAGCCGTATGTAGCATTTGCGAAGGGCTGAGCGGCTTACCGGCTGTGATAGCTTTGCGGATACGTTCGATGTCGAGGTCGCTTACATATATGTAATTCTCCTTAAACTTAAACAGTCGTGAGGCGGTTTTCAACATCTTGTCGAACTCTTCGGGCGAAACGATCGTCTCGCCCAGCGCTACCTGCCAATTGAAGCTAAGCAAGTTGGCCATGTTGATAAAGCTTTTCCCCTTGTCGGCTTTATTCAGCCTGACGGATACTTTCGGGTGAAGAAGCTTTTGAAGCGATTTTGGCAGCATTACTCTTACTCCAAGCAGGCGAACGGCTGGTAGAATATCTGTGAGGAAGGGAGCAAACTCGACGTTGGAGAAGCGAATCGGTTTCTTGCCTCCTGCATCGACATAGGCGTCGAGTCCGCGAACGAAGGACGATAGGCGAGAAACTTCGCGGATAATATCGTACCGTCGGGCTTCGTATTTCTTTTTTGTAAGGATATCGTGCAGAGGAACGTGTGTGGCGGGATCTGCTGCTGCGTTATCTTCAACGCTTATATCGGCGGCAAAATCACCGGTTGGCAGTTCCGACACGGTAATAACGATAATGTGTTTACCGGCTGGCATATTATAGCGATCAAGCCAGGTTTTGATGCCTAGGGGCAGAGCACTTTCGCTAATGGTTTTGAACGGATGAGCCTTATGCTTGAAAAAAAGGTTCTCGAACACGTCTTTCTTATCGGTTTTCGATAGTCGCGTCACTATTTTGCCGATAAATATTGAGAGCAATTCAAGGGCGAGATTGTCAATCAAACGTACCTCCTTCTTTCGTCGGTCTTGCACTATCAGCATCAGCAAATCGCATGGTAGCGAAATTAATAGCCTGTCGACAATTGCTTTTACACGGTGGTCGATCATCGCAGGTAGCCAGCGGATCAGGTAATCGCTGTGATCGGTTCGGATAATTTGAGGAATAATCATTCCGTTAGCCGTAAGGTGTAAGGCCGCAAGAGCAACCTTGCGCATGGCCGCGACCGAACGATGATAGTCGGCCAAACGTCCTGGGGGCAATGTGAACAGTGCGGCAAGCAACTGTTCTACTCGCCTTATCTTGTGGCTGGAGCCGCTTGCCTTGGCATCGTTAAATACATCGACTCTAACCGAAACGGTTGAGCGGCGCGTTAAATGTTGCTTGCTATTATAGGGAAATACACCTGCAACGCCTTTCGGTTTTGATAGGACACGTGTAATCTCCTTCGTAATATGTGAAATCTGCAAAGCATATTTATCCCGGAAATTACCCGAAGGATAAAATGGCGGACGATCGGGCAACAGGAGTAGTAACGCTCTTGAAATGTTCTGAAGCTGTGAGAAGTCGATGCGTTCATATACGGCATCATCACTTACATTATAAGCATAATTCCTGGTTTTCAGCGTGCGACTGAACACTGGAATATCTTCGCCGATACGATCCGGCAGTGTAATTCCTCGCTGCCTTAGTTCAGTTTGTAAGTAGAGGTTATGCAGATTGAATATGATGAACGGATTATTGTCAATGTTGCGGCTAGCCATATAGATTATCGCTACAATATGCTTGCAGGGCATCGTTTTTTCGGGGCATGAGCATTGCATTTGCAAATCGGTCCACCTGCGTGGGAACACTGTCATATTCAGTTCTTCGGCAATGGTAACAATAGAGGAGTCTACCTCACCGTTAAGTAATTTTGCAACAAGAGCCGGTCGTTCGATAATTTTAGTCATAAGAGAGTCGATCTGTGTTCGCTGGAACGGCACGGCGGTAATTCTGAGTGAATAAGGCTTTGAACGGCTACCCTTAACCTTGGCAGTTATCATATTGCCTGCAACCAAAAGATCTTTTACATGCTTACCCCGTGTATAACCTATGCCTCGTTGTGAGCTCTTGTTGCTATCAATTGCGCCAAGAATTCCAAGCCAACGCTGGCCCCACCATGTTTTTCCAAATTGTTCTGCCATTTGTTTGCAAATTTTGTTTGATAAATACAAATGTACTGTTTAAATAAAGAGTCTTGTATAGCCAATCTGGGTAAGAATAAAAAAAATGCCCCCTCAATCATTGATTCAGGGAGCATCTACTGTTTAAAATTAAAGCTTTTTCTGTTGGAGCGGAAGACGGGGCTCAAACCCGCGACCCTCAGCTTGGAAGGCTAATGCTCTATCAACTGAGCTACTTCCGCATGTTTTATAAGCTTAAAAAAGAAGCGTGGGCAGTGATGGATTCGAACCACCGAAGACGTAAGTCAGCTGAGTTACAGTCAGCCCCATTTGGCCACTCTGGTAACTGCCCTTATTCTTTTCGAGCCTCTTGTCGGATTCGAACCAACGACCCCGAGATTACAAATCACGTGCTCTGGCCAACTGAGCTAAAGAGGCAAAATACAGCCGTTTCGGATCTTTCGGGCGAAACGGCTGCAAACTTAGATAATATTTCTTAGATCGTCAAACATTTCGCGAATATTTAGAGTAAGTTTTCTAAATATCTTCCAGCAGCGGATCCGAATCATCAATGGCGGGGTCGCTAAAATCGTCTTGATCAAGCCGTTTCTTTTTAGACACGCTTTTGTTCTTGTATTTCGACAATTGTTTCGACAGAGCTTCTACACAATCGTCGATAGCACCTTCAAACGTATCGTTAATTTTCTCGGCGTATAGTTCGCCGCTCTTGAGTTTTAGTTTGATCGCAACATGTTTGTTTTGCACCGTTTCCGGTTTTACTACTTTCAAAACTACTTCGGCCGTTATGATGCCGTCGTAATAGTGTTCGAGTTTGGATACTTTCTTTTCAATAAAGGCTTCCAGCTTGGCGGTAGCATCAAAGTGGATTGATTGAATTATTATTTCCATAAAATCTCTTTTTTCGCTCGCGGATGAGCATTATACACTTTTTTTAATTCCTCAAAAGTGGTATGCGTATATACTCCGGTCGACGCAAGATCGCTATGACCCAGGAGTTCTTTAATAGCGTTGAGCGTTGCTCCGTTGTTAAGCATACCGGTTGCAAACGAATGTCGTAATACGTGGGGGCTGCGTTTGGATAGCGACGGGACTTCCAACAATTTCTTATGAACTATGCTGTATACGATAAAATCGCTAAGCGGTTTCCCGTTTGTCCTTACTAAAAACGCGTCGGATTCCGTACCAATCCGATGATTGCGGATGGCCGTATAAGTCAGCATTTGTTCTTTTAGGGTTGGACCGAATGGTATCAAGCGTTGCTTGTTTCGCTTGCCTGTTACGCGCAGCAGCGATGTTTCATAATTAATGTCGGCGATTTTGATTCCCAGCAGTTCCGAGCATCTTATGCCTGTGTCGTACAGCATTTCAAGAATTAGCCGGTTGCGGATTCCTTCAAAGTCGTCGTTATCAGGCTCGGCATCCAGCAGTGTATTCATATCCGATTCTCTGACGAAGCATGGGAGGCTTTTCTTTTGTTTGGGACCTGTAAGGAATCGCAGGATGTTGGTCGGTATTATGTTTTGTTTAACCAGGAACTTGGCAAACGATTTTAATGCGCTCAGTTTCCTGTTGATCGACGCGGGCGCCATTTTGTTATCCATCAGGTACGCCATCCAGTTCCTCACAATATCCCGGTCGATAAGGTTGGGGGCAAACGTTCCGTCGTAATGCTTTCTTACGTACTCCTCAAATTGCTGCAAGTCTTCTTTATACGAAGATATTGTATGAACGGAATAGTTCCGTTCGTCTTTGAGGTAGTCTAAAAAAGAATCTATCGCCTTTTGCATATTACTTCACTGTTTGAGCAACGAATATAGGCATAGATTCTAAACAAACAAATTTTTTCAGTGATTTTGTTATTCGTCCAAGCGCTGCAACTGCTGCACGTATATGGCTTTCATAATTTGTTTTCTCTTCTCTATCGAGGGTTTTGCAAAAGCTTGCCGGCTGCGCAGCTCTTTAACAATTCCGGTTTTCTCGAATTTTCTCTTAAATTTCTTGAGCGCTTTTTCAATGTTCTCGCCTTCTTTCAGTGGGACTACAATCATACAATTACTTTGTTTTATTGAATTATTTATTTGTTAGATATTTATTTGCGGCCACAAAAGTACATATTGTTTTAAAACAAGCAAAATGTTTGATTCTTTTTATCTCGCTGATTTTTCTTCAACCATCGTTTAGTTTCTATATTGGAGGAAAATGTTGCAATATCGCAATTTCCAGCAAAAAACCTCTTTCAAAATGGATCATTAAAAGCAGCTTTCGGATTTTATTTATATTTGCGTACAAATAATTTTAACAGTGAAGAATATGAGAAATATTAAAAAGGAAATGATCCGGCATCTAAGCGCCGGAGCCTTGCTACCTGTCGCGCTGTGCCTGCTTATAGCAATGCCCGGAGCCAAAGCGCAAAACCTGGGGCTTAATGCCGCTGCCGGCAACGGCTGCGCTGTGATTACCTGGGATGCCGCGAATAGCGTCGACAGCGTGGCGGTGATCGGCGGTGGTTCTATTACGGCTCCCGACGGCAATTTGCTTAGCTCGCCGCTTGTAGTAAACGGGCTTGAGAATGGGAAGCTTTATGCTTTCGAGGTGTATTTTCATCCAACAGAATGGCCTTTGATTGATGTGGGAATTTTATACGCAATTCCCGGCGAGCCTGCGGCGGTGCGTAATCTAACGGCAACAGGCAAACATCAATCTGTTACGCTTACATGGGAGCCTCCTCTTGCGGGACGCGATTATACGTATTTGTTGCTAACAGGCTCAACAAACGAGAAGATCACTCTGGGCGCGAATCTTACCTCGTATACAGTGGAGGACTTGCCTAATGGCGTTGCGGCCTCGTTCCGCGTCGTAGCTTGCCGTACTTTTACCGATTTTCCGGGGAAGGATAAGGAAGTATGGACTAAAGTAACGCTCGCCGAAGCCTCCGATGAGGTTGCCGCTACGCCCTCCGATACTCGCAGCGTTAAGATTGCGGCAAGAGATGGAGCCATTGTTGTTGATTCGCCTGAGCCCGGCGAGCTGCTGGTAGTGTCGGTTGGCGGACAGCCTGTGGTGAAGCGGACAGTTGCAGCCGGAACTACAAGCGTATCGGCGCCGAAGGGAATCTACTTCGTTTCAATGGGAGATGCTAAGGAGAAAGTATTCGTACAATAAACTAAAATAACTATGTCGCTTAATAAAGTTATATTGATTGGAAACGTTGGCCGAGATCCCGAAGTGCGTTACTTCGACAGTGGTAATGCTGTGGCCAACTTCCCGATGGCAACGTCGGAAAGGGGATACAAGCTGGCTAACGGCACCGAGGTGCCCGAACGCACCGAATGGCACAACATTGTTGTTCGCCGCGAACAGGTTGCATTTGTTGAGAAATGGGTGAAGAAAGGAAGCGGAGTTTACGTTGAAGGAAAAGTAAGGTATAGAAACTATGAAGATCAGCAGGGAATCAAACGATATGTTACCGAAATCTTTGCCGACCGCGTTGAGTTCTTCAACTTCGGACGACCGCCCGAACAGCAGTCGGCGGCGCAACAAAACGCTACGACTCCATTGGCCGCCAAGCCCGCAGCCTCTTATGATACAAGCCCGCCGCAGCAGTATAAGGTATCGGAATCGGGAGCAACTTATTCGGCGTACAGTAATCCCGACGATGATTTGCCTTTCTAAAAGGCCGGAAAGTCCAAACGCTATTTAGAATATATGCCGCTATACGCCCCATCCCTTCCGCCCTCGGCAGGAATCTGGATAATTGAGGAGAGCGAAGATGCTCTCCTCTCTTTTTTATCTCGACGCAACGAGTATGCAACCTTCCTGGCCGGAATTAAGAACGAAGGCCGCCGGCGCGAATGGCTTGCCGTAAGGGTTTTGCTTAAAACCATGCTCGGCCGCGAAGTTGTCGTTGAATACGAACCCGGAGGAGCTCCCCGCATTGCCGGCCGCAACGACATCTCTATCAGCATATCGCATACGCGGGGATACGCCGCAGTATCCGTAGGCAAGAACGGGCCGGCGGGGATTGATATCGAATACCGTAGCGACAGGGCTTTGAAGGTCAGCGCCCGGTTCCTTCATCCGGTGGAAAACGAGTTTATCAACCCCTTGCGTCCCGACGATCATGTAACGGCGTGCTGGTGTGTGAAGGAGGCTATGTATAAAATAATAGGGAAAGGAGATACAGACTTTGGCCGTCGTTTCCGTATTTCTCCTTTCCCGCTTGAGGATGCCGGCGTTGTTTGCGCCGTTGATACTCGCAACCCCGGCCGGGGAGCGATGCGATTCTATTATCGAATCAGCAGATATTTCGTGATGGCATGTTTCCTCGACAGCTCGGTGATGGCATGACCCTTGGCGTCGAACTCAATGATTATCGTTTTGCTGTTTCTAACTATGTAGAAAAGATAGGATACGCCCAGCGGAGTTTCCATCACCCGGCTATGCAAGCAAGGAAACGTTGCGTAAGGCGATTTCAGGTACCCCTCGCGCACGGCGTCGGGCAGCTCGTCGAGAGCCATCTCCCAGAAGTTTACTATCCAGGAGTAATTGCTGCTGAATACGGCGGTTACGAAATGCCTGTCGCTTATGATTCCTACGCTGATCTCCGAACTCATCAGGTCGATAAACGAAAGATCTACAAGCTCGGGGAGGTTAAACATTGAATTTATCTGATTTTGCAGCGCCGGCGGAACATTTACCGGCGAATCGGAGTACTCGCTGAAATCGTCGGCCACCCGGATATAATTCCCGTTAACCGTAAAGTACAGATTGGATATCTTGCCGTTGAGGATAACGCTTATGCCGTTAATGCCGGCAAAATCTTTGCGCGACAGCAGGTAGGTGGTGCGGATATCCCACGCGCGATAGCTGGTTTGCGAGAAAGCCTCGACAACCGCGGGCGGGAGCTCGGCGTAAGAGATATACTTTTTTTCAACAACCATCACGCCCTCCATTGTGAACCATGTGCGGTAGCGGCTCCCGTGGGCCTGGAAATCGGCCACGTAGTAGTTTTGGCGAATGCTCCACGTAACTTGCAGCGCGGTGGGATAGAGGCTGTGGAAGGAGTTCGTAACCTGGTCGGAGGGCTTGAGGGCCTGGGGAGTTTCGCCCGACGATGATCCGCCCGGATTATCGTCCGGCTCCGACGAGCAGGAGGAAAATGCCAATAAGCATGCGAAGGCTATAACGGCAATTGCATAAAGTTTGAGTTTCATGGCTACAACCACTGTTTGATAAAGTTTTGCATCGCCGGGGCATTTTCTTCCAAGCTTTGCAGCAGCTTGAACTGCGCGCGAGTTCGCTGGAGGTTATGCCGGGGGCGATGAGTTTTGTAATATACGTCGCCGTTCAGGTAATCGGCAAGGAAGCGGGCGGTTTGCATATAGGTAAGCATACGTCCGCCGTAAGGAAGAAGTTCTATTTCGGAGGGAGTGAGGAATGCGCGGGCCGTCTCCATGTAACCGGAAGCGTAAGCCTCAAAAATTTCGAGGTCAACGCCAACGCGGTCGAGGTTCTCGTCGTCTTCGGCTCCCGTGTTGGCTCCGGTGCGGATAAAGTCGCCTATGTCAGACAGTACGAAGGAGGGCATTACGGTATCGAGGTCGATAACGCAAAGCGTCGACCCGTCTTCGTCGAACAATACGTTGTTTACCTTGGTATCGCAGTGGTTGATCCGCTTGGGGAGCTTGCCCTGGCTGTGCAGGCGCTCCTGTATGCACATATCTTCCGACCGTTTTTCAATCTCCTCAATCAAGTCGAGTACTTCGTTTTTCCTCCCGGCGGCATCGGCGGCAACTGCTTCGCGGAATTGCCGCAGGCGGAGGCTCATGTTGTGGAATCCGGGAATGGTTTCGCCTATCATTCCGGAGGGAATATCGGCCAGCATGGCCTGGAAGTCGCCAAAGGCCTGTCCCGCCCGGCGGGCAAGGCTGGGGGTAACGCTGCCGTCGTACCCAACGCTGCGCGGGATAAACAGGCACAGGCGCCAGTAATTCCTTCCGTCGAAATACCATGGGAGGCCTTTGTCGGCGGCGAGGAAGCTCAGGGCTTTGCGGTCGAGGTCGGTCTCGCCGCGTTCGGCCAGCTTGCATCTGATGTGGTTCGTTACAATGAGGATATTGTTTTGCAGCAGCGGAACGTCGCGAAACACGTTATGGTTAATGCGCTGGAGGATATACGAGTTGTCGCCGCCGGCTACGGTAATTTTGTAGGTGTCGTTAATATGCCCGTTGCCAAACGGCTGGGCCGATGCCGGAACCTGGCCGTCGGGCAGGAAGCGGCGCGCAATTTGTAACAGTTGTTCTTGAGTGTTCATACGGGTAGTATTTTGTAATTGTGTGAATTTCCACAAAGGTAGAAAAAACTTCAAGTTGGGGATATTAAGGCTTCCGGGGCGGGATAATTGCCGTCAGGTTGCGGCTATTCAAACAGCGGCGCTTTCATAGCTTCCGGGCGTTTCATTCTTTATTTAACGGCGATAAGCTATGCGCGCATCTGCGCTCTGCTCGACTTTTGCTTCGGGTTCGCTTCCGCCGGCCTCGTTCTTGCTTGCCATGCGCAGGGCGGCGTTCAAGTATCCGTTTTTCCCGCTTGCGGCAAGCGCGGCGGTTCTCAAGGGGCGCTCCCTGTCCGCTGTCACAGGCTTGGCAGCTCTCAAATCACCGATCTTCTCCCTTGTCACACGTGTGGCAAGCCTCAATTATCCATCTTTGGGACTTGCCACACTTGTGGCAGATCAAAAATGTCTATAAATACGACTTGCCACACTTGTGCAATCTATAAGTCTCCCTTTTTCTCGCTTGTCACACTTGTGGCAGATCAAGAATGTCTATAAATGCAGCTTGCCACACTTGTGCAATCTATCAAAAACCCCGAATCCTCCCTTGCCACAGTTGTGGCAAGTCCCGTTTAGCCCGAATCCTCCCTTGCCACAAGTGTGGCAAGCGCCTTTAAGTCCTTTTTCTCCCTTGCCACAAGTGTGGCAAGCCCCTTTAAGCTCATTTTCTCCCTTGCCATAAGTGTGGCAAGCCTCTTTTAGCCATTTTCTCTCTTGCCACAAGTGTGGCAAGCCCCTTTAAGGCCATTTTCTCTCTTGCCATAAGTGTGGCAAGCCTCTTTAAGCCATTTTCTCCCTTGCCACAAGCGTGGCAAGCCCCGTTGAGCCTTTTTCTCCCTTGCCATAAGCGTGGCAGAGCATGAGGCTTATTGATTAAGGCCTGCCGGACATTCGGCTTGCCGGGTATTATGGAAAAATTATGAGGGATGATGATGGGGAGGGGGCGCGATGGGGAGGGCTGATATAAATAACCCGGAGTTTGGGCTCCGGGCTACCTGTATATATATTATCGTCGCGGTAAAGAATTATTCGAGATAGAGTTCGATAACGGGTACTTCGGCGTCGGGCTGCCTTACGGGGAGGTTGAGGATTACGTCGTCCTGGCCGGAGTTCTCGGTGGTGTGGCTGCCGGGGGTGGTGTTTACGGTGAATTTTATTTCGGATCCGTCGTTCAGCAGTTGGGCATATTTTATTTTGCCGCGGTATCCCTGGAGGTGCAGCGATTTGAAGGGCCATTCGAGCGCGTGGATGTAGAGGCGTTTCTTTTCGGGGTTCCAGGTGAGGAGGCAGTTGGCGGGGGCTTTCAGGTTGTCGGGGGCCTGGGTGCATCCGTATATCGAGCGGCTGTTGTATTTCATCCACCGGGCTATGCCGTCGAGGCGTTCGTCGGCGCGGTTGTCGAACAGGCCCCGGGCGGTGGGGCCAACGTTGAGTAGGAGGTTGCCGCCTTTGCTCACGGTTTCGATCAGCATTACTACGAGCTGGCGGACGCTCTTCCAGGAGTATTCGTCGCGATAGTATCCCCAGGAGCCCGAAAAGGTTTGGCAGGTTTCCCAGGGTACTTTTTGGCCGCGCACCTGGGGCCATGATTGTGGCATGAACTGTTCGGGGGTTACGAAGTCCCATCCCCAGTCGGTATGGTCGAGGTCGAGGCGGTTGTCTACAATTATCTGCGGTTGTAGCTTGCGGATGAGGCGTAGCAGCTCTTCGGAGCCCCAGTCTTCATGTCCTTTGCCGTTGGCTCCGGGGTAGGAGAAGTCGAGGAAGAGCTCGTCGATTTGCCCGTAGTTGCTTAGCAGCTCGGTGAGCTGGGTTTGCATGTACTTGCGGTATCGGGCCATGTCGCGCGGGGCGTTGAGGGCTGCAACGCGGTCGGGGTCGTCGGTCCATTGCGGGTGAACGCGGTCGATGGGGAAGTCGGGGTGGCGCCAGTCGATCAGCGAGTAGTAAAAGCCGATGCGTATGCCTTCGGCGCGGAAGGCGTCGACGAGCGGCCGGATAAGGTCGGCCCCGTAGGGGGTGTTGGTTACTTTATAGTCGGTGGCTTTGCTGTCCCACAGGCAAAAGCCGTCGTGGTACTTGGTGGTTACAACTACGTATTTCATGCCTGCGGCGCGTGCTTTGGCTGCCCATGCTTTGGGGTCGTAGAGGTCGGGGTCGAATCGCTCGAAGTACTTTTGGTAATCGTCGTCGGAGATGCGCTCGTATCGTTTTACCCATTCGTGCCTGGCTGGCATGGCGTATATGCCCCAATGGATAAACATTCCGAAGCGGTCGTGCGTCCACCAGGCCATCCGGGCTTCTTTGGCGGCGGGAGTTTCAACGGCCCGCGAGGGGGTTTGTTGCTGGGCCTGCAATCCTGTGGCTGCAAGCGCAAGGAGTAGAATCGGCAGTATAAATTGTTTGTTCATGATGAGAGGGTATTTTAAAAGTTAAAGGATAATGCGGTACGGGTTGCGCTTCAGGGGTCGCAGGCGTCTTTATAGTCGCAGTTTTCGGCTCCGTGCTCAATTTCGAGCGTGGCGTGGTTGATGTTGAGTTCTCGCAGGCTTTGCTTTACTTTTTGTTTGAGCTGCGAGATTTGGGCTGCTCCAAGTCCGGGTTTTACAACGATGTGTACGGAGAGGATGTTGTATTCGCCGTCCATGCTCCAGATGTGCAGGTCGTGGATTCCGAGGGCGCCTTCGGCCTTGGTGATTGCCGCCTCTACTTCGTTGAGCGAGGGGTTGGCCGGCGATCCTTGCAGTATTACGTTAAGCAGTTGCTTGAGATTCCTGTATATATTGAAAAGGACATAGGCTGATATTCCGAGCGAGAGCAGGGGGTCGAGCGTCGGGAAGTGTGTAAGCATCATTACGGCGCTTCCAATCAGAACGGCTACCCATCCCAGTACGTCTTCGAGCAGATGCAGGCTTACGGTTTTCTCGTTGAGCGATGCTCCCCGTCGCATCCTGAGCATGGCGGCTCCGTTTACGATTACTCCGAGCGCTGCAAGCCAGAACATGCCTTGCGCGTCTGCTTCTTCGGGCTGGGCCAGCCTTCGGATGCTTTCAACTATTACGAATAATGATCCTGCGAAGAGTACGGCGGCGTTAATCAGGGCTCCCACGAGCGAGAATCGCCTGTATCCGTATGAGTACCGCGCATCTCGTCCGCGCTTTGATATCTTCTGGAAATACCATGCGAGGCCCAGCGAGAAGCTGTCGCCCAGGTCGTGTATAGCGTCTGAGATAATTGCTACGCTGTTGGTTAGCGTTCCGCCAACGATTTCAATTATACCGAACAGTAAGTTAAGTACGAAAGCGAAGCGGATGTTACCCTCTGCATCGTGATGATGGTGGGCGTGATTGTGCGAATGATTGTGATGATTATTGTTGCTTGACATGGCGCAAAGATAATTTCTTGGCTGAATTTTCTAAACAGTGGTTTCCCGCAGATTATTTCTCCGCTCTTCCTTCTTGCGCCTTCAGGGCCATCTCCATTGCAAGGAAGCAATGCCGCTGGCTCATGGCTGTTTCGGTGCGCGCCAGGATGTCGTCAACCAGTTGGCGGCCGAAGGTTAGAGGTTCGTTGCTGCAATCAATGTAGCGGGCGGAGCGGCGGTCGACTATGAAGATATGGTCGGAACCGGGCCTGCCGGCGATGTCGATATTTTTGCGAAGCTCGATGTATCCGTCGGTTCCGAGGATGGTCAGGCGTCCGTCGCCCCAGGTATTAAGCCCGTCGGGAGTGAACCAGTCGACGCGTATATATCCGGAGCCCCGGTCGCCTCGTATGGTTGCGTCGCCAAAATCTTCAAAGCGGGGATATTGGGGGTGGTTAACGTTGGCCGTTTGCGAGGAGAGGATGCGCGCCTCGGTTGATCCGGTAAAGTGCAGGAACTGGTAGAACTGGTGGCTTCCGATGTCGCAAAGTATTCCGCCGAAATATTGCTTGTCGAAGAACCATTCCGGCCGTGTGGGCGTATTCATCCGGTGAGGTCCCATGCCTATTGTTTGTACAACGCGTCCTATGGCTCCTTCGGCAACGAGGCGCGAAGCGCGCATGGTCGAGCGGCTTTCCAATCGCTCGGAGTAGAGGATGGAGTATATGCGTTGGGTTTCGAGCTGCACGGCTTTCACGGCTTCGAGCTGGGCGAGGGTGGTCATGCCCGGCTTGTCGGCAAGGAAGTCTTTGCCGTGTTGCATTACCCGGATGCCGAGGCCGGCCCTGTCCGACGGAACGGAGGCGCTTACCACAAGGCGGATTGAGGTGTCGTTAAGTATCTCCTCCTCCGACCGGGCCCGGGTTATGTTGGGATAACGCCGGGCAAAGTCGGCGGCAAGGTCGGGCTCGGCGGCGTAGAACGACGCGAGGCGGCCTCCTCCGCTTTCAACGGCGCGTATTTGTCCGTGTATGTGAGAATGGTTAACGCCTATTACGGCAAAGCGTATCCTTTCCTTATTATTATCATCGCCGGCGGCAACTGAAAAAGGGGCCTGACGCCCCTTTGCATATCGCTCGCCGAAGAAGAACATTCCTGCGGCGAGCGATGATTTGATAAAACGTCGTCGGTTGTGCGGCATTATCAGAGGGGGCGGATCTTGATGTTGCGGAACCAGCAGTCGTAACCGTGATCCTGGAGGCCGATATAGCCTTCCTTTGCGGGCCCGTTCTTGAATCCCTCCCAGTCTTTAAACTTGCTTTTGGCAACCATGGCGTACCATTCGGGCGTCCAGAGGGTGTACTCCACAACCTTTACTCCGTTTTGGATATGCTGCGCAAGTCCGTCTTTCACTCGGATTACGATAGTGTTCCATTGTCCGGCGGGGAGGGCGTTTTGAGGCAGGGCGGGCAACATGTCGTAAAGCGATCCGGCGAGGTGGTTAGTGAGACGGGTATCGCCGGCGTTCCAATTGTCGAGCACCTGAACTTCGGGGGCAGCGTAGTAGATAGGTTTTCCGGGGTATTCAACCACGTAGTAGAAAATTCCGGAGTTGCCTTCTTTCTCGATCTTCCAGTCGATGCTAAGTTCAAAGTTGGAGTATTTGCGCGCGGCGAAAAGGATATCGCCGTCTTGTCCGCGACCGGCTGTTGCTCCGCGCGCTACTTTCATCGCCTCGTCGTTGATCGACCAGTTGGCGGGCATTCCGGCAGCGTTGCATTTGCGCCATCCGTCAAAGTTTTTGCCGTCGAACAGCAATTCCCATCCTTCATTTTTTTCACGTTCGGTAAGCGTATTATTGGTTTGAGCGCTCACGGTAGCTACGCTTGAGGCAATGATTAACGCCGCTAATAATAAGATTTTTGTATTCATTTGATATAATATTTATAGGTAAAACAATGCGCCGAAGGTAAGCATTATATTGGAATATCAGTTCTTTGCTTGGCGGCGCCGGCAAACTTCACGGTCTGTTGGAATAGTTGGCTTAGGTGGGCGAGGAAGCTTGCAGAACGATTCCGTCATGCCGGAAAGCTTGCCGCTGTCAATCTGGTAAGGGTTCTAAGGGACTAACGCCGGTTTATACCGCTGCGGACTATCTTTCGTACATGTATGGCAATGCTAATCTAAGAAAATAAATTACCTCGTATTACATTGTATGTCAACATAAGTAGATTAAATTTGCAAAGACGGCAATGTTGGTGGCGATACCTTATGGCTTTTGAAGCTAAGCCTCCGTAAGCTGAACTTAAGATGGAGATTGTTTGCATCCGATAGGTTTGAACCTGGTTGTGCAACATTGAGCCGGAATCAAATACGCCTATGCAGCGTTTTTGTACAGCCAAGCATCAATAACAGCGAGATGCTTCCAATTGTGAAAGCAATGTAATAAGCCGAATGAACGAGCAACAACTGATAAACGGTTGCATAAAGGGAGACCGACTGGCTCAAAAAGAGCTCTACGACAAATACTCCCGAAAGATGATGGGAGTTTGTCTGCGTTATGTGAACGACAGGGAAACAGCCCGCGACATATTGCAAGAGGGATTTGTGAAACTGTTCAACAATGTGGATTCTTATTCACAAGAAGGACCCTTCGAAGCATGGATGAGAAAGGTATTCGTAAATTCGGCGCTGGAATATCTACGCAGAATGGATATATTAAAAGAAGCGGTATCTTTGGATCAGGTAGCTGAAGCATCAAGTTCTTCACATTCTGCTTTAGCAGAGCTTGAAGCTCAGGAATTATTAAAAATAGTGCAGGAATTGCCCGCCGGATTTCGTACGGTTTTTAACTTGTTTGCGATTGAAGGCTATTCGCATAAAGAGATTGGCGACATGCTGGGAATTACCGAAAGTACCTCGCGGTCGCAATATACCAGAGCGAGGCAGTTGCTGCAAAAGAAAATTGGAAAGTCATTTAAAACAACATAATGAATAAGGAAACAGACTCGTTTGATGATTTGTTCAGAAACAAGCTGAAGAATCTGGAAGTTGATACCTCGCCGGAAGATTGGGAGGCTATTGCTGCAAGATTGCCAAAGGCAAAAATTGTTGTGACGCGGTGGAAATGGAAATATGCTGCCGCAGTAGCTCTTGCTTTCTTTACAGCCGGCTCAGGATGGTATTTGCTGAATCGTAATCAAGAGAACAATCAGGATATTAACAGCAGCGAATCGAGCCGGGAATATATATCAGAAGTGCAAACAATAAAAGATCATCGCGCGGATATCTCAACCGATGCTCCGGAACTGCCGGAACAAACTTATACCGCTGCAATCCGGCGCTCAAACCGGATCCACTCCGTTAATACGAAACCGGATCCGATAGTGGAGGAGGGGCGCCGGGCAGCGGTTACAACATATGTCGCTGGCGAGAGCGTGCAGGAACTCGTTATTCCAACAGTATCGGCTCCAATGGGATTACTGTTTGCCGACGCGGCTCTCGCTGGAGCTGTAACAATTAAGAAATCAGCCCGTCCGGCGCAAAGAAAATGGACGTTCGGCACGGCATTAGGCGGGCTTAACGGAGGTAATACCAACTTAGCGTCAACCTATCTGCTCAGAAGCAGCTCAATCGAAAATAGTGATTTGATGAAGCTTAACGCCCCCGTTCATTTTAATACCGGAGCCACTCCGCGAACTAATATCGATCACAAAATGCCCCTCTCATTCGGCTTCTCAGTCAATCGTATTTTAAACAACCGGTGGGCGATTTCTACCGGGATTGTTTATACTTTGCTTCGATCGGAATGGGAAACGGAAGGAGAATATAGAACGAAAACCAAACAACATCTCCATTTTGCCGGCATTCCCCTGGCCGTTACATATAAAATTGCGGAGTGGAACAAGCTATCCTGGTATGCCTCTGCCGGAGGCATGGGCGAACTCAACTTTGCCGGACAGGAGAGCGCCGGATTATACGCAGGCGAAAGCGCACCCTTGGAAACCGACTTAAAGCGTGTGCGAATGAAAGAATTACAATGGTCGCTCAATGCACGGACAGGTTTGAGCTATCCGCTCATACGATATGTCAGTTTATTTGCCGAGATGGGGCTATCCTATCACTTTGATAGTGGAAGTAAAATGGAAACCGTTTACAGCCGCAAGCCCTTGAACATTAGCCCGCAGTTTGGCATACGATTAGGACTTTAGTCTCTACTATTATTATTCACATAAAACAATTAATTCTTTTACAATATGAAAAATCTGGTTTTGTGCGGAAGTTTTGCCGCGAGTTTGTTTTTGTTTTCTTCCTGCTTAGAAGGAGGTTCTGAAGTCCACAGCTATTCAGGCATGCCTGGCGTTTTAAAAATGGATACCAAAAGTATGAACATGGTGATTGATGCGCCATACTTTGCCCCCTACGGATTTTACGCCGAAGGATTAAACGCAAGCGGCTTTGCCCCCGACGACTGCATCCTCTTCTCATTCAGTCTCGACCTTGCCGATCCGGCAAACGCCGACATTAACTCGAAAGGATACTACACCGGAACAGTCGGAGAGATATCGCGCGTCGACGAAGGACAGTTCCTCGGTTCAATGCTCGACACAGCCGCTTTACTCAACGCCGAACAGAAAATTGCATACGCCGTCGACGCTAACTTCGGCAGCAACGGCGGATATGCCTTTATCATCGCCAACAAACTCTTCCTCTTTTCTGATATAACCATGATGAGCAAACAAGAAAATAAATGGATCCTCCATTGCGACTACGCAAACCTTGAACCACAACAAGATTCGTCCACCGGTCTCAACGCATACTCTTTCTTCCTCCGTTCAACCATCGACAGAGAAGGCCAAACCCCAGAGCAAAACAACGTTAGCGTGAATGCCTTCCCAATGAAAAGCGCCCTCGACAGAATCCAGGAACTCGAAAAGCAAGGTACTAACAGCGAAGCCATTCTTCGGATTCACTTCATAAAAGATATTAAAGACAACGGGCAAACGCTGGTTTGGGACAAATCCGACCTGCGGATATTCATCGCTCGCGAATAGTAGATTGTTGTTATGCCGGATGTATCCGGTCTTGAAAGTGAGTTGTTTTACTGATAGGAACTTCCGGACAAGGATGATTTGTCCGGGAGTTCTGTTTTTTTGTCCCTGCCTGAAAGTTATTTGCTTATCTTTGCCGCTCATAAAATCAAAATTCAAATACTCAATTTATGACAACACTTATCATCATTGGAATCATTATCGTTATCGCACTCATAGTAGTGTCGATGTACAATTCGCTCGTGTCGCTTAAAAATAATCGCGAGAATGCTTTCGCCGATATCGACGTCCAGCTCAAACAGCGTCACGACCTCGTGCCGCAACTCGTTGAAACCGTAAAAGGATACGCAGCCCACGAACGCGAAACTTTGGAGCGGGTAATCAATGCCAGGAACGGAGCCGTAAACGCACGAACCATCGACGACAAGATCGTGGCCGAAAATGCACTATCCTCCGCCTTGGCAGGAATGAGAATCACCCTCGAAGCATATCCCGACCTTAAAGCTAATCAGAACTTTATGCACCTCCAGGAAGAAATCGCCGATCTTGAAAACAAGCTCTCCGCCGTGCGTCGCTACTTCAATTCCGCAACGCGAGAGTACAACAATGCCGTGCAGACCTTTCCGTCTAACATTATCGCCTCCATTTTCCACTTCCGCAGCGAAATGATGTTCGATCTCGGCGACCAGCGGGCAGCTTACGACGCCCCACCTCAGATACGCTTCTAAACAAATGAAGTACATCGGGATACAAACACAGCGACGGCGCAATAACCTGCGCTCGGCCTCGCTCCTTCTCCTCTTTCCCTGCCTGATGATCGGGCTGGTTTATCTCGCGTGTTTTTTGCTTATACAAGCCGGGGTTTCACTCTCCGAAAGCAGTGCGAAGGTTGAAGTTGCGCCGTCGGTCAATATAATGTTTGCAGCCGTAGCGCCTTACATCCTTGGAGGCGTTGCAATCTGGTTTGTAATCGCATGGTTTTCACACTCGGCTATCATTAAGCGTGCAACTGGAGCAAAACCCTTGGAGAGGAAGGAAAACAAAAGAGTTTACAACCTTGTTGAAAATCTATGTATGAGTCAAGGAATGAGCATGCCCGCCATTAATGTTATAAATGATGATTCGCTTAATGCTTTTGCCAGCGGAATTAACACCCGCACTTTCGCCGTCACCCTCACCACAGGCATAATCGCAAAGCTCGACGACGATGAGCTTGAAAGCGTTATCGCCCACGAGCTAACGCACATACGTAATCGCGACGTACGAGTACTTATCATATCAATCGTTTTCGTTGGAATCCTTAGCGTTGTGGCGCAGAGCGGCTTTCGCATGTTGCGCCATTTGCCCGTCAGAGGCGGGAGGAAAAAAGACAATGGAGGAGGCGCAATTGCCATCATTCTTATCGTTGCAATCGTTGCCGCCGTTGGATATTTCATCGCTGCCCTGATGCGATTCGCCATTTCAAAGCAACGCGAGTACATGGCCGATGCAGGCGCGGCGCAGATGACCCAACGACCTTGGTCGCTCGCATCAGCCCTGAGGAAGATCTCGCAAGATCCGCTCGTTGAAGCTATTGAACGAAAAGACGTTGCACAGCTTTTTATAGAAGATCCAAAAGACGTTTCGCTCAGCAGCGGCAATTTTTTCGGCCTCTTTTCCACTCACCCTCCCATCGAAAAAAGGATCGAGATACTCGACCGGTTTTGAATCCAACAACCCTTACCTTCTTATCATGCCAACGATATTGTTCGCTCCGGCATGATTCTTTTTCTCACTAAATTGTATATAGGCACAAAAAAGGGCGCAATCGAAGATTCTCATCTTTGCATTGCGCCCAATAAATCTATTATTAATAAAAAAACTCTTAGAAATTCATCGCACCCGATTTTCCTAAAGATGCAAACAAATTCTCAACCCTCAATTTATAATTTGAGATAGTAAAATCCATATCAATTAGCAATCTCAACCATCACAACCGACTTAGGCGGCAACGTTATCGTAATCCGGCCACCGCTAAGCTTTGCACCGCCGAAATCCTTAACCCCAACCACTTCCGGCTTATCAAACGAATTATAATCGTTCAATTTGGCCGCCGTCAGGATCTTGCCGGCAATTCTCTTGCCCGAAATACCGCGAAGCTCGCCGTCAACTACTTGCTCCTTGCCCGGATCAAGGTTTACGAGCGTGATATGCACTTTCCCGGCCGCATCCTTTGAAGCCGAAAGGCTCACAGCGTCGATCTTCCGCCCGCCGACTTCGTACTTATTGCTCGAAAATTGTATGGGCAGCAAAGTTGCGTCGTGGTGAACTTTGAAAAGCCAGTAAACCCAGTAAGTAGGCGTGAGAACCATCTTATCCTTGTCGGTAAGGATCACAGCCTGAAGTACGTTAACTGTTTGCGCTATATTCGCCATCTTCACCCGCCGGCAATGCTCGTTAAATATATTGAGGTTGATACCGGCCACGATGGCGTCGCGCAAAGTGTTTTGCTGATACAAAAAGCCCGGATTCGTGCCCGGTTCAACGTTATACCAGGTTCCCCATTCGTCGGGAATCAAGCCAACCCGCGCCGCTGGGTCGTAGCGATCCATTATGTTGGAATGACGCGTGATAAGCTCGTTCATAAACAGAGTTTTGTTCACTGTTTCAAAGTATTGAGCCTCGTCGAACACGGTGGCCGAGCCCTTATCGTTCCAGTTGTTCGGCACCGTATAATAATGTAGCGAAAGGGCTTGCATGTGGCGAGCGGCGTTTTTCATAAGCGTCTCAGTCCAGTGATAATCGCTGTCGCTTGGGCCGCCGGCAATCTTATAAAGGCGGTTGTCGCCATAATTGCGGCAGTAGGTTGCATACCGTTTATATTGGTCTGTATAAAATTCGGCCGTCATATTACCGCCGCAACCCCAGTTTTCATTGCCTACTCCCCAAAATTTTACATTCCAAGGCTTATCCCGGCCATTTTCTCGGCGCAGTTTTGACATCGGACTCTCGCCGTCGAACGTTATGTACTCCACCCACTTTGACATCTCTTCCACGGTTCCGCTGCCAACGTTGCCGCAAATGTAAGGCTCGCAGCCAAGTTGTTCGCAAAGATCAAGGAATTCATGCGTCCCGAAACTATTGTCTTCCGTAACGCCACCCCAGTGAGTATTAACCATTTTCGGCCTCTGGCTACGCGGACCGATTCCGTCCATCCAATGATATTCGTCGGCAAAGCAACCGCCCGGCCAGCGCAAGTTCGGTATACTTATATCGCGTAAAGCCTTTACAACGTCGTTGCGAATTCCCCTCGTGTTAGGAATCGGAGAATCTTCGCCAACCCAGTATCCGCCGTAGATACAACGCCCCAAATGTTCGGAAAAATGACCATAAATATGCTTGCTAATCACATCTTTACCCTGGTCGGCATTTACCGTGAGCTTGTTTTGCCCAACAGCCGGCGCAGCGATTAAAGCCATGGCCGAAAATACATATACGGCCAACAAATTTCTCGTTCTTCTGTTCCTTTTTTGATAATTCTTCATGATAATACATTTTTAATTTGTAACACCTTTTGAGCCGCCGGAATTTAAGCCCTTTGGCCGGTCGCAAAGGTATATTATTCCCCCAAACTCGCAACAGGCTCTCAAATATATTATCCGCGCCGAGTAAAAATGCAAGCCCATTATCCAAAACATTTTTCCCCCGCCGATTTTCAATCTCAAGCAATAAAACAAATACTCGCCCCGCAAAATGAAAATCCTCCTCGTTGAAACCAGGCGAGCCCCTCCACCTGATAATTCGCACCATACATTTATATATATGCTCGCCAATTTTTAAATACAAGGCCCGAATATGATTTTAAGGATAAAACCGGCAGGATTCCCCCCGGCCGAATCCGATGCGTGCCCCCCAAAGGCCGAAATTATTCGACGCCAACCGGTTTGAACGCTCCAAAAATGCCTCCCGCCCAATCTCATCATTACAATTCCGTGAAAAGATCTTGCGGAGGAATTGAAACTGTTTCAATCGCGTGAAAAGATCTTGCGGAGGATTTGCAACGTTACAAATGCGCGAAAAGATCTTGCGGAGCGAATTGCAACGTTACAATTCCGTGAAAAGATCTTGCGGAGGAATTGAAACTGTTTCAATCGCGCGAAAAGATCTTGCGGAGGAATTGCAACGTTACAATCGCGTGAAAAGATCTTGCGGAGGAATTGCAACGTTACAATCGCGCGAAAAGATCTTGCGGAGGAATTGAAACGTTACAATTCCGCGAAAAGATCTTGCGGAGAAATTGAAACTGTTTCAATCGCGCGAAAAGATCTTGCGGAGGAATTGTAACCTTTACATCCGGCCGAAAAGACGGATTGGGCGCTTGAAAACTGCTTAACCGGATTAAAAACAGGCGGATATAAAAAATAAACTATTTTTGCGGCATGAAAATCAATCTTTTAAAGATAATAATGGCTTTGGCCGCATCGCTTTTCGGATTTTGGTATTCAGGATGGATTATGCCGCATGGAATGGCGTTGAAAGAAGATTTAATTCTGTTTACTTATAATTCCGGGTTTTTTGAGAGCTACTTTTCCCGTCCGGGATGCTTATCAACCCTTGCAGGCGATTTTTTTTCGCAATTCTTATTCAATCGTTGGAGCGGGGCCTTTGTAATGGCCGTTTTCATGTTGTCGGGATATTTGCTCGCGGCCCGAACGCTTCGGAGGTTTTACGCAAAGTCGACGGCCTGCTTGACGGCGATCATTCCCGTTGGACTTGAACTTTTGGCCGCCGGAAATGTGTTTTGGAGCTTGGCCATGCCTGCCGGGTGGATTATTTCGGTTGTGGCCTTTGAAGGTTGTTCGATGATAAAAGATAATCGTTTTTGGAGGCCTGCGGTACTATTTTCTGTTGCCGCCGCGCTTTATGTTGCGGTCGGATCGGCTGTTTTTGTGTTTGTAGCGCTTGTTGCGGCTCGCGAAGATCGGGATGGGGCGGGCAAATTGTTGAGGGCGGCAGGGTCGGCGGCGGCAGCCTGCGCGGTTTGTTTTGGGTTGCGGGCCTGGTACATGTTGCCGGTTGAAAAGGCTTTTGCTTACCCATACTCGTCGGTTGGCCAGGCGTGGGGGGTTATTGCGCTTGCAACCATGGCTTTCGCTTCGCATATCTCGTTTGCAAGGTGCGAAATTCCGAGGGCGGCGGCATCAATTGCTTCGCTTGGCTTGGCAGGAATTTTTCTTGTATTATATCTCAATTATAGCCCCCAAAAGGTGGAAAATTTGTTGAAGATAAGCGACGAGGTGGCGCGGGGGCAATGGGCGGAGGCTTTGCAAACAGGTGAACGCCTGCAAGATCCGATTGCGTCGAGCTACATTAATATCGCCCTTTCCGAACAGGGCGCCCTTGGAAGCCGGATGATGGAGTTTTACCAGCCGTCGTCGTCGGGCCTCTTCCTCGAAGTTTCGCCGTCGGCCGGATGGTGGACGATATTTTTTGCGAGCGATGCTTACTTCCATGTGGGCGATTTGGCAATGGCGCAACATTCGGCCATGCTCGGCATGATTTTTTCGCCTCGCGAAAGGAGCGCTCGCCTTGTAAAACGCTTGGCGGAGATATGTATAATAAGCGGCGAGCTCCAAGCGGCCCGGAAGTACGCTTCAATGCTGTGCAACACCCTCTTCCACCGCGCCGAGGGCCGCCAACTCATTTTGCAGGCTCAATCGGCCGAAAGCTTCCCAACAATTACAAATATGCGCCGCAGGATTCATCGCCGCGACCTTATACGCAATTTTTGGCCTCCCGTTGAGTCGCTCGAATCGCTTGCTTTGATTGAGGAGAACAGGGCGGCTCGCGACTACCTGCTTGCTTTCCATCTTTTACATAAAAACATTCCGGCTTTCTTCAATTCCTATACATTATATTATAAGGATTCCGGCCGCGAGCCTCAAAAAGTTTGGGCCGAGGCCTTGCTGATTTACTTGGCGGCAACGGGAGCTAAGGCCGACGAACTTCGCAGTTTGGGCATCAGCAGCGAGATTGTGCGCTCGTTTGCCGATTATACTAAGGCGCACGAAGCTTCGGGAGGCAGCCTGAATTTCCTCAGGCAACGGTTTCCGGGTACGTATTGGGTGTATTATCATTTTGCCGCATTTAAATGAAATCATTGTCTGTAATATTATCGACTCTCGCAGTAATCTGCATTTTGGCGGGCTGCAACAACCGTATATCCGAGCGAAACGTAGATGAGCTCCCGGATATTTATCCCGATTACACCGATTTGACTATCCCGTTTAACATTGCTCCGTTAAACTTTTTTGTGCGAGATAATCCATCTAAAACGGAAGTTTTGTTGAGCTGCAACCGATTCAGCCTCCGCATCGCCGGCGGCGACGAGGTGAAAATCCCTTTAAGAGGCTGGAAAAGGCTTTTGGAGGAGGCGAAGGGAAGCAGTGTTACGGTAGAGGTAAAAGCCAGGTTTGCAAACGAATGGAGGGCGTACAAACCATTCCTCCTCCACGTTTCCGAACATTCAATCGACCCCTTCATGACCTATCGCCTCATCGAACCCGGTTACGAGGTTTGGAACCATATCCGTTTGGCCGAACGAAGCCTTGAGAGCTTTAGCGAACGCACGCTTGCCGACAATAACCTGAGTGGGCGCGCCTGCATGAACTGCCACATTCCCAGCAATCAAGATCCTGCGCTGAGCTTCTTTCACGTTCGCGGCCCACAGGGTGGAACGGTTCTGAATCGCGGCGGCGTACTCTGGAAATCGGATATACGCGACGGCGATACAAATTCGACGCCCACTTACGGATCTCTGCACCCGGACGGCCGCTACGGGGTCTTTTCAATTAATTCGGTAATCCCGGCGTTTCACACCCTGCCGCCCACAATGCTTGAGGTGTACGACCGTTGGTCGAGCCTGGTTATAATTGATTTTGAGGAGGAAAAGATAGTTGCCGGCGGGCCTGTCGGCGATTCGGCCTCCTCGCTCGAAACCTTCCCGGCTTTTTCGGCCGACGGTAACTCGGTTTACTTTTGCACCGCAGCCAAAACGCTTTTGCCCGACAGCATCCGCTCGTTGCGCTACGTGCTTTGCCGCGTGGGCTTTAACTCGGCAACGGGAGGCTTTTCAAACCGTGTAGACACGCTGCTCGACCTCCGTCGGGAGGGCCTTTCGATATCTTTTCCGCGCCTCTCGCCCAGCGGCCGCTTCCTATTATATTGCGTCTCGCGGTACGGCACGTTCCCGATCTGGCATCGTGAAACCGACCTCCAAATGTTTGATTTGCAGATTGGCTCCCGTATCGACTTTTCGAGGGCCAACAGCGATGGCTCCGAAACCTGGCATTCTTGGTCGTCGAACAGTTGCTGGATAGTGTTTGCGTCAAAGCGCGACGACGGGATTTACGGGAAGCCTTACATTTGTTTTGTTGACTCGACCGGCCGTGCCGGCAAGCCCTTTGTGCTTCCGCAGCGTAACCCCCGCTTTTACGACCAAACGCTTAAGTCTTTCAACCTTCCCGAACTGATGCGGGGTCGCGCAACCTTTTCGGCCGCCGACGTTGAGCGGGTTCTGCGCCCATAAAAGGTTTGTGAGATTTGAACAGAGGGGCGCAAAAAAATCTCCCAGAAAAATTCTCTTGAGATCTTCTTTCCGGGAGATAAAAATAATTTGGGAGCCTTGGCGGCGTCGATTCTCAGGGCTTCTCAATCCACTCGACTATCTCTTTGGAATCGGGGGCGGTTTTAGGCTCGAACACTCCGGCAAGGCTTCCGTCGGGGTCGATTAAAAACTTTTGAAAGTTCCAGCTTACGTCGGCGTCGAGCTTACCGTTTTCGGATTTGCTCGTGAGCCAGCGGTAGAGGGGCGCAATGTCGTCGCCCTTGACGGAGATTTTGGCGGCCATGGGAAACGTAACTCCGTAGGTTGTAGAGCAAAATTGGCTGATCTCGCTGTCGGTTCCGGGCTCCTGCGAGGCGAAGTTGTTGGCTGGAAATCCTATGACGACGAAACCGGAGGCGGCGTACTTCTCGTAAAGTGTTTGGAGCTTTGCGTACTGCGGGGTGAGGCCGCATTTTGACGCAACGTTCACAACCATAACTTTTTTACCTTTAAAATCGGATAGCTGGAGCTCCTTTCCGTCGATGGCCTTCACGGTAAAATTGTAGAAGCTTGCTTGCTGTGCGTGGGCGGCCAAAGGCAGGATGGCCGCAATGAGAAATGAAATTAGTATCTTCATAATCTTATATTGAATTAAAAATGATGGTTGCAAATATATATATAATTAAGGTTGCCCGAAAAGAAGAATCGAGTAGGCGAAACGGGATTATTTCCCGTTTCGTCCTCTCACACCACCCGGCATACCGTTCGGTACCGGGGCGGTTCCTTACTTACGATACAATTTTACGATAACAATCCATAAGAATA
>JAITGL010000001.1 GCA_031280645.1 Tannerellaceae bacterium | reverse complement strand
TGACCCAATCAAATCCCACAGCCCGGCAGCCCATATTTTGCTGTAAAACCGCCGATTATCGAGTTAAATACAAAATCGTTACCGTGAAAAACGTCGTTTGTGTAGCTACACAAACGGTTTTCGTAGCTACCTAAACTCTTTTCGTAGCTACACAAACAGTTTTCGTAGCTACCCAAACGGTTTTTGTAGCTACCCAAACTCTTTTCGTAGCTACCCAAACGGTTTTCGTAGCTACCCAAACTCTTTTCGTAGCTACCCAAACGGTTTTCGTAGCTACGAAAACTGTTTTCCTAACTACGAAAAACGTTTTCTCAACTACCTGAATCGCATGTATTTTAGACCGGATAATCGGGCCGGCTGAGGGAGGGTTGCTTTTGCAGCAGGCCTTTTCAAATGGCAAAACGAAATGGCATTAAAAAACGACGCACAATTATATATGGGTCGCTATGGCGGCTATCCTTTTTGTTTTATGATAATTCTAACATATAAGAAACGTCAGAGGTTGCATGTTCCGCCATAGATTTCTGTTTCACGCTATTAAGCATCTCGCCCTTGCCGGTGAGAAGCCATACAGGATCAAGTTCCGGATAAATGTGTGAGATATTTTCTAATCTATCTGCACCTATTGTCTTATTGTTTTTTTTACTGACTTGAAAATGATCCATTGGATACGCCAATATTTTGCTCGAAAGCTCTTATTGAGATTCCTTTGTAATCAATAAATTGTTTGATTCTAAATAAAGTAGTCTCCATTTTGATTTAGGCATAGAAAACAACTTGCATGATATTCGTTTGCATAGAACATTTCTTATAGACAGGATTTGGAAATCAGCAAAGAGTTGGCGCATGCCTATAAAGTAAGCATGAGAGCTGTTATTGACGCTCTTAATGACACAACTCAAAGCGATCTGGCGCGCCCTCGATCTTGGCGGGGCAGAGAAAGGAATAGAAACCCTTTATATTGCTACTCTTTATCTCCGTTAGGGAAGAACGTCCCATCGTCCGAAATATTCTTTACTTCTACAAGCGTTACCAGCTCCGTCGCAGCCGTCACTCTAAAGCGATTATCAATTCGCTCGCCTGCAACCCAGGCAATTTTGCCGTCGGAGGTGCATAGTATCCAGGCGTTTTCCTTGTCGGCGAGGTCGTATTTCAGGGAGGTGAAGAAGTCGCTTAGCTTACGGTGGCCGTTCATGCCGAGGGGGATAAAGCGGTCGCCCGGCTGGGGGCGGCGGAGGGTGAGGGGATATCTGAGTTTGTCGCGGTCTAGGCAGGCTATGCCGGAGGATGTGGGGATTTCGGTTAGGTTGTGCCGGGAGATTTGTGTGAAGCTGAAGCGGCGGTCGCCGCAGTCGAGGTTGGATACGTTGCCGTCAATTGTATACGATTGTGGTACCTTGAGGCCAAGCGGGGTTATTGTTATGTGGTCGCGGGTGGTGACGGCCCGATGCGTCGACGAGTAGAATATTCTGCCCGGCTCGCTATTAATGGCTTTGAAAAGGTTGGCTGATATCGGGCGGGAGAAGCCGAAGGGGCGCATCAGTTCGTAGAGGATGGCGGAAGGCGAGCGGGAGCGCATCAGCTCGACGGTGTCGAGCCGGCTGGGGGAGGTCATGATTTTCGCTGCGGCCTCGGCCATTGCCGATAAGTATATCTGCTCTATTTCTGCTAAGCGCTCGGCGGCGCGGGCCAGGTTTTCCTTGGCCGATGGGTTAATGGTTTCAAGGATGGGGATAAGGCGCAGGCGGATTATGTTGCGTGTGTATTCTTCGGCGAGGTTGGTGCTGTCGATTACAAACTCGAGGCTTTTTTCTTTAAGCCATGCTATGATTTGCGATCGGGAAACGCAGAGCAGCGGGCGAATCAGACTGCCGTTGCGGGGCAACATGCCTCGTAAACCGCGTATGCCGGCGCCTCGCGTCAGGTTGATCAGCAGTGTTTCGGCATTGTCGTCGCGGTGATGTCCTACGGCGACGGCTTGGGCGTTTTCGCGTATGCGCAGTTCGTCAAACCATCTGTAACGAAGGTTGCGGGCGGCCATCTCTATCGAGATTTTACTTTCTTTGGCATATAGCTTCGTGTTAAAGCTGATGCTGTGGAAAGGGGCATTGTAGCGTTTGGCCATCGAGGCAGAAAAGTGTTCGTCGCGATAGGATTCGTCGTTTCTAAGATTAAAGTTGCAATGGGCGGCGAGGCATTTATATCCAAGTTCCGAGAGTATCGCTAGTAGGGCTACCGAGTCGGCGCCTCCGCTTAGTCCGACAATAATGCTGCGATTACTGTTGTCGAGCAGGTTGTGATGGGCGATGTATGAGCGTACCGTATTCTCCATGATAAAAAAAGAGGTGAAATGTAATCACTACATCCCACCTCCTATAATATTTATTGTATACTATTTAAACATCTATCACTCTGTGCTATTTGCTCAATTCTCTTCGATTGCCGCCTGCGCTGCCGCCACACGTGCTATCGGCACGCGGAAGGGCGAGCATGATACGTAGTTAAGCCCTACGCTGTGGCAGAACTTAACGGACGATGGTTCGCCGCCGTGCTCTCCGCATATACCGCACTTGAGGTCGGAGCGTATTGAGCGTCCTTTGTCGACTGCCATCCTGACGAGTTGTCCTACGCCTTTTTGATCGAGCACCTGGAAGGGGTCTACTTTCAGTATTTTCATTTCCAGGTATATGGGGAGGAATGATGCGATGTCGTCGCGCGAGTATCCGAAGGTCATCTGGGTGAGGTCGTTCGTCCCGAAGGAGAAGAACTCGGCCGCGGATGCGATACGGTCGGCCGTTAGGGCTGCGCGCGGGATTTCGATCATGGTTCCTACTTTATATTCTATGGAGTCGCCTACTTCGCTGAAGAGTTGTGCAGCGGTGGCGCGGATTATCTTTTCCTGTGCGAGAAATTCGTACAAGATGCCGGTGAGCGGTACCATTATTTCGGGATATGTAACCACGCCTTTCTTCTTGAGGGAAAGGGCTGCGCCGAGTATGGCGCGGGTTTGCATCTCGGTGATTTCGGGATAGGTGTTGCCAAGACGGCATCCGCGATGTCCGAGCATTGGGTTGTTTTCGTGGAGAGCTATTACGCGCTTGCGAACAATGTCGACGTCTACTCCCATTGCTTCGGCCAGCTCTTGCTGTTCGCGATCGCTATGTGGAACAAATTCGTGCAGCGGCGGATCTAACAGGCGCACGGTTACGGGGTATCCTTCCATGGCGCTGAATATTCCTTCAAAGTCGGCTTGCTGGTACGGTAGGAGCTTTGCGAGCGCTTTGCGTCGGGCTTCGGCGTCTTCGGCAAGTATCATTTCGCGCATGGCTTTTATTTTTTCGCCTTCAAAGAACATGTGTTCAGTGCGGCAAAGTCCGATGCCTACCGCTCCGAACTTGCGTGCCACGAGGGCGTCGTTGGGGGTATCGGCGTTGGTGCGAACCGACATGCGGGTGTATTTTTCGGCCAAGGCCATGAGGTCGTTGAAGTCGCCGGTTACTTCGGCGTCGCGGGTTGTGATTTGTCCTTCGTATACTTCGCCGGTGGTTCCGTTAATGGATATGTAGTCTCCTTCGTTGAGTACTTTGCCTCCGATTGTAAGGGTTTTCTGCCGGTAATTAATTTCGAGGGCTCCTGCTCCTGATACGCAGCATTTGCCCATTCCGCGTGCAACAACTGCGGCGTGCGAGGTCATTCCTCCGCGTGCGGTGAGGATTCCTTCGGCTGCGGCCATTCCGGCGAGGTCGTCGGGCGACGTTTCGATGCGAACGAGCAGAACTTTCTTGTTTTCTTTATGCCATGCGGCTGCATCTTCGGCAAAGAATACTATCCGTCCGGTGGCTGCGCCGGGCGATGCGGGAAGTCCTTTTGCCAGGACTTTAGCTTTCTTGAGGGCTTCCTTGTCGAACACGGGGTGGAGGAGTTCGTCGAGCTTGTTGGGCTCAATGCGCTTGAGGGCGGTTTTCTCGTCGATCATTCCCTGGCGAAGCAGGTCGATTGCGATTTTGACCATCGCGGCGCCGGTGCGTTTTCCGTTGCGGGTTTGGAGGAACCATAGCTTGCCTTCCTGTACAGTGAACTCCATGTCTTGCATATCGCGGTAATGGTTTTCGAGCTTGGTTTGTATGGCGTCGAGCTCCTTGAATATTTCGGGCATTGTTTCTTCCATCGAGGGATATTTGGATGCCCGTACTTCTTCGGATATTGTTGCGCGCTCGGCCCATATCTTCGAGCCGGCCTTGGTGATTTGCTGCGGAGTTCGTATTCCGGCAACCACGTCTTCTCCTTGAGCATTGATGAGGTATTCGCCGTTGAATACGTCTTCGCCGCTACCGGCATCGCGCGAGAAGCAAACTCCGGTTGCGGATGTTAATCCCATATTACCGAACACCATTGCCTGAACGGTAACGGCTGTACCCCATTCGTCGGGGATACCTTCCATTTTGCGATAAATAATTGCGCGTTCGTTCATCCATGAGTTGAAAACGGCGCAAACGGCGCCCCATAGCTGCTGGTAGGCGTCGGTGGGGAAATCGTGTCCGGTGCGCGCTTTCACAGCGGCTTTGAATAGCGATACGAGTTCTTTAAGATCGGCTACGGTAAGCTCATTGTCGAGCTTTACTCCTTTTTCGTGCTTAACTTTTTCGATAATTTCCTCAAACGGGTCGATATCTTCTTTCGTTGTGGGCTTCATGCCGAGCACAACGTCGCCATACATCTGAACAAAACGGCGGTATGAATCCCAAGCGAAGCGCGGGTTGCCTGTTTTCTTGGCCAAGCCTTCTACAACGGTATCGTTTAGCCCCAGGTTGAGGATAGTGTCCATCATGCCCGGCATCGAGGCTCGCGCTCCCGATCTAACCGATACAAGGAGTGGGTTGGCCGTATCGCCGAACTTGCTGTTCATAAGCGATTCAACATGCCCAACGGCTTTCTCGACTTCGCCTTTAAGAAGTTCTACAACCTTGTCCTGCCCCAATTCGTAGTATTCGGTACATACTTCGGTTGTAATTGTAAATCCCGGAGGAACGGGAATCCCGATAAGATTCATTTCGGCTAAGTTGGCGCCTTTGCCACCCAGCAAGTTTTTCATGTCTGCACGACCTTCGGCCTTACCGTTACCGAAGCTGTAAACTCTCTTTTTGTTCATATATAGTAAATAATATTTGTTTAAAATCCGACATTTTGCTATTTGAAGATTGCAAAGCGCACAAAGGTATGAAAAATAATGATCTGTCAAACGTTTCGATCCTAAAAAGAATTTATTTCGAGCAACCCAGCGGATATTAGCCCTTAAGCCGAACTTTTTGCTTTTTAAAGTGGGCTTATGCAACTGTATAATTATGTACGCGCGTGCATGCATTATTTAGTTTTTCCAACCGCAGCGATGCTAACCTTCGCTGCCCGCAGTGTTTGGATTTTATCCGTTTAATCCATAGATTTGCAATTAGTATAACTAAAAATCTTTGACAAAATGAAATATTTCATCCTTATAATATACTTGCTATCCGCAACCTTAATGGAAGCACAAACTAAGGTTACAAAGAAGATCGCTTCGAAAGCAACCAATTACGGCATCACGTATTCGCTGCCTAAAACCGCTTTGGTGGTCAATGCAGAAGTGATTAAAACCTCAGCTAAGGCCGGACCGTTCTTTAGATATGCGGAGAAATACCTGGGAGTTAAAAATGTTGTCGCCGAAGACAAGGTATCGTTCAGCCTCGGAAGGCTAACCATCGAAAATCGCGGAGTTCCCGATCCCGACAATACCTACACCGTTGAATTTAAAGCAGGCACCACCGCCCCCTACGTTTATCTTACCGACGACGGACGAATCTGCACCATCAACGCCGAGTACACACCCCCAGCTCCATTGTCGCCCCCCGCTGAAACCTCCGCACAGCAATCGCAAACATCGTCGAACTCGCCCGGATTTACCGAAGAGCTACTCATGGCAGGCTCCGTTGCCCGGCAAGCCGAAGTAGCCGCACGCCAGATTTACCGCATCCGCGAAAGCCGGCTTAATATTCTTACCGGCGAGGCCGACAATCTCCCTCCCGACGGCGAAGCAATGAAACTTGTAATCCAGCAGCTCGAACAGCAGGAAAAAGCCCTCGTTAACCTCTTCACCGGAACCACCGACAAAGAAACCAACTACTACGACGTGTCGATAACTCCATACGAAAACATTGACAACGAAGTTCTATTCCGATTCTCCGACCGCCTCGGCATCGTTGACGCCGACGACCTCAGCGGATCGCCCGTTTACCTCAACCTTAAGCTCCTTACCCCCGCTCCGGCAACCTTAGAAGTCGAAACCGGAAAAACTACAAAGCCCGTAACAAAAGGGATAGCCTACAACATACCGGGACGCGCACAAGCCGAAATTTACATGAACCGAAAACTGTTGCTCAAAGAAGAAACACAGATTGCACAGTTCGGGCAAATAGAGTACCTCGCCCCGTCGATGTTTGAAGACCGGAAAACGCCAATCAAGGTATATTTTATTCCCGAAACCGGAGCTATCCGTCAGATCATCCAATAATTTATTCACCTAAAAATAACGCTATTTATAATGTTTAAAAATCATCCGAAGGGCCTCTACGCCCTTGCTTTGGCCAATACCGGCGAACGATTCGGCTATTACACCATGCTCGCCATATTCGTGCTTTTCCTGCAAGCCAAATTCGGCTTTAGCGGAAAAGACGCCGGCAATATTTACGGCACTTTCCTCGCTTTCGTATACTTCATGCCGTTCTTCGGCGGAATGTTGGCCGATAAATTCGGCTACGGCAAAATGGTAAGCGCCGGAATCGTCATAATGTTTGTGGGATACCTTTGCTTAGCCGTTCCCGTAAGTACAGCCGGCCCCGCGCTTTGGGTTATGTACGGAGCGCTGTTTCTAATCTCCGTCGGAACAGGGCTTTTTAAAGGCAACCTGCAAGTGCTCGTAGGCAATATGTACGACGCGCCCGAACATCGAAGTAAACGCGACAACGCATTCAGCCTGTTCTACATGGCCATAAACGTAGGCGCAATGTTCGCCCCCACGGCGGCCACCAAAGTAACAAACTTCTTCCTCGCGCAAGACGGATTTACATACAGCGCACAAATCCCATCGCTTGCCCATCAGTACCTCAACGGCTCCATCAGCGAAAAAGGATCGGAACTGCTGGCCCGCTTAGCCGTAGAACAAGGCAACGCAGCTACCGCCGACCTCGGCGCCTTCGCAACCAAGTACATCGAATCGCTGTCGGGAGCATACAATTATGGTTTCGGCGTGGCCTGTATCTCTCTTATCGTCTCGATGATAATATACCTCGTATTCCGCCCCACTTTCAAGCACGCCGACTATAACTCCAAGCAACTCGCAGCCCGTCAGGCAGCCGCAGGAGAAGCAGCCCCCGAAAAACTCACACGCGAGCAAACCATATCGCGCATTGTAGCCTTAGCGCTGGTTTACTTCGTTGTAATCTTCTTCTGGATGTCGTTCCACCAAAACGGACTTGCCCTGACATTCTTCGCCCGCGACTACACAGTAAGCTCCGTTGAAGGATTCAGCCGATTCAGCTTCGACATAATCAACTTAGTGTTCATACTCGTATGTATCTACTCCGCCTTCGCGCTTTTCCAATCCGAAACGGCGAAAGGCAAAGCTATATCGGGCTCAATACTTGGAGTTACCGTTGCAGTCTGCATCGCTCGCAACATGGGGATAGAAGGCCTGATAAACATCGAGCCGCAGATATTCCAGCAATTCAACGCCTTTTTCGTAATAGCCCTCACGCCGGTGTCGATAGCCCTATTCTCATGGCTGTCGAAAATCGGAAAGGAGCCGTCGACCCCGCGCAAAATAGGCTTGGGAATGATAATCGCAGCAGCTGCATTTTTCATCATGACCTATGTTTCATTCGGCCTTGCCAGCCCCAAAGCGCTGCAAGGCGTAGGCGGAGTGAGCGACGTTCTGGTATCGCCCGACTGGCTGATCAGCACTTACCTTGTGCTAACCTTCGCCGAGTTATTGCTAAGCCCGATGGGAATATCGTTTGTAAGCAAAGTTGCCCCGCCGCAATTCAAAGGCCTGATGATGGGCGGATGGTTTGCCGCCACGGCAATAGGCAACTACCTCACCAAGCTAATCTCGCAAATATGGGACAGCGGCATGGAGCTTTGGATGATATGGGGAGCGCTAATCGCCATTTGCCTGCTCTCTGCAACTTTCATATTCGCAATAATGAAGCGATTGGAGAAAGTAGCAAAATAATTTCGCCTTAACCGGAGAAACAATCCGCACAACCCGCCGCATGATAACCGTTGATACGGAGCATGGGCGGGTTGTTTACATTTATATGTATAATGATAGCAATAGCCTTGCAACTGTTTTTCTACTCTTGCATACGACAAACAAAGAATCTTTTATACGATACTCTTAATATCAAGTATTCTTTTACTGCGTTTGCCTGGCTATAATGATAAACAATGAAGTTCGAAAGTTCTGGAAGGACATTCGGGCTATCAGGCTAAGTATTGATTTATTTAAACGAATGAAACAGCCTCTTGCTTCGATCCGCGGCAAGCAAAATACAATCGTATTTCGCATGTTTTGAAACTGCGGCGAGCAAAATACAATCGTATTTCGCATGTTTGGAAACTGCGGCGAGCAAAATACGATCGTATTTTGCTTGTTTGGGAACTGCGGCAAGCAAAATACGATCGTATTTCGTGGCGATCTTCTCCCCCAATATATAAAATATGTCTGAACCGGCGTTTATTAAGAATATAAAGATTGCCGGTAAAATTATATTGCCGTTTTCTCTTTACAAGTATTTACATACATTTGCACCCGTAATTATCGGTTTAAACGACGGTTTTTATTTACAATTAAAACAGCCCCTCTCACCGCCCGATAATCAACCTGAAACAATCAAAAACATCCTCATCCGATACCCCGTAATTCGTATTTTTGCCCCACATAATTTAATTACTTAAAAGCATGATGAAAAGATTAAACCTGCTCGCATTTATGAGCGCCTTATCCGTATATTTCAGCTTGGCAGCCTATGCTCAGTCATCGCCTGAGAGTATCCGTTTCGGGCTGATTGCCGATATTCAATATTGCGATTGCGAACCGCGTGGCAGCCGCTTCTATCGTAATTCGCTTGAGAAATTAGAGAACTGCGTTGCCGAATTTAATCGTGAAAAGCTGGAATTTGCGGTTAACCTGGGCGATCTTGTCGACCGGGACACGGATAAAAACCTTGGCGCGGTGTTGTCTGTACTTGATAAATTTAATGGTAAGACGTACAATATTTCGGGCAATCATGATTACGACGGAGTTGTTGATAACGGGGCCTTATACGCCCGGCTGGGCATGCCGGCTTCGTATTATTCGTTTGTCGTAAAAGGCTGGAGGCTTGTTTTCCTGAATACAAACGAGGTTTCGTTGTATGCAAATGCCGCTCCGCTGGCCGGCGAGCATGAAGATATGATGAGACAAATTCGCGAATCGGGACGGAAAAACGGCGAGCCGTACAATGGCGGCGTAAGTAAAAAACAATTGAAATGGCTGGAAGACGAACTTGCCTCGGCCTCCTCGGCCGATGAAAAGGTTATCGTATTTTCACATCATCCCATATATGCCGCACCCGGGTTAACGGCGCTGAACGATAGGGATATCCTGGCGGTTTTGTCGGCTTCATCGTGCGTAAAAGCCGTGATAAGCGGGCATCATCATCCCGGAGATTTCGGCATGTACGGCAATATTCCCTTCATTACCGCCGAGGGAATGGTTGAAACCGAAAAAGAAAACGCTTACGGTATTATTGAAATTGCCGCCAATCGGATTGTGATTGGCGGCAGGGGCCGAACCAAGTCGTATGATTTGCCGGCGCTGTGATTGCTTATCGGATGGCGGTTGGCTTGTACTCTAATCTTATCATGCCGCTTTCGACATATCCCCATTCGGAGCTATAGTTAATGGCTTCAAGGAACAGCTGGCCTTCGTATTTGCGCTTGAACACGGTATGGGCGTCGTTCAGGATCTTCTCTATTTGATTTCCCCATTGGTCGAGCCGGTATGTGATTTTGCTCAAAAGCTGATCGTTGCCGTCGTATATCTTTTGCTCGACAATTGTGTTACCCTCGTAGCTGTTAACTGTGTACGTTCTTAGCGTCCAATCAACGTTGTAGTCTTCTATTTTTATTTCCCGCCCCTGGTCGTCGTAAATCCATTTTCTGTATTTGAGATCATTGGGATAGGTGGTTGAGGTTTCAAATAGCGATATTTTACCTTGATCATTGTAGGTATATTTAAGGAGGTTCTCATTCATGCTTCCTGTCGGATCCGGCGAGAAGAATCTTTTCAATACTGTGTTTCCTTTATATTCATAGGTTATGTAGTAGGGGTTTCCTCTGAAGGTTTCTTGCCTTACCAGCCGGCGCCCCTCATAGGTATAGGCATCATATTGGGCTTCGGTATAATTGCCTTCCTCTCCCATATACGTCGCTCTTTTCACCACTTTGTTATCGTCGGAATATTCATAAGTAAATAATGGAAAGCTCTGATACCGGTCGTAATGGCTGTAAATCTCTTCCTTTACCAGATTACCGCTGTTGTTGTAATAATACTTAATGCCGTTGTTGGACGAATCCGCAGTAGACTTGCCGTACTCAAGCCGCTTCACAAGCTTAAAGCCGGGCGGTACGTATGGAAGCGTGGCGTAGAAGTCGTTTATATGCGGAGGGTTTTCGGGTATTTCGGGCGGATTGCAGGAGAAAAATAAGGTGTCGCCTTCATGGTCGGGTAATATAGGTTGATCTTCCGGATCCATCGGGGCGTTATCTCCGCACCCAGGCATTAAAAGGAAAAATGTAACGGCAATAGCCGAGGCGAATAGTTTTAAGGGTTTCATAATAAAAGTACTTAGTATTGTTAGTATTAACATTTTCCGTAAAGGTTAGGATTAATCCCGCAATCCTCTCATCCCGTAGCAACATGCCAAATCATGCAAGCTGCAAGACCGGCAGTTTCTGTTCGGAGGCGCGAGGGGCCGAGCGATACGGGAGCGAAGCCGGCCTTGAGCGCCATCACGATCTCCTCAGGGCTAAAGTCGCCTTCGGGGCCGATGAGGATAAGCGTATCGGCCGGCCGACATACCTTGTGCAGCGGGAGCTTGCCTTCGCCGGCCTCGTCGCAGTGCGCAATAAACTTTTGCGGAGGATTATAGCGGAGCGCAAAGCCGGCAAAGTCGGCAACCTGGTCGAGAGCCGGAAGCAAGGCCTTGCCCGATTGCTTCATCGCGCTAACCATCACCTTTTCCAGCCGCTCGGTTTTGATCTCGCGACGTTCCGACCGGGCGCACCTCAGCAGGCTGATACGATTAACGCCCATCTCGGTAGCCTTCTCGCAAAACCATTCGGTACGGTCGGCGTTCTTGGTTGGAGCGATGGCGATGTGCAGGCTATTAGTCCACAAGGGCGGCTGTACAATGCTTTCAATTATGTTGAGAATACAGTTGCCCGGATCGGCTCGCCTGATCTGCGCCCTGAAAAACGATCCCTTACCGTCGGCAACAAGAATCTCCGCCCCTTCGCCCATCCGCAAAACGCGTATGGCATGGGCCGCTTCCGCCGGCGGAAGGATAGGGGAGTCGAGGATGTTGGGCGAATAGAATATCATGCTTTTATCATCTTCAATTACCAACCGGAAAGCGGAACTCGCCCGTTGTTCCCCAGCTAATTCCGGCATTAATCCTTGTGGGATAATGTATCCTGAAGAACAACGAGTCGGGTTCGCGGCTGCTAAGCATATCCATCGCAAAGGCGTTAACTATCGTTGCGGGCTCGGAGGCTACGGCCCCGTCTGATCGGGGGATTATCCGGAGATAAAGATCATAGGCGCCGTTGGTTTTGGGGCTTGCCGGATCGCAGTAGAGGTTGAATTGCAACGGCAGGCTGTCGGTCGGATGGGTTGTGAAAAGGAAGAATTTGTTGCGGATAAAAGCGTGCTGCGCAAGTACCGACAGCAGGGTTCGCTCGGCGGGAAGAGCCTGCGAAGTGTCGGTTGCAGCGTTCAGCAGCGTATGGCGCTCAACGGGAACGGCCTTCTGGAGCTCTATCGTAAGGAAACCCTTGATGCGACCCGAATCGGCGTTTTCCGGACGGCTGTAATCAAGCATGAAGTCGATCAGCAGGCAATCGTCGGGGTTGAGCGAGTTAGCTCCCGAAGCGGCGTAAACTTTCTCGCGCCCTTTCAGGTAAATGAATGTACTGTCGCCATGCCGGGCCGCAACGCCCGGATAATTTCCAATCTTAATCCTGTCGCCGCCCTCGCCCAGGCAGGAGACGGCAAGCGCGGCGATGGTTGCCGCTATGATGTAAACATTTGCTTTCATATTCCATTATATTATATGTAACCCGACAAACATACATAAAAACGGCGAGAGGCAAAACGACAGCGGCGATAAAGGCATTGGGCTTTAAAAAGCTTTTGTAAGCCTCAAGGATGAATCCCCGTCGCAATTATCCCTGAATATAGCAGCCGCGGTAGATGATACATCTATTACAAAAGCCTTGCCCGACTGAATACGCGCATCTATGCCGCATTGACAAATAAGCGGCAAATCCGCGCCACGTCAAGCCTTTGGCAGCGGGGGCTCTTGAACTTCAGGAATGTTTGAGTACTTTTGCGACCGATTTTAAAAAAAATAATTAGAATTATGAGTTTAAATATTATTGTTTTAGCCAAGCAAGTTCCGGATACTCGCAATGTGGGAAAGGATGCGATGAAGGCAGACGGAACGGTTAATCGCGCCGCCCTTCCGGCCATCTTCAATCCGGAAGACCTGAATGCTTTAGAACAGGCGCTACGCCTAAAGGATAACAATCCGGGATCAACCGTAACACTGCTGACAATGGGCCCGGCCAGAGCTGCCGAAATAATCCGCGAAGGCTTATATCGCGGCGCCGACGGCGGATACCTGCTTACCGATCGCGCCTTTGCCGGCGCCGACACCTTGGCCACTTCATACGCGCTCTCGATGGCCATCCGCAAGATGGAAAACTACAACGTTGTGATTTGCGGCCGCCAGGCCATCGACGGAGATACCGCGCAAGTAGGCCCGCAAGTAGCCGAAAAGCTGGGCATAGCGCAAATAACCTACGCCGAATCAATCGAAGGAGTAAGCGAAGGAACAATCACTGTAAAACGCCGCCTCGAACGCGGAGTAGAAACGGTAAAAGCCTCCCTGCCCGTACTCGTAACCGTTAACGGCAGCGCGCCCTCATGCAGGCCGCGTAACGCGCGCCTCCTCCAAAAGTACAAGCATGCGCGCACAGCCTCAGAGCGCAAAGCATCGCCGTCGCCTTACGACGGCGTCGGCCAGGCCCGCCCCGGCTTAACCATCGCCGAATGGAGCGCAACCGGCGTAGGAGCCGATACAACCCTGTGCGGATTGTCGGGATCGCCCACCAAGGTGAAAAAAATTGAGAACGTTGTATTCCTCGCCAAAGAAAGCAAAGCCCTCTCGCCATCCGACGGCGATATCGACGAGCTGATGAAAGAACTAATCTTAAACCATACAATAGGATGAATAATTTATTTGTATACTGCGAAACCGAAGACGGCATCGTGGCCGACGTCAGCCTCGAACTGCTTACCAAAGGACGCCGCCTGGCCGACAGGCTCGGATGCCGCCTCGAAGCCGTTGCCGTTGGCCATGAGCTCAACGGAGTAGGCTCGCAAGTGTTTCCCTACGGAACCGACGTGCTCCACCTCTTCAGCGACAGCCGTCTTAGCCCCTACGCTTCGCTGCCCCACGCCTCGATACTCGTAAAGCTCTTTGCCGACGAAAAGCCGCAGGTAGCCCTCATGGGAGCAACCGGCGTAGGGCGCGACCTCGGCCCGCGAGTATCCTCGGCCCTCGGCAGCGGACTAACCGCCGACTGCACCGCCCTCGAAATCGACGAAAATAACCTCCTGCTGCAAATCCGCCCGGCCTTTGGCGGCAATATCGTAGCAACGATTATCAACCCCGAATGCAGGCCGCAGATGGCAACCGTACGCGAAGGAGTAATGAAAAAAGAAACAGTAAACGCCGGATACAAAGGCGAAACCAGGCAATACGACGTTAACCGCTACGTAAGCCCGGCCGACTTTGCCGTAAGCATCATTGAGCGCAGCATCGAAAAAAGCAAGATCAACATCAAAGCCGCACCCGTAATCGTAGCCGGAGGATACGGCGTAGGATCAAAAGAAAACTTCAATCTGCTGCACGAGCTCGCATCCGCAATAGGCGGCGAAGTAGGAGCCTCGAGAGCTGCAGTCGACGCCGGATACGCCGAACACGAACGACAAATAGGGCAAACCGGAATAACCGTACGCCCCAAGCTATACATCGCATGCGGAATATCCGGGCAAATACAACACGTAGCCGGAATGCAGGAAAGCTCGATCATAATATCGGTCAACAACGACCCCGCAGCCCCCATCAATGCCATTGCCGACTATGTTATAACCGGCGCGGTAGAAGATGTGATCCCCAAAATGATTAAACATTATAAGAAGAATACCAAGTAAGCCATGGCAAACTATTTTTTAGATACCCAACACTACAAATACCACCTGAAGCATCCGCTGATGAAGCGAATCGTAGAACTGAAGGAACGCAACTTTGCCGACCGCGACAACTACGACTACGCCCCCATCGACTTTAACGACGCCGCCGACAGCTACGAGAAAGTACTCGAAACCGTAGGCGAAATATGCGCCGAGATAATCGCCCCCAACGCCGAAAGCGTTGACCACGACGGCCCCGCGCTAAGCGACGGACGCGTAACCTACGCCCCCGGCACACAGCTCAACCTCCAGGCCATACGCCAAGCCGGGCTCATGGGAATGGCAATGCCCCGCCGGTACGGAGGCCTCAACTTCCCCATCGTACCCTACATAATGGCCGCCGACATGGTATCAAGAGCCGACGCCGGATTTGAAAACATATGGGGACTGCAAGACTGCGCCGAAACCCTCTACGAATTCGGTAACCCCGATCAGCACGCCCGGTACATCCCCCGCGTATGCAGCGGCGAAACAATGTCGATGGACCTCACCGAGCCCGACGCCGGATCCGACCTTCAAGCCGTAATGCTCAAAGCAACCTTCAACGAAGCCGACGGATCATGGCGCCTCAACGGCGTAAAACGATTCATCACCAACGGCGACTCCGACATACACCTCGTACTCGCCCGATCCGAAGAAGGAACCAAAGACGGACGCGGCCTCTCCATGTTCATATACGACAAGCAAAACGGAGGCCTGACCGTGCGCCGCATCGAAAACAAGCTCGGCATAAAAGGCTCCCCCACCTGCGAACTCGTATTCCGGAACGCCAAAGCCGAACTGTGCGGCGAACGCAGGCTCGGCCTCATCAAATACGTAATGGCCCTCATGAACGGCGCCCGCCTCGGAATAATGGCCCAAGCCGTCGGAATAAGCGAAGCCGCATACTGGGAAGGATACAAGTACGCCCAGGAGCGCAAGCAGTTCGGACGCCCCATAATCCAATTCCCCGCCGTATACGAAATGACCGCCCTGATGCGCGCCCGCGCCGACGCCTCCCGCGCCATCCTCTACGAAACCGCCCGCTATGTCGACCTCTACAAAGCCCTCGACGACATATCCCGCGAGCGCAAGCTCACCCCCGAAGAGCGCCAGGAGCAGAAAAAATACAGTAAGCTCGCCGACGCCTACACCCCCCTCGGCAAAGCCATGACCACCGAATACGCCAACGCCAACGCCTACGACGCCATCCAGATACACGGCGGATCAGGCTTCATGAAAGACTACGCCTGCGAACGCATCTACCGCGACGCCCGCATAACCAACATATACGAAGGCACAACCCAGCTCCAGGTCGTAGCCGCCATACGCCACGTAACCACCGGAACCTACCTCGCCCAGATACGCCAGTACGACGCCCAGCCCTGCGCCCCCCACCTCGAGCCCATCCGCAGCGCGCTGCAAAGCATGACGGCCAAATACGAAAGCATGGTTGAAACCGTACAGCAAGCCCGCAACGGCGAGCTGCTCGACTTCCACGCCCGCCGCCTCGTAGAATCGGCCGGCCACTGCATTATGGGCTACCTGCTGCTGCAAGCCGCCTGCGAAACCGAGCTCTTCCGCCGCTCGGCCGAAGTATACGCCACCCTGGGCCGCTCCGCCGTAGCTTCAGCCCAAGCCTTTATCGAAAGCTTCAATCCCGAATCGCTGGAGTATTACCGCCCCTGGCCGGCCGAGGCTTAGCCCTCCGGGCCGCACATAAAAAACGGTCTCCGCGCCCCGCGTCTTTTTCACAAAAGATAGTCGGGGCGCGGATTTTTTTGTAGCCTCCGGCGATAACTTCTGAAATCTTCCTGGCGCCGGCTGCTTGTTCTCCGGAACAAGCAGTCTGTTCTTGAGAACAAGCAGTCTGTTCTTGAGAACAAGCAGTCTGTTCTTGAGAACAAGCAGTCTGTTCTCGGGAACAAGCAATCTGTTCTTGGGAACAGGCAGTCTGTTCTTGAGAACAAGCAGTCTGTGCCTGGGAATATGTTCTTTATTCTCAGGCATAAGCAGTCTATGTTTGGGAATATGTTCTTTATTCCCGGGCATAAGCAGTCTATGTTCGGGAATATGGAGCTTATGCCTGGGAATATGAACTGTTCCCTTCGGGGTAAAAGATTTGTTTTTCAGGAGATTTTCCTTACGGGAAGGCGCGGGCAAGAGCTTCCCGGAATTTTTGGGTAGGAATTGTGGCTTGAGGACGATTGCCCGGCCGGATGTCGGGGCGCAGTTGTAAGAAATCTGTTTCAATAAAAAGAAACAACGCCCCCGGGTTGTTTCTCTCCCTGTCTGCAACGATTGGGGGAGGGTGGGGGGGCGTTGTCTTTTTTATTGCGGGGATATCCCCTTGCGGGGGTTAATAGTAGCCGGGGTTTTGGGCTTCGCTGTCGTTGGGCTTGGGCGAGAGGCGGTCGATGTGGTTTTGGGGGATGGGGCGGAGCTTGTGGTACTCCTTGATGTTGGCGGCGGCGTCGGGGTTGTATTTGCGAACGCGGTCGTAGAGGGTTTCGGTGCGTGCGAGGTCTTCCCAGCGGTTCATTTCGCCGAAGAGTTCGCGGCAGCGTTCGTCGAGTATGAAGTCGATAAAGCCTGAGCCGAGGTCGGCCGGGCTTACTTCCATGGCGCTTTCGGTGGAGGCGGCGAGCTTGTGGGCGGGGCCGTTTTCAACGGTGGTCCATTCTTTGGGTTTGATTTCGCCTTCTTTGTAGGCGGCCCGTCGGCGAACGATGTTGATGTGTTCGGCGGCTTTGTCGAGGTTGCCTTTGCGTCCGTAGGCTTCGGCGGCTACGAGGTGTGTTTCGGCCAGTCGCATGCGGATGAAGTTGCGGGATCCTTGTTCGTAGTTCATGTCGGGGCGCTCAACGTCGATCCATTTCAGCAGGCAGGGGAAGAAGTGGTTGGTGTTGTTGTCGACGGGGATGAGGGTGTATGCGGCCCGTGCTATGTCGGTTTGCATTTGCTTGTCGGCGTCGGCGTTTATTATGGCGCCTTTTACGTCTTTGGCTCCGTAGTACTTGGGTATGAAGTATGCGGCGGTGTCGCCTACTTTGAATTTGGGTTTGCCTACGAGTTCGGCGGGCGGTTCGTATAGTAGTTCGCTGGTGGTTTTGCCGTCGCCGCCCATGTAGAAGTATTGGCTTTGCCATACGGGTATCGACGATTCTTTGTTGGCGGGGAATGCCCATTTGAACATTTTGTATGGGCGGGAGTCGTTGAGGCGGTCGAACGCGGATGCCTGGAAGTGTGGGGTGGGTCTTACTCGTTTCCAGGCGCGTCCTTGCTGGAGGTCGCGTTGCAGGCCGGGGAGGTTCTCGTAGGTTGGCACCCAGTAGAGGTGCATTTTGTTGCCGTCGCCGTTAAAGAGTACTTCGCCGGTAAATTCTATGGCGAAGATTACTTCGGGCGATGTTTTGTGTAGCTTTTGGTCGAAGAATGTTTTGTAGTCGGGTTCGAGCGAGAATTTGCCTGATGCGATTACGGCTTCGGCGTATATGGCTGCGCTGTCGAGATCGGAGGGTTTTTGTCCGCGGTTGTCTTTCGCGGCGCTTCCTCGGGCGAGGTATACTTTGGCGAGCAGGTTGGTTGCGGCCCGTTTGGTTGCTCGTCCGCGCTGGTTTTGCTGCGCTGCGTCGGGGAGTGCGTCGGCTGCGAGTCGCAGGTCGGCTATTACGGCTTGGTAGATGTCGGCTACGGGGGCTCGCTTAAAGTTGGTTACTATTTCGGTTACGTTGCCTTCGAGGTTGAGCGGTATGGGTCCGAAGTGTTGTACGAGGTCGAAGTAGAAGTATGCTCTCATGAATCGGAGTTCGCCTTCGCGCAGTCGTTTGTCGGCTTCGGTCATGTCGGCTACTTTGGGCAGGTACATTAGGGCGGTGTTTATCCGGTTTATTCCTTTATAATTATTTTCCCAGAACTCGTAGAGTAGCGTTTCGCCGGCGTTGAGTTGTACGCTGTATTTGTTGAAGGCGTCTTTTTTGCCTCCGTCGGCGCCTTCCCAGACGTAGTCTACGCCGTATTCGTTAAAGCAGTAGTATCGTTCGCCTCCTACGTACCATCGCATGGTGGTGTAGGCTCCGTTTACTGCGCTTTCTATTCCGGTTTTTGTTTCGAAGAAGTCGTATGATACTCCGCTGACTACTTTTTCTTCGAGGAAGGAGTCGCATGATAGAAGGGTTACGGTTGCTATTAGCGATAAGCCGTATCTCGTTATAATGTTCATATTATTATTATCGTTTTAAATTGTTGATGGTATCAGAAGCTCAGGTTGAGGCCGAGGAGGCAGGTTCTCGGTATGGGTTCGTTAAATCCGCGGTTGTCGTCCTGGTTGCCTAGTTCGGGGTCGATGCCTGGGAAGTTGGTAAACAGGTATGCGTTCTGTACGGTTGCGTATATCCGGCATTTGCTTATCCGCAGCTTGCTTGTTACGGATGTTGGCAGGGAGTATCCGAGGGTTACTTGCCCGATGCGCAGGAACGATGCTTCGGAGTAGTACAGGGCGTCGATGTAGTTGGGGTTCTCGAAGTCGCGGTTGGGCCTTGGGGCTTCGTTGCTTTGGTTGCTTACGGGGTTTCCGGAGGCGTCTTCGCCTGTTATTCGCCAGTAGTTTACGCGGGCGCCGTTGTATCGTCCGTTGAGGCTCCAGTTGCGTTCAAACTTTCGCGTTTGCCCGAACGACCCTGTAAGGAATAGGCTCATGTCGAAGCGTCCGGCTGCTAAGTAATTGCTTAGGCTGAGGTTAAACTTGGGTTCTACCTGTCCGAGGATAAAGCGGTCGGCGGAGGTTATCTTGTAGTCGCCGTTCTTGTCTACCACTTTAACGTCGCCGGGCTTGAATACTCCGCCCCATTTATCGAGTTCGGCTTTATCTTCGAGCTGCCGGATGCCGTCGGCTTTATAGTCGTAGAATACTCTTACGGGGTATCCGATGAACCATTTGTTGCCTTCGTCGTCGTTCTTGCCGTTGTATAGCTCGGTAATTTCTTCTTTGTTGGATGAGAATATAAAGTCGGTCGACCAGCTGAAATTCTTCCGGTTTATGTTTTGCGTGTTGATCGTTACTTTGGGGAATCCCGACACCATGGGCAGTTGCCGTTCCATCAGGAGCCCCCTCGGTATTCTGCGAATAAAGGTCGATAACGCCGCATATTTTTCCGCCGATGAATCCGAAGTCGAGGCCGGCGTTCCATTGCGTTGTGCTCTCCCACGAGAGATAATGGTTCGGAATTTCCTTCTGGCAGAACGACAGCACGCCTTGCGAGCCGTACGTATAACGCCCGTACTCAAGGCTGCCCCGAGTTTTATAAGGATCAATGGCCGTATTGCCCGTGATGCCGTATCCAACCCTTAGCTTGAGGTTGCTCACGGCGTCGATATCCTTCATGAAAGCCTGCTCCTTTATCCTCCAGGCAAGGGCGGCCGATAGGCACAGCGCCCACTTATGCACCGGGGCAAGCCGCGACGAGCCGTCGTAACGCGCCGATATGGCGAGCAGGTACTTGCCGGCAAGGTTATAGTTAAGCCGCCCCATGAACGATGATAGCCTCCAGCGAACATACGAACTGTTTACGCCCTCGATCGTTTGAGCCGAGCCAACGTTATACCAAAGTTGATTCTCATACGGAAGTCCTTTACCCTTATCTCAAAAGATTCCAGCGTTTCCTGCCGTATCGACTGGAGCAGCGTAAGGCAACGGGATGGCGGTTATTAAAGGCGTCGCAGTAGAACAGCAGATTCTCCCAGGTATACATCCTCCGGTTATCACCCTTGTTTTCGGCCCTGGCCGGACTGCCGGCGCGGTCGGAGCTCAATGCGCCAAAGAAATTATGATCGCAGTAAGCCCCGATGTCGATGCTCGCGTTTGTGCGGCAGCTTACGTTGAGCGACAGCTTCACCTCAACGTAGTAGCTGCCCGGGAAACGGTCTTTCTTTCGCAACCGTCCGGTGTTTTCGAGGTTAAGAGAGTAGTTCCACAGCTGCGGATCGTTGCCGGGGCGCGAAGTTATCATCTTCCCCTCCGCGTCGAAAATATCGGCAAGAGGATACACCCCGCGCGAATCGTGGTAAAGATTGCTGCCGGCCGAACGGTCGAAGTGCGAGAACTGCGTTTGGCCGCCGATGGTAACCCTGCCGTTCACCTCCCGGTCTAAATTAACCCGCGCCGAGTAGCGCGCATAATCCTGCCCCTTCACAATACCCTCCTGGCTGAAGTAAGACAGCCGTAGCCGAAGCATCCTTAAGAATCTCGATCGACTCGATATCCGAGCCGCTAAGCTCGTTAAGCCCTGCCGCAATCAGGATGCCGCCAACCACGTAAAGAGGATCGTTTATAGCCTTAAGCGACCAGTTGCCGCGGATACGGATAGCCGTTTCGCCGCCCGGCACAGCATTCCTGCGCATAACCGACAATCCGGCCGCCCTCCCCCGGAGCGCCTCCCTGGCGCTGAAAGTTGTCGCCCCCCTGAAGCTTGTCGCCCTTAACCGAAGCAACCGGGCCCGTGCGTAGCTAACGGTAAGCGTAGCCTCAACGCTTTGCACTGCGATGCTAAACCGCCCGTCGAGGTCGGTAATAACCCCGTTCGCTGTTCCCTTTTCGATAACATTGGCGCCGATAACCGGCAGCCCCGACGCCTCGCTTACAACTCCCGAAACAATTTGCCGCGCCCACGCGCCCGTAAGGCCCGACACAGCCGGGAGTAAAAACAAACAGATAAACCGGCGCTTTCTCATGAGCATATTGATTTAAAAGATTTATAAATATCAACATCGCATATCATCTCCACAAAAAAATACATAAAAGATAGCCCCCCGCACAGGCCTGTAAAAGCGCAGCAAGCCCATAACGCATAGCGCAACAATCCCGCGGCGAACCGTTTACGGCCCCGACGGTATAAAGACGACGGTAAAAGAAATAGAGTTAAGAAACAGGCGCAGAAATGCGCGGCAAATGTAAAGTGGGGGGGGTGGAAATGTGATGCTACCGATGCCAAAGCATCGGCAGCATGTTCTTCATAATAGTACTCAGGTAACAGAAAACTCATAAAAACTTTATTGTGATGCGCAAATATAAACATCCAAATCAAATCTTACAAGCAAAAGCTCCCCTCCCCCTGAAAATATTTCCCATACCGGTACCATAAGCCGCGACCCACCCCCGTCGATCCTTAACAGTCGCCAAAGAAAGCGATAAGCCGCCGCGTCCAAATATATTGCCGTCGCCAGCGCTTGCAGAGGCCTCCCCCGTAAAGCTCCGTCCGGTTTTTACGCGCGTAGAGGCCGGCGCATGGCGGCTTTATCGGCCTGTACGCTTGTAGAAACCTGCCTTAAAAAGCCCCGCAGGCATATAAATATGTAGAAACTGCTGCGAAAATATTAGGGCGATTTTTACGCATGTAGAAATATCTACGAAAATGTTCAGGCGATTTTTTACGCTTGTAGAAACCGGCGCATGGCATCTTTAGCTGCCTGTACGCTTGTAGGAGCCTGCCTGAAAAAGCCACGGAGGCATCTAAGTATGTAGAAACCAATGCAAAATATTGGGGTGATTTTTTATGCTTGTAGAAACCGGCGCATTGTAGCTTTAGCAACCTGTACGCTTATATAATCCGGCATTGAAAAGCTCCGTATGCGTCAACGCATGTAGAAACATCTATGAAAATATTATAGCTATTTTTTTACGCTTGTAGAAACCGGCTTATGGCATCTTTAGCAACATGTACGCTTGTATAAGCCTGCCTGAAAAAGCCTCGCAGGCATCTAAGTATGTAGAAACCACTGCGAAAAATGTTGGGCCTATGTCTACGCTTGTAGAAACCGGCGCATTGCATCTTTATCGACCTGTACGCTTGTATAAGCCTGCCTGAAAAAGCCGCATAGGCGTCAACGCATGTAGAAACCAATGCAAAATATTGGGGTGAATTTTTATGCTTGTAGAAACCGGCTTATTGTAGCTTTATCGACCTGTACGCTTGTAGAATCCGGCCGGAAAAAGCCCCATAGGAGTCAACGCATGTAGAAACCAATGCGAAAATGCTTAGGCGATTTTTTACTCTTGTAGAAACCGGCGCATGCCATCTTTAGCAGCCTGTACGCTTGTAGAATCCGGCATAAAAAAGCCTCGTATGCGTCAACGCATGTAGAAACCAATGCGAAAATGTTGTAGCGATTTTTTACGCTTGTAGAAACCGGCTTATGTCATCTTTATCGGCATTTACGCTTGTAGAAACCTGCCTGAAAAAGCCACGTATACGTCTACGCATGTAGAAACATCTGCGAAAATGTTAGAGAGATTTTTTTACGCTTGTAGAAACCAGTCTGAAAAAGCCTAATAGGCATCAACGCATATAGAAACATTTACGAAAATGTTTAGGCGATTTTTACGCATGTAGAAACCTGCGCATGGCATCTTTAGCGACATGTACGCTTGTGGAAACCTGCCTGCAAAAGCCCTGGATGCGTCTAAGTATGTAGAAACCACTGTAAAAATGTTAGAGAGATTTTTTACGCTTGTAGAAACCGGCGCATGGCATCTTTAGCAACATGTACTCTTGTAGAAACCTGCCTGAAAAAGGCTTGTTGTCGTCTACGAATGTAGAAACCACTACGAAAATGTTGAGGCGTTTTTTTACTCTTGTAGAAACCGGCGCATGGCATCTTTAGCAACATTTACGCTTGTAGAATCCAGCCTTAAAAAGCCTTGCAGGCATATAAATATGTAGAAACCTCTGTAAAAATGTTATAGTGATTTTCACTCTTGTAGAAACCTGCGCATGGCATCTTTAGCAACATTTACGCTTGTAGAATCCAGCCTTAAAAAGCCTTGCAGGCATATAAATATGTAGAAACCACTGCGAAAATGTTGTGACAATTTCTACGATTGTAGAAACCGGCGCATTGCATCTTTAGCGTCCTGTACGCTTGTAGAATCCCGCCTGCAAAAGCCCCGTATGCGTCAACTCATGTAGAAACTCCTGCGAAAATGTTGTAGCGATTTTTTACGCTTGTAGAAACCGGCTTATGGCTTCTTTATCGACCTGTCCGTTTGTAGAAACCCGCCTGAAAAAGCCCCGCAGGCGTCAACTCATGTAGAAACTCCTGCTAAAATATTGTAACAATGTCTACGCTTGTAGAAACCGGCTTATGTCATCTTTATCGGCATTTACGCTTGTAGAAACCTGCATTAAAAAGCCCCGCAGGCGTCAACGCATATAGAACAATCTGCAAAAACGCCGCGCCGATTTCTACGCTTGTAGAAACTCCTGCGAAAAAAATCGCGGATTTCTACGCTTGTAGAAACTCCTACGAAGAAATTTACGGATTTCTACGCTTGTAGAAACTCCTACGAAAATGTCGGGAAGGTTTCTACGCTTGTAGAAACTCCTACGAAAAAAATCGCGGATTTCTACGTTTGTAGAAACCTCTACGAAAATGTTGGGAAGGTTTCTACAAGCGTAGAAACTCCTACGAAGAAATTTGCGGATTTCTACAAGCGTAGAAATCTCTACGAAAAATTTTGAGGGTTTCTACAAGCGTAGAAACATGCGGGAAAAATGCCGGGGGCGGTTTCTATGCCCGCAGGAACCGGCGGCGGGATGTTTTGGGGATAATGCAACGCAAGTAATGCGGCGCCAGGGTTGCGGCAGGCCCTCTTATCCGTAATGCAAGAAGCCGAAAAGACCGGAGGTATGGAGCTCAAGGCCGTTGGGGCGCCGGGCAGGAAAATAACGGGATATCTACGGGCGTAGGCGCCGCCGGCATGTTCCGCTCATCCTCTCTATACATTATATATATGCTGCAAAAAAACGAGGTTGCCAACATACGCCGGCCGGCCGGCACGGCGTAACTCCGGGTTGACTTTCTGGCGCCATGCGCGTTGTGAAAAAGACATTTTGGATTACCTTTGCCCATCACTCAATCATATTATTATTACCATGAAACAGACTATTGCAATACTTTGCCTGCTCTGCGCCTCGATAACGGCGCATACGCAGCCCCGCGCCGAAGTTTTACTTGAAAAGAACTGGAAGTTCTTGCGGGGCGACGCTCCCCAAGCTTTTGCGCCTGAGTTTAACGACGCCGGATGGCAGCCCGTAAGAGTGCCGCACGACTGGGCTATCTACGGACCCTTCGACGGAAACGCCGACCTCCAGCATGTGGCCATAACTCAAGACGGCGAAACCCGGGCCACAAGAAAGTCGGGCCGTACCGGGGGCCTCCCGTTTATCGGCGTGGGATGGTACCGCGTGCGCTTCGACGCGCCGGGATCGGTAGCCGGCCGGCAGGCCTCGATATGCTTCGACGGGGCTATGAGCAACGCTCGCGTGTGGCTCAACGGCAAGGAGGCAGGTTTTTGGCCCTATGGCTACAACAGCTTCGTGCTTAACGTATCGGAATATATAAAGGAGAAGGATAATGTTCTGGCCGTTCGGCTCGAAAATATGCCCGAGTCGTCGCGATGGTATCCCGGCGCGGGCATTTACCGCAACGTGAGGCTTACGCTTACGGCCGGGACGCATGTGCCGGTATGGGGTACAAAGGTGGTTACGAGCAACGTGTCTGAAAAGTCGGCCGATGTGGATATCGAAACGCGGATATCAACTTTGGTTAAGGGAGGAGTAAACTTCAGGATAGAAACAATTATTTACGATGCCGACGGCAAGCAGGCAGGCTCGTCGAGCTTCGGATCCGCGGGGCATGTTCCGGAGGTGGCGAACGACAGGTTTACAATTGCCCGTCCCCGTTTGTGGAGCCCCGAAACGCCCCACCTGTACACGGCGGTATCCGAAATATCAATAGACAACAAGCCGGTTGACCGTTACGAAACCCGCTTCGGCATCCGCAGCCTCGAAATTTTGCCCAATAAGGGAATGTTGCTCAACGGCAAGCCTGTAAAGTTTCGCGGCGTATGCAATCATCACGACCTTGGGCCGCTTGGAGCGGCGGTTAACCGCAGGGCCTTGCAGCGCCAGCTTGAAATTTTGAAGGATATGGGATGCAACGCCATCCGCACCGCCCACAATATGCCGGCTCCGGAGCTTGTGGAGCTTTGCGACGAGATGGGATTCATGATGATGGTAGAGGCCTTCGACGAGTGGAACGTTGCAAAATGCAGGAACGGTTATAACCTTTACTTTAACGACTGGGCGGAAAAAGATTTGGTTAACATGATCCGCCGCTATCGTAATAACGCCTCGGTGGTGATGTGGAGCATCGGCAACGAGGTGCCCGGGCAGCATACTCCCCAGGGCATGCGCACCGCCCGCAACCTCCAGTCTATTTGCCACCGCGAAGACCCCACCAGGCCGGTTACGATGGGTCTGGATAACGTTCAGGGCTCGATGAACAGCCATCTGGCGGCCATACTCGACGTTCCGGGCTTTACCTACCGGCTGCCTTTTTATCGGAAGGCGTATGCGGAGCTTCCGCAGGAGATAGTTCTGGGAAGCGAGACGGCGTCTACCATCAGTTCGCGCGGAGTTTATCATTTCCCGGTGGTAAGAGGCTCGAACAGGATGCACGACGATAACCAGTGCTCCGGCTACGACGTTGAGCACTGCTCGTGGTCGAACCTGCCCGACGACGACTTTGCCCATCAGGAAGACTACGACTGGTGCATAGGCGAGTTTGTATGGACGGGCTTCGATTATCTGGGCGAGCCCACGCCCTACGGGAGCAAATGGCCCAACCACAGCTCCATGTTCGGCATAATCGACTTGGCAGGCATCCCCAAAGACCGCTATTTCCTGTACCGCAGCCACTGGAACCCGTCGGAAGAAACCCTGCACATCCTGCCCCACTGGACATGGCCGGGCCGCGAAGGTCAAACCACCCCCGTATTCGTATACACCAACCATCCCTCGGCCGAGCTGTTCATAAACGGCAAGAGCCAGGGCCGCCTGACAAAAGACAAGTCGATGACCGTTGAACGCACCGACACTAAAGAAGCTTCCGACGGGCTCCTCCGCCTCCGCCGGTACCGCCTGATGTGGATGGACGCCAAGTACGAGCCCGGCTCGATTAAGGTAATAGCTTACAACGACCGCGGCGAGCCCGTTGCCGAGCGCGAAGTACATACCGCCGGCAAGCCCCATAGGATAGAGCTGTCGGCCGACCGTTCCACCCTCTCGGCCGACGGGCGCGACCTTGCCTTCATAACCGCCAGGGTAGTCGACCGCAACGGTAACCTCTGCCCCGACGCATCTCATTCGCTCCGCTTCAAGACCACAGGCGCCGGCAAATTTGAAGCGGCGGCCAATGGCGATCCCACCAACCTTGAGCAGTTTCACCTCCCGGCTATGAGCGTATTCAAGGGTCAGCTTGTTGCAATTGTTCGCGCCGGCGAGAAGAGCGGCGCCATCCGCTTTGAAGTAGAGGGGAAGGGTCTTGCCAAGGGTAGCGTAAGCCTGAAGGTTGAGTAGCGCAACAGGGCCGCTTGCTCAAACGGCGAGCGGCCCTGTTGCAGGATATGATTATTAATTAAAAACAAGATAAGGATGAATGATTATTGGGAAAAAGATATTGAGACGCTAAGCAGGCCGGCCTTGGAGCGCCTCCAGCTTGAGGGCCTTCGGAGCACAATTGCCCGGGCCTCGCAGTCGGCTTTCTACAAGGAGATGTTTGCGCGTTGCGGCATTTCGGCCAACATATCGTCGCTCGGCGAATTACAATCTATCCCTTTCACCACCAAAGACGATTTGCGCAATAACTATCCCTACGGCATGTCGGCCATTCCGCTCCGTGATTGCGTAAGGCTGCACTCGTCGAGCGGCACCACAGGCAACCCCACGGTTGTGCTCCACTCGCAGCGCGACATCGACGACTGGGCCAACCAGGTTGCGCGGTGCATGTACATGGCAGGGATACGCAACGACGACGTATTCCAGAACACATCGGGCTACGGCATGTTTACCGGGGGTTTGGGCTTCCAGTACGGGGCCGAGCGGCTGGGGGCCCTGACCGTTCCGGCGGCGGCGGGTAATACCAAGAGGCAAATCAAGTTTATACGCGACTTCGGCAGCACCTGCCTGCATATCATTCCGAGTTACGCCACCCGCTTAGCCGAGGTAATGTACGAAGAGGGAGTTGATCCCAGGCGAGACACGCAGCTACGGATAATCTGCATCGGAGCGGAGCCCCACTCGGAGGAGCAGCGCAGGCGCATCGAGCAGTTGCTGGGCGTAAAGGCCTACAACTGCTTCGGCATGTCGGAAATGAACGGCCCGGGCGTTGCCTTTGAATGCCCGGAGCAAAACGGTCTCCATATATGGGAAGACTATGTTATAGCCGAGATAATCGACCCCGACACCCTCCTCCCCGTACCCGACGGCGAAACGGGCGAGCTGGTACTAACTACCCTGCGCCGCGAGGCCATGCCGCTCCTGCGCTACCGCACCCGCGACCTCACCTGCATCATCCCCGGCGAATGTAAGTGCGGACGCACCCACCGCCGCATCGCCCGATTCCGCGGCCGGAGCGACGATATGATCATCCTCAAAGGCGTAAACCTGTTTCCCATCCAGGTGGAAACCATCCTTATGCAGTTCGGCGAGCTGGGCGGCAACTACCTTATCACGCTCGAAACAATAGGCAACAGCGACGAGATGCTGATAGAAGTAGAGCTAAGCGACCTTTTCACCGACGATTACGCCGAGCTCCAGGCCCTCGCCCGCGAAATAACCCGGCGCCTGCGCGACGAGCTGCTCCTGACGCCGCGGCTCCGTCTTGTTGCCCGAGGCTCGCTGCCGGTGCAGGAAGGGAAGGCCGTAAGAGTTAAGGATCTTCGTAAACTCATTTAATACATATATAACCATATCATGACAGTTCACCAGATATCCCTTTTCCTTGAGAACCGTTACGGCAAGCTTAGCGAGATCCTGTCGCTCCTTGCCGAAGGCAACATAAGGATCATAGCCGCAACGGTTGCCGACACTTCGGAGTTCGGCATAATGCGGCTCATCGTAAGCGATCCGCAAAAGGCCTGCACGATACTGAAAACCCATAACGTGAGCGCAAACCTTACCGACGTGCTGGCCATCGTGACAGGCTCGTCGGCCGGTAGCTTTGCCGGGACCATCTCATGCTTTACCCGCGCGGGCATCAGCATCGAGTACATGTACTGCTTTGCCGTTAACGGCAAGGCTATCCTCATCCTGCGAACCAACAACCGCGAAGCCGCCCTCGAAGTTATCCGCCGGCAAAACATGGAATACATCGGCGAGAGCGACCTGATAAAACTCTAATAATATGCTTGGAATAGACGATCCCGGAATATGGTCGGCCTACCTGCTGTCGGCCGCCTGCGTAATCTTTGCCGCCTGGTACGGCATCACCCGCCGCAACGAAGAAGACGGCGACGAACATACCGACAACCCCGATAAACCATCCGAATCATGAACACCCTCTCCTTAGGAATCATCGTAATAATATACATGTTTGTGCTGGCCTGGCTCGGATGGCTGGGCTACGTACAAACCCGCCGCGACAACGACTACCTCCTCGGCGGACGAAAAACCCACCCGCTAATCATGTCGCTGTCTTACGGCGCAACGTTTATCTCGGCCTCGGCCATTGTTGGCTTCGGGGGAGTATCGGCAGCCTTCGGGATGGGTCTGCAATGGCTATGCCTGCTGAACATGCTTGTCGGCGTTATTATCGCCTTCATCTTTTTCGGCAAGCGAACCCGCAAGCTCGGCGCCGTTCACGGCTCGCGCACATTCGCCCAGTTGCTTGGGGCGCATTACGGCTCGCGGTCGATACAGGTGTTTGTGGCCGCCGTGATCTTTATCGGCATGCCGCTGTACGCCGCCGTGGTGATGAAAGGCGGCGCAGTATTTATCGAACAGATATTCCACATCAACCTCGACCTCGCCCTGCTGATATTCACCCTCGTTGTAGCCGCCTACGTGGTGAGCGGAGGCATCCGCAGCGTGATGTACACCGACGCGCTCCAGGCCGTGATAATGTTTTTCAGCATCCTGTTCCTGCTCTTCTGGTTTTACCATATCCTCGACCTGAACTTCGTTGAGGCCAACCGCGAGCTTTCGCAAATGGCCGACCGCGTACCCGAACGCTTCCGCGAGCTCGGTCACCAAGGCTGGACGCGAATGCCCGTAGCCGGATCGCCGCAGTGGTACGCGCTCGTAACCTCGCTTATCCTCGGAGTAGGTATCGGATGCTTAGCGCAGCCGCAGCTCGTGGTACGGTTCATGACCGTTGCCAGCTCCCGACAGCTCAACCGCGGCATACTTATCGGCTCGCTGTTCATATTCGTAACCGTTGGGAGCATCTACCACCTCGGCCCGCTGAGCAACCTCTTCTTCCTTAAAACCGAAGGAGTAGTAGCCGCCGACGCCGTTAAAGACATCGACAAAATCATACCCCTGTTTATCGACAAAGCCATGCCCGCCTGGTTCGGAGCAGTGTTCATGCTCTGCATCCTCTCGGCCAGCATGTCGACGCTTAGCGCGCAGTTCCACACCATGGGAGGCTCGTTCGGCGCCGACATGTTTCCGCGCCTCGGCCGCCGCCGCAACGCAAAGTCGACGATAGGAGTACGCATCGGCGTGGTATGCTCCATCCTCCTGAGCTATACAATATGCTATACGTTAAGCGCAGGCATCATAGCCCGAGGCACAGCGCTGTTCATGGGCGTATGCGCCGCCACCTTCCTCCCGGCCTACTTCTGCGCCCTGTATTGGAAGCGCGCCACGCGCCAGGCCGCCCTCGCCAGCCTGTGGACGGGAGCCTTGGCCAGCCTCTTCGCCATGACTTTCCTGCATCGCGCCGAGGCTGCGCCGATAGGGTTGTGCAAGGCGCTCTTCGGGAAAGATACGCTTATCGCGCAGTATCCATGGTATGCCGTCGACCCGATACTGTTCGCCTTGCCGCTCTCGGTAGCCGCGATTGTTGCGGTGAGTTTGATCGGAAGTAAAGGAAAGCCAATCAAGAATTAATAAATGAAACTGCAATATGAAACGGAAATACCCCAATAATCCCGCCGCCGCCTTCATCATCCTCCTAATCGCCCTCGCCGCCGCCCCGTCCTGCAGCGAGCGCTCGCTGATGCGCATGGATGCGGTAGACTTCTCGCAGGTTAGCGTTAACGACGAGTTCTGGAGCCCGCGCCTCGACCGTCACGCCTCGACAACCTTAGCCGTATGTATCGACCAGATTGAAAACCAAACAGGCCGCATACGCAATTTCGAGCTCGCAGCGCTCGGCCAGGGCCAACATTCGGGAATATTCTTCGACGATTCAGACGTGTACAAAGCCCTCGAAGGAATTGCCTGCTCGCTAATCAACCACCCCGACCAAGCCCTCGAACAAAAGGCCGACGAATGGATCGACAAGATTGCCGCAGCGCAGCAACCCGACGGCTACATCAACACCTACTACGCCCTCACAGGCCTCGAACAGCGATGGACCAACATGGACAAGCACGAAATGTATTGCGCCGGGCACATGATAGAAGCCGCCGTAGCATACCATCAAGCCACCGGCAAGCGCAAGCTGCTCGACGCCTCCGCACGAATGGCCGACCATATAATGAACACCTTCGGCCCCGGCAAACGACATTGGGTGCCCGGACACGAAGAGATAGAACTCGCCCTCGTTAAGCTCAGCCGCGCCACCAGGCAACCCAAGTACCTCGACATGGCCGCATGGCTGCTCGACGAGCGCGGACACGGGCACGGAACAACCGGAGGCGAAGGCAAATGGGATCCGGCATACTATCAAGACGACCGGCCCGTGCGCGAAATGACCGACATCGCCGGCCACGCCGTGCGCTGCATGTACCTCTACTGCGGAATGGCCGACGTAGCCGCCCAAAAACGCGACAGCGGATACATCGCCGCCCTCGATCGCCTTTGGGACGACGTTGCACTGCGAAACATGTACGTAACCGGAGGCATCGGATCATCGCGGCACAACGAAGGCTTCACCAGCGATTACGACCTCCCCAACCGCGAAGCATACTGCGAAACATGCGCCTCCGTAGGAATGGTATACTGGAACGCGCGCATGAACCGCCTCACCGGCAACGCCAAGTACGTCGACATCCTCGAACGGTCAATGTACAACGGCGCCCTCGCCGGAATATCCCTCAAGGGCGACCGCTTCTTCTACGTTAACCCGCTCGAATCCGACGGGCGTCACCACCGCCAGGAATGGTACGGATGCGCCTGCTGCCCAAGCCAGATGTCGCGCTTCCTGCCCTCGGTGGGAGGATACGTTTACGGAACGTCCCGCCAAGCAATATGGGTGCACCTTTATATGGGCAACACGGCAACAATCAACGTCGACGGCCGCCCTGTACGGCTCCGCCAGTCAACCCGCTACCCGTGGAACGGCGCCGTAGAGCTCGAAATACTCTCAACGCCGCCGGCTGTCGCCAGGGAAATACGGCTCCGCATCCCATCCTGGTGCAACGCCTGGACCATCGAGGTGAACGGCTCCCAGGTATCGCCCGAAGTCGACAAAGGCTACGCCGTTATCTCCCGGGCATGGCAGGCCGGCGACCGTATCAGCCTCGCGATGGATATGCCGGTCGAAACGGTAGAGGCCGACCCCCGCGTTACGGCCAACCTCGGCAAGCGCGCCGTGCAGCGAGGACCGCTCGTTTACTGCGCCGAAGAAGTCGACAATCCCGGCCGGTACGACAGCCTGACCATATCGTCCGCCACAAAGTTCGACCTTGCCGTTGCCGACTCTGCGCTGAACGGCGCAACCATCGTTCGAGCCCTATCCGGATCGGGCGAAGCCAGCCTCGTTCCGTACTACGCCTGGGATAACCGCCAGGCCGGACGGATGAAAGTGTGGATAGACTACCGCGGCGACGAGTGAGCCGCCACTTCCTGTATTTATCGTACGACGGAGGCGCCTATTGCGGCTGGCAGCGTCAGCCCAACGGCGTCTCCGTTCAGCAAAAGGTAGAAGAAGCCCTGTCAACCATCTTCCGCCTCCCGACGCCCATCGTTGGAGCCGGGCGCACCGACGCCGGCGTTCACGCCCGCATGATGACGGCCCACTTCGACGCCTCCATCCCCTCCGCCTCCCTTGCCCGTTTTGCCGACCGCCTCAACGGGCTGCTGCCGCCCGACATTGCCGTTACCCGCATCGCGCCCGTTACCCCCGACGCCCACGCCCGCTTCAGCGCCATTTCGCGCACCTATCACTACTACGTAACGCTCGGCAAGTCGCCCTTCCTCCGCGCCCAGGCCTGCCGCGTCCATGGCCCCCTCAACGTTGAAGCCATGAACGCCGCCGCCTCGCTTCTCGCATCCTGTTCCGATTTCACCAGCTTCAGCAAGCTCCACACCGACGCGCGCACCAACCTTTGCCGCGTATCGTCTGCCGTTTGGACGTTGCAATCTCCCACCCTCCTTCAATTTTCCATTACAGCCGACCGCTTCCTGCGCAACATGGTTCGCGCCATTGTCGGAACCCTCCTCATCGCAGGCCGCGGCAAGCTGAGCCCGGATGGGTTCCGGGCGATAATCGAGGCTCGCAACCGGGGCGCGGCGGGCAGCTCGGCGCCGGCTCAAGGCTTATTCCTGGCCGACATCGCTTATCCCGAATACATATTTATTTGATAAAATCCGGCCGGGCGGTTTTGTTTTGAATACAAAACGTCCCTGCATTTGCCAGGCGGCTTTGCGTCGAAGACAAAACGTCCCTGCATTTGCCTGGAGACTTTGCGTCGAAGACAAAACGTCCCTGCATTTGCCTGGAGACTTTGCGTCGAAGACAAAACGTTCCTGCATTTGCAGGGAGGCTTTGCGTCGAAAACAAAACGCTCCTGCATTTGCAGGGAGGCTTTGCGTCGAAAACAAAACGTTCCTGCATTTGCAGGGAGACTTTGCGTCGAAAACAAAACGTTCCTGCATTTGCAGGGAGGCTTTGTATTGAAGACAAAACGTCCCTGCATTTGCCTGGAGGTTTTGTATCGAAAACAAAACGTCCCTGCATCTGCCAGGCGACTTTGTATTGAATACAACGGGGTTATTTTTTCGGTTTTGGAGTAATTCATCGCCTGTAAAGGCGCATAATAAAAAAGGGATTAATCTGTACCGGAAAGAACGGCGCGGCGATTATGCCGGCGCATCTTGCGATGCCATCTTTCGGGTACGGATTAATCCCGGCCCGGTTATAACGGGTTAACGAGGGGAGTGGAATATCAGTCGTCCAGCCGGTAGCTTACGAAGGCGAACCGCTTGCTGTCGGGGGCCCACGAGTTAACGTTGATGGTGCCCTGTCCGCCGAAGAGCTTTACCAGGGTTTTGGGTTCGCCTCCGGCGGCGGGCATGAGGCGTAGTTCAACGTTTTTGTTGGCCAGGTGTTCGTTGGGCTTGAGGTCGCCTTTTGCGTAGGCGATGAATATTACCTGCTTGCCGTCGGGCGATATGTGTGGGAACCATGAGTTGCGGGTTTCGTCGGCGGTCATTTGCGTTTGTTCGGATCCGTCGGCGTTCATCCGCCACACTTGCATGAGGCCGGAGCGTACGGAGTTGAACCAGATGTGCTTGCCGTCGGGCGAGTATTCCGGTCCGTCGTCGAGGTCGTCGGCGGTTGTGAGGCGTGCTTCGGCTCCTCCCTCGAAGGGTATTACGTAGATGTCGTAATTGCCTTTGCGGTCGGCGCAGTAGGCCAGGAAGCGGTTGTCGGGGCTGATGCCGTGGAGGTAGCTTGGGCCTGCGGGGGTGATGAGGCGCGGCGTTCCGCCCTCGAACGGTAGCGTGTAGATTCGCGATCCTCCGCCTTCAACGGGGCTGGCGCTTATGGCGATGTGCCGTCCGTCGGCCGAGATTACGTGGTCGTTATTGCATCGGGTGACGAATGCGGTGTTGATTTGCTGTGGCTCGCTTTTCCCGTCGGGCGGGAGTTTGTAGAGTTGTCCGCCGCTGTTGTATACGAGCCATTGTCCGTTGGGGGTCCAGTTGGGGGCTTCGATCAGGAATGGGAATTCTTTTACGACGCTTCGCTTGCCGGTGGTTATGTCGAGTATCTCGAGTATGCTGGTTACTTTGGGCTGCCTCGGCGCTATGGCTTGGAACTGTACTTCGTTAAACCGGGCTTTCTCGACTACGTCGGCTTCGTGCGAGCAGATAAAGAGGCCTACGTAGCATGTTGCGGGGAGGTCGAGTTCGATTTCGCCGGAGGGGGCGTTGGTAAAGCTGTCGTTGGCTACTTTCATTATGATCTTGCGTCCGCTGCGTTCGAGGGTGAGGAATGGGGTGCGCTTTCGTTCGGCCACGATCTCTTTGGTTTCGCCTCCTGCGGTTGGGCGGTATTGTAGTGATACGAGCCCGTCGTCGTGCAGGGCGATGTCGGCGTATCGGCAGTTGGCTTCGAGCGATTCGCGGATGATGAGTCCGATTTTGCGGTGCGGGTTGGTTCCTTTTCCTTCAAATGCGGCTTTGGCGGAGAGTGTAAAGTTGCCTGTTACTTGCTTCCATGCCATGAAGAATTCGTCGGTTTGCGCCCACATGTTTGTTCCGGCGCCGGCGAGGGCGTAGGTTCGTGTTGCGGGGGTGTATTCAAGGCTGCCTTTTAGCTTTGGGTTGCCTATGTCGGTTCCTTGTGCGAAGGTGGGTTGGCTTCCGGTTTGCGCGGAGGCTTCGGCTGCGAACAACGAGGCAATGACTATTGCCATTGCCTTCGCGAGTTTGAGAATTGTGTTCATAACGTTTTTAATTTAATAAGTTACTATTGGTCTTTAAAGAATTTTCATTGTGTGATGGAGATGGATGGGTGGGCAATGTTAAAGTACTTTTCTTATGTCGGCGTCGAGCGCTGCAAGTTCTTCAATCCTTTTTACCATTGTTCCTTTTTTGTCGAGCAGGAAGAGGGCGGGGAGTTGTCTTACGTTGTAGAGCGCGGCTATTTGCGAGTGTACGGATTCGGGGTCTCGAACGCATGTCCATGGTAGTCGCGAGGATACGTTCATCCAGAAATGGTTGTCGGCGTCGAGCGATACCTGGTAGATATCGAATCCTCGTTCTTTGTACTTGAAGTATACTTCGGAGAGTTCCATATTGAGGGATGGGGACCATTCGGTTTGATACGCGGTAAAGTTTACGAGTATGGTTTTGCCTTCGGCTACGGATGAGAGGGCGGTGGTTGCGCCCTTGATATTGGGCAGCGAGATGTCGAGGTAGTTAATTTCCTCGATGTTGAGGTTACTTTCTTCACTCAGCGCTCTCTGTTGCCGGATTACCTTGATCGACTGGAGGGCTAAGTTGTGGAGGTGCATTGATCGTATGCTTTTCGGATAAAAATGGTCGAAGCTGGTGGCTACGGCTCCGAACGCTTTGGAGTCGTTCTTGTCGTAGAGGTCGAAGAACAGTAGTCCGTCTACTTTCTGGAACAGGGCGAAGTAGGCTACGGTCGACATTGGGGCCGAGTATATATACCGCAGCGCTATCTTTTTGTACGCATCGGATATCTGCTTGAGCTGCGAGGCGTACGACGTGTCGGGTATAAGATTGCTTTCGTGTTCCTTGCGGAGCTTGGCTACGGCTTGCTCGGCATCGAGCTGTGCGAGCGTAATCTCTTTGAAGGCTTTATTGTTTTCCGATCCTTCGGCTGAGTATGATGTGGCAAACGTGGCTGCATCGCCGGTGAAGGTTAGCGTTTCGGTTGAATCGACGGCAAAATGTATCCATTGGTTATTGAGCCGCAGGCGGTAAAATTCGGGGAACTGCGGGCGGGGCTGATTGAAGGCAAACTTCCCTGTTGCGCTGAGCTTAACGGAGTCGATGATATTAACCGTCGATATTCCAACGTTCTCAAGATACAGCGTTTGTCCTCCCGCTCCCGAAATCGTTCCTTCAACATGGAACGACGAGGGCTTGCAGCCGCCGAGGTGCGCAATGAGCAAAAGGCCGCAGGCGGCGGCGAGGAATTGCAGGGTGCGTTTCATACCAGTTCAAGTTCTTTCAGCAACATCGGGAATGTTTGCTCGAAGTTAACGCCGAAGCGGATATCTGTTCCGGCCTCATAGGTGCGCCTTATGCTTTCGGCCGTGAATCTTACGGCTATGTCGGTTGATTTATCGAGCGTGAATCCGTTGACGAGACCCGACAGTAAAACGCTGGCGAATACGTCGCCGGTTCCGTGGTAGTATCCGGGTATTTTCGGTACGAGAGAGTAGTTGATGCTGCCGGTTACGGCGTCGTAGGCGGCGGCGCCCAGGCTCTCGTTGTCGAAGTAAACGCCGGTGAGTACTATCTGTTTCGGGCCGAGGAGGCTCAGGTCGTTGAGCATTTCTTCGATATAAGGCTTGGCGTATGGGCCGGCGATGTATGGGCGGTCCAGCAGAAACGAGGCTTCCGTTATGTTGGGCGCTATTATGTCGGCCTTACGGCAGAGGTCTCTCATGCCAACTGCAAATTCGGGCGAGAATATCTTGTAAAGTTCCCCGTTGTCGGCCATTACGGGATCTACAAGCACGATGTTGTCGTTATTGCCGAATATGTCTATAAAGTCTTTTACGATGTCGAGCTGTTCAAACGAGCCGAGGAAGCCGCTGTAAATGGCGTTGAACTTTATGTTGAGCGATTGCCAGTGATTCATAAAGGGTCGCATCTCGCCGGTTGTATCGAGGTATGTAAAGCCGGAGATGCCTCCGGTATGCGTTGACAGCAGCGCTGTGGGCATTGCGCTGGTTTCGATGCCGGCGGCCGACAGGATGGGTAGGGCCACCGTGAGCGAACATTTGCCGAATCCCGACAGGTCGTGAATTGCTGCAACCCGCTTGAGATATGTACTTTCTTTCATTTTATTGCGGTGTTCATTTGTTTAAGAATTTCTTTACCTGATTATATACGTTTGTTCCCGTAAAGCCGAGCTTCTCGTCGAGAACCTGATACGGCGCCGAGAATCCAAACGACTCCAGCCCCCAAACCAGCGAATTTGCTCCGGCCAATCCTTGTAGAGTAACCGGCAATCCGGCCGTGAGGCCGAACACATTGCCTCCGCGAGGCAAAACCGATTCCCTGTAAGCTTCGTTCTGAACGGTGAACAATCCTTCCGACGGGGCCGACACGATGCGCACTTTAATGCCGTCGGCGCGGAGCTGGGCGGCTCCCTCAACCAGCGTTGATACTTCTGATCCCGACGCCAAGAGGGTGATATCCGGATCGGCGTCGCTACATTCCAGAACATAGGCGCCGAGCGATGATTGCAGAGCTTCGCGATAGCGGTTGCCGGATGAGGAGGGCAGGTCGGCGATATTCTGGCGGGAAAGTATGAGGGCGGTGGGGGTTGAGGCGTTCTCCATCGCAAGTTTCCAGGCTACGGTTGTTTCGGTAACGTCGGCCGGGCGGAGTACGAGCATGGAGTTGTGTCCCTTATGGTTCTTCAGTTTCTCCATTAGGCGGATCTGGGCTTCCTGCTCCACAGGCTCGTGGGTTGGGCCGTCTTCGCCCACGCGGAATGCGTCGTGCGACCAGATGAATTTCACCGGCACCTCCATCAGCGCCGCCATACGCACGGCCGGCTTCATATAGTCGGAAAATACGAAGAAGGTGCCGCAGGCCGCTATCACTCCGCCGTGAAGCCCCATCCCGATGCAGATGCAAGCCATGGTAAGCTCCGAAACGCCGGCCTGGAAGAATGCGCCGCTGAAGTCGCCTTTGGCAAACGAATGTGTCTTCTTCAGGAACCCGTCGGTCTTATCGGAGTTCGACAAGTCGGCCGACGAGCATATCATGTTCTCAACATTCGATGCCAAGACGCCCAGAACGGTTGCTGAGGCGGCGCGGGTCGACTGCCCCGGCTTCTGCTCAATCGCTTCCCAATTTATCAACGGCGCAGAACCGCCGAACCACAGTTTCATCTTGGCTGCCAAGTCGGGATTGGCTGCCGCCCAGCTTTCGCGCAAGGCGTACCTTGCCGCAACAATCTCTGAAAGCTCCTTGGCCCTGCGGGCGTATATCTCCTCCGCTTCGGGGAATATCTTGAACGGATCAGAAGGATCGCCGCCTAAGGCCGACACGGTTTCGGCATACGAGGCTCCGGCCGCCGAAAGGGGCTGTCCGTGCGTTGACACCTTGTTTTCGTACGAGGCCCCGCCTGATGCAACGGCGCCTTTGCCCATCACTGTGTTACCTATTATTAATGTAGGCTTTTCCTTCTCGGCCTTGGCTTCGGATATGGCTGCGCGGATTTGGTCGGCGTCATTACCGTTTATGGCAATAACGCGCCAGCCCCAGGCCTTGTACTTTGCCTCCACGTTTTCAATTGTAACTTCGTCGACGCGGGTTGAAAGCTGTATGTTGTTTGAATCGTAAAATACTATCAGATTGTCGAGCCCCAGGGTGCCGGCAATACGTCCTGCTCCCTGCGAGATTTCTTCCTGCACTCCTCCGTCGGAAAGGTAGGCGTATATCGTTGGGTTTATAACCTCGGCTCCCAGGCGGGCCTGGAGAAATTTGGCGGCGATGGCTGCTCCCACGGCGTAGGTGTGGCCTTGTCCGAGAGGGCCCGATGTGTTCTCGATGCCGCGGGCAAGGTCGCGTTCGGGATGTCCCGGCGTGGGGCTGCCCCATTGGCGGAACTCCGCAAGCTCGGCTGTGGTGAATTTTCCCGCTAAGGCAAGCGCGGCATAGAGCATCGGCGACATATGTCCGGGGTCGAGGAAGAAGCGGTCGCGACCTTCCCATTCCGGATCGGCAGGATCGTAAATTAAGTACTCCGAGTATAATACATTAATGAAATCGGCGCCTCCCATTGCGCCTCCGGGATGCCCGGATTTGGCTTTTTCAACCATTGATGCAGCAAGGATCCTTATATTATCGGCTGCTTTGTTCATTGTCTTCTTATCGTTCATGATGTGTGGTATTTCGTTCTGTTTTTGAGTTTGGAGGGCAAAGATATAGTTTTTCGGGAAACATCAAATCCGGCCGCATTGTAATATCTCAACGGTCTGAAGCCATTGTATTACATCAGTCTATACCCGGCGGCAACGTTCCCATCGGCTATATATAATATGTATAATGATTATTTCCGGCCGATATGTTGCGTCGCCTCTCTTTTATGCCGCAGGATCCGCCGCCCGGTTTATTACCGGCAAGGCTACAATGCCTACAATTCCGCATACTATCTGCCAGGCTGATTGTATGGTATGAACAACCAGCGCAAAAGCCGCCGCCTGATCGGCCGGAACATCAAAGCATACCATTGACGATATCACCATAAAATGCCAGGCGCCAATTCCTCCCTGCACCGGCGCAGCCACTCCTATACTGCTCATAGTAAATACTATTAACCCCCTTATGGGGCCAAGGTCGCGAGTAAACTCGAAGGCGTAAAAGGTTGTGTAGAAAAAGAGGAAATACAAGCTCCATATCCCTGCCGTCTGGAACAGGAATAGCCATTTGCGCTCCATCAGCCACACGCTTTTCATCCCCTCCCATATATTCATTAATCCCCCCTTGGCCTTTTGAACCAAGGTTAAGTGGCTCAAGCGAGTGAAGGTAAACCATGTGGCGGCAACCAGGATAACTAGCGCGAGTATTATCCACAGCGTGGGCGAATGATCCTCAAAATTTATCATCAAGTTCGGATTGCGCGACAGGTAGGTTTCAAAAAAAGAAAGGTTGAAGGCCACAATAAGCAGGGTAAGCGTACCAACGCAAAGCGTATCCGTAACTCGATCAATAACAAGCGTACCCAAAAGCTTTGCGAACGATATCTTGGTGTAGCGGTTCACAATACCGCACCGCCACACTTCTCCAACCCGTGGAAGCACATAATTAATTGCATAGTTGCCAAGCACGGCGCAAATAAGCGTTTGCATACGGCTCCGCTCGCCTATCGCATTGATAAGCAAGCCCCAGCGGAAGCCCCGCACCACGTTGGCAACCAAGCCGAATATCAGCGAAAACAGCAGCACGCCAAGGCTCGCGTTCTTAATATGATCCCACATTTTCGAGAGATCCATACCGCGGTACAGATACCACAAAAGGCCGCAGCCGAGGGAAAAGGGAAGGATAACTTTTATCGTTACATTCAAAATTCTTTTGTATATCATCTTCAGAGAGTAGCTAAATTGTTATTTATCGTACATTTGCGCGTACAAATATACACCATATTCCCAATCCCCAAATACACAGCCACCAGCCCATGACTCGCAATTTCATCCGCCCAAAGAAATCACTTGGACAGCATTTCCTGAAAGATCAAGACATTGCTGAGCGAATCGCCTCTACGATCGAAGGTTTTGCCGCCCTCCCAATACTCGAAGTAGGCCCGGGAACCGGAATGTTAACCGGTTGCCTTGTACGTAAAGGATACGACCTCCATGCCGTGGAGATCGACCGCGACGCCGTAAGCATCCTACGCCGCCAATTCCCCACGCTTACAGGCCGTATCGTTGAGGGCGACTTTCTGCGGATGCCCGTATGCGATTTATTCAACGGTCAGTTTTGCATTATCGGCAACTATCCGTATAACATTTCCACCCAGATTTTCTTTCGCCTCATCGAGCTCCGCGACCGGGTTCCATGCTGCTGCGGAATGCTTCAGAGGGAAGTAGCCATGCGCCTTTCTGCTCCTCCCGGAAGCCGAGCGGGAGGCATATTGAGCGTAATCCTCCAAGCCTGGTACGACGTGGAGTACCTCTTCACAGTCGACGAAACCGTATTTGACCCTCCTCCTCGCGTCAAAAGCGGAGTAATCCGCGCCGTGCGCAACACCCGAACGCAGCTCCCATGCAGCGAATCCCGCCTTTTGGCCGTAATCAAAACCGCCTTTAACCAGCGACGCAAAACCCTCCGCAACTCGCTTAAGCCCCTCCTCGGCAATAATTTTGCCCACTACTCCGACCCAATATTCAGCCGCCGCCCCGAAGAATTGTCCGTAGACGACTTCATTAACATGATAATAGAATATGGAATGGATGATGGAGCAGCGTCATCCCCGCCGCCCAAAACCAATTAAGGTGCAGTACAAGCTTTTATAAATTGATTGATACAGGTGCATTATCAAATTCATATTCTTCATTTAAGATGGCGCCGTTGATAAAAGTAGTCTTGCCGTCCGACATTGAGCCGTAAGCATCGTGGATATGTCCGAACAGATGATAGTGCGGACGAATCCGCCGTACGGCATCCAACAATTGCGGACAGCCCATATTGCCGTAGCGGCCGACGTCTAAGATTTCAAAAGGCGGACAGTGAGTGAGCAAAATATCAATATCGTTGGGAATTGACGCTAATGCCTTCCGATAATTTTCATGATGACATTCGCCCGAAATGAAATATGGAATACCCCAAAAACGCAACCCTGCGATCGTCACGCCCGAATTACAGAGGTAGTGCATATCTTCGGGCAGAAATTTCCGGATTAGGAGCGGATCTTTATCTTCGAGACAAAAATCGTGGTTGCCTCCAATGAAAATTTTATGCTTGCCGTCGAGCGAGTCGAACCAGTCGATAAAATCAGCTATCTCGTCGGCAGTTCCCGACATCGAAACGTCGCCCGAATGAACTATTATGTCGGCGGCGGGCAAATCAGGCAGTGCGTAATGCAGATTATGAGTGTCGGAGAGGTGGATGATCTTCATTTGGTTCTGTGTTATTGTTTCAATGTTATAGCCTCTTTTAAAAGCTTTCTCACGTTTGCAAAATTCAAACTTCCCCTTAAGAAGATCATCCCTCCGAATCGAAATTATTTAAATATGACTCCTTAAAACCGTCTTAAACAAAGAAGCCCATGCTAACCAACCCATATTAACCTGTATCTTCTTCACATCGTTATGCGGAATATCGGTCAAACATTCTCCAAGTTCATTATCATTTTCTTTGTATTTCTTGAAATGCTTTGCACTTATCGACTTGTCCTTATCTAAATTCACTAAGTAATTTATCGGCGCAATGTCCAGGAAGATGAAGTAAAATTCCTTGCTAGAGGCATTCGCCACATCTAAACCTATGCGAATCTTGCGGATAATCTGGTCGTAAGGCGTATGTTCGTCGGGCAGGCTGATTTTGCTATACAGTTTTGCTTCGATGAATATAAGTTTGCCGGTGGTTTCGATACTTACATCTACTTCGGTGTCTTCGCCGACGGATGTTGCGTAGTAGTTTTTTCCTATATGTATCTCTATGTTCCTTTCGCCGGCAAACGAGAACTTGGCGGGGCGAGCCTCCTCTTTAAAATCACCGTAAGCATCTTCGAATATCTCGTCTAAGGCTACTTTGATTTTCTCTTCCGGTTGATTTCTCAACACGTCGAAACAACTCCATGTCAGCGCATCTTCGCTGTTAGAACTCACGGCATGTTGCCATTTATGCTTTTGCCGTATACCGTTGCGGTTGAGCGTTGCATCAAGAAAATTATACAGGGCTCCTTCTCTACCGGGGATTATTACATGGTTGCGGTGATAGGTAGAGTATTTCATTGGCCGGACAAGAATTGGCTCAGCGCTTCTTTATAATTGTTCTCACAGAATGAAATTATATTCTTGCTTCCGCTATATTTTAGTTTAATGTCGGCCATACATACAAATACAGTGATCTTATTCTCCTTTTGTTTGCCGTTACTCGCCTTTAAGGCAAAGGCTTCCTCGTAACACTCTTCTAACCTTTTAATTGTACCGCTGTCATATGAATTCAATACATGAACAAAATAATTATTCAGCATTTCATCTTCATCTTCATTTTCATATTTCAGCTTTAGAAAATCTGTTTGCGCATCAAATGTCTTTGCTTTAAATTCAATAAGATGTTTTCTTTTATAGCCGTTTTCAAAAGCATATAAGCACACGTCAATCCTTGCGGATTGGCCGCGACCTATTACAGGTGGCAATCCTTGCTCCTTTTGCCCGCTAAATGTATATAGCAAGGTTGTAGGAGCTTCAACCGAATAATAATAGTCGTTGTCGCCCTTTATCAATTCGTCGATGAATAATTGTTTTATTTCTTGCTCGCTCAATCGTTTATCCTCATTGCGAGTGCATGGGAAAATTAATTTCTCATCACTATGTTCATTTTGAGTTTCATGCTTGATACTAATAAATCGTTCCAATGATTTCTTAATAATTTCGTCTACATTTGTCATAATTCTTATATTTTATTTGTTAGTAATTACTTTCCGTTTCTTCAACAAAATTCCATTGCCAAAGATCATCTTCTAAATCTTTCCAAATTGTGAGCAAACCCCAAAAGCCGTGTTTCATTACAAGCCAAGCGTGGGGCTCTTTCTCAATGATAATTTCGTCTAATACGCAGGAGATGATTTTTTGTCCTTCTATATCTAATAATCCCCATTTGCCATTTTGCCGAACATAAATAAAATCTTCGTTGTCGCTTAGTTTTATCCCTTCATATTCGGGAAATAAAAATTCCACGCCTGTTGTATTTAGTAATCCCCATTTTCCATATTGTCGAACAGAAAAGAAACCTCCGTTATTGCTTGATTCTATTTTGTCATATTCCGGGGGTATAATTTCTACGCCTTCTAAATCGCATAATCCCCATTTGCAATTTTGCTGAACAGAAAAGAAACCTTCGTTATCACTTAGTGATATTACGCCATATTTAGGGGGTATGATTTCTATGCCTGCCGCATTAATTACGCCATATTTGCAAGATTCGCAAATCAACATAAAATTCTCGGAGCAGTACTCTATATCGTCGTATTTAAAAGGTGCAATCTCGATTAAATCGCGGTTGATAAAACCCCATTTACCGCCTTTCCGAACGCCTATCAATCCGTTTTCACATAAGCAAACCTCATCATAATAAAGTTTAACTGCCTTTCCGGTTTCTTCATAAACAGCCAGCCACTGAGCTCCATAATGTTTAGGATACTCGGTTTCAATAATAGCAAAGCCATTCTTATAATCAGCGCATTCTATTTCTGCATACAAACTGCAACGCAGACGTTCATGCCCGGTTTGGGTAACAGCGCCCCAATTGCCCGGCAATAAATCAGAAGGTAATTCTTTAAATAATGGATTGTGCTTCATATTAAAAATCAAGAGTTGTATCATCATGTTTGCAAATCAATATGGTCATTCCCCCAATAGCCGGTGTGAAGCCCTTTTGAGATTTGCCCGGACAGGAGTGTCAATAGCGAGATCCGGTTCCTCTTTGATTTCTGTAAGTGTTCGCACTGTGAACTGTCATCGTAATCAAAAACCGAACTTCCTGATTTAAGAGTATAACGAAGTTGAATACTATTGATCTGATGTGAGATATGGCCGAACCCAAAAGTTCGATTTTGCGAAGAAACAGAATAGTTGTTCCTCTCAATATCCTGAAGAATGACTGCCTTACTGAGAGAATACTTTCTTACCCAAGCTGAAAGTCTTATAATGTTTAACTCTTCCGCTCCTTGAGGGGTGCGTAAAGATTCCATAAACTTACCTTTTGCTTTAGTTGTTTTCGCAACTAAAGCGCCGCTAACAAGGCGCCGAAAATAGAGTTGCTCCACCGCAAGAAACTGGGCCATACAGTAGACCACCCCTTGATAAAGCTTGGGGCTTTTATTGCGCAGATTTCCTATATTCGGAATCAAATTAACTACATCATAAGCAGATTTTAAAACAGCTCCCATTGCATTATTGTATACTTTCAGTTTTTCGGCCTCAAAAGAATCCTGAGGATCCCACTCAAAGGACTTCATAAAGGAATCGTCAAATACCTGAGCAGAGATGGAAAAAGTAAGTGCAAAAAAAGCTGTTAAGAAATCAATTTTTATTTTCATTTTGGGTGAGTTATTTAAAGTAGCACTATTAGATAGGAAGAAGTGACAGTACCCAAGTAGAGCAAACCTTAGAAAGCGTCAAAATCATCACATAGATACCGGATAAAGTAGAGGCGGACGCCGGAGGATTCGATTGGGAGCGCTTCCGAGAGGTTACGCTGTGTTTTCCCTTGAGTACGATTAAGGGGCAAAACTCCGAAAATTCTTCAGGCGTCAAGTGGCGGATCACCTTGCTGTATGGAAGTATTACGCTCATTGTTGATTGGGATTAATTAAAGTATTAATATTATAGTTTACTTATTTCTTCAGGAACATGGCCGTATTGGTTAAAACGCTAATTTGCCCCCTTGGGCAAGTCTGAAATTATTTTGAACCGGACTTCCCCCTTGGGGCAAGTATGAATTAAATCCGCGGCGAGAGAGTCTCCCTTGGGGACGGTAAAAAAAATAGCCTCCACGAAGAAATTCGGGAAGGCTTACGGATGTATCGTTGTTATAAATATATTGGGAAGTACTTAGGCGTGCGTCAAAATGTAAATCATAGGGGGGGTAATTGTCGAGTCGTCTCTCGTGTCGACGGGAGTTGTTCTTTCATTACGATATTTATTGAAGCAGGCCATTTGAACTTGATTTTATTTTTTACAAGTGCAAATATATGATTTTTTTAATTACAAATAGTTTGGTGGATTTTTTGCAACTATATTAAAATGATATTATCCTAAAATAATGTGTAGGCTTTTTCAGGATGCGGCAATCCGGGCCAATCCTCTATTCATATTTTAGTAAACTTCCTTCGCCACCCTGTACACGCTGTCGGAAGCCATAAATGTATAAAAGTGCAAGCTCGGTGCTCCGTGGGCAATAAGGTCGCGGCATTGGTGGATGCTCCACTCAACGCCAAGGTTTCGTACGTCGCTGTCGGTTCGGCATTTGCCGATTTCGGAGGCGAGGGGTTCGGGTATGTCGGAGCGGAATACGCGGGGGAGTACGTGGAGCTGGTCTTTGAATACTATGGGCTTGATGCCGGGAATGATAGGTACGTCGATGCCTATGAGGCGGCAGCGGTCGACAAAGTCGTAGTACTTGGAGTTGTCGAAAAACATTTGCGTTACGAGGTAGCCGGCGCCGTTGCGAACTTTTTCGAGGGCGTAGCGCAGGTCGGATTCCATGTTTGGGGCTTCTTCGTGCTTTTCGGGATAGCAGGCCATGCCATAGGCAAAGGGCGTTTCGTTGGCTTCAAAGGTGGATCCGTCGATCGAGATGCCGACGTTAAAATTGTTCACTTGCTGCTGGAGATCGGTGGCATGTTCGTGATAGTTGGCAGGCGATGATGTCGGTCGATCGGGATTTTTGTCGTCGCCGCGAAGTAGCAGCAGGTCGTGAACGCCGAGGAAATTGAGGTCGATAAGGGCGTACTCGGTTTCTTCTTTCGTGAATCCTTTGCAGATGATATGCGGCACGGCCGTGACTCCGTATTTGTTGCGTATGGCCGAGGCTATTGCAACCGATCCTGGACGCTTGCGGATGTTAACTTTGCGAAAGGTTCCGTCGGCAAGGGTTTGGAATGTATATTCGCTGTGGTGGGAGGTGATGTTGATGTATTTTGGATCAAATTCTATTAGCTTGTCGATCACGGAGTATACTTTTTGGATGCTGTTGCCCTTGAGCGGGGGCAGGATTTCAAATGAAAAAGCTGTTTTTGAGCTGTTGCGTATGAGTTCGATTACGTGCATAAGTTACATTGTTTTTATTGCAAATATAGTTAAAGGAGTTATTAATTAGTCGCGGCGGCCTGCCGATGCCTTCTCGCCGGAAATTTGGCGGGTAGATTCGCGGCATACTGTTGCAACCGAGCCGCTCGCCAATCAAAACAGTTTCCTATATTTGCCGGCATTATGTATTAACTAAAATATTATCGCACAAATGGAACAAACAATCAACTGGTCGGAATTGTCTTTCGGCTACACTAAAACGGATTACAACGTAAGGCGCTATTATCGCAACGGCTCTTGGGGCGAGTTGGAAACAAGTTCGCAGGAAACCATCAATATCCATATATCCTCAACATGTTTGCATTACGGTCAGGAATCTTTTGAGGGATTGAAAGCATTTCGGGGCCGCGATGGCAGGATACGCATATTTCGTCCGCAGGAGAATGCGCGCCGTATGCAGGCTTCTTCTCGAGGCATTATGATGGCCGAGCTGCCTGAGAATAAGTTTATGGAAGCGGTGGAGAGGGTAGTGCGGCTCAACGAGCGTTTTGTTCCTCCTTACGGAAGCGGGGCGTCGCTTTACATCCGTCCGCTGCTGCTTGGTCTTGGAGCTTTGATTGGCGTGAAGCCGGCCGACGAGTATGTTTTCCTCGTGTTTGTAACTCCCGTAGGGCCGTACTTTAAAACGGGCTTCAAGCCTGCGCCTGTGTGCATAATGCGCGGGTTCGACCGCGCGGCTCCTCTGGGTACCGGCTCCATTAAGGTGGGAGGTAATTATGCGGCGAGTCTTGTTGCCGGGTCGAAGGCGCAGGAGGGCGGGTATGTGGCCGTTCTGTATCTTGATCCGAAGGAAAAGAAGTATATCGACGAATGTGGGCCGGCCAACTTTTTCGGTATCCGTGACAATACTTATATCACTCCGGCTTCCGATTCCATTTTGCCGTCGATTACCAACAAAAGCCTTGTGCAGCTTGCGGCCGATATGGGGCTGAAGGTTGAGCGCCGACCTATACTTGTGGCCGAGCTTGCTACCCTTGAAGAGGCTGCCGAGTGCGGAACCGCCGCCGTTGTAACTCCCATTTCGCGAATCGACGATTTAGACGAGAATCGTTCGTATATATACTCGGCCGACGGTAAGCCGGGAGTTGTGTGCGAAAAGCTGTATAAACGGTTGCTGGGGATTCAAACCGGCGACGACGAGGATCCTTACGGATGGGTGCATATACTGTGAGCAAGGAGTAAGCCGCAAGTTACGATTTCCCCCGGAAGGGATTAAAATAAACTTCTAAGCAGAAAGTAAAATTAAGCAGAGTGTAGCGAATTAGCTGGGACAGCGTTCGTTACGCTCTGTTTTGCTTTATAATGCAAAAGGCAGAAAAGCATATGTAAGCAGAACATAGCAGGAGTTTCGTTACTATCCCGTTACTTGAATAGCGATGTAAACTCTTTGCTAATGGGTTTTATTCAGCGGTTTGCGTAGTTTTGCATGCCGTCAGACAACTCAATGATAACTAATTTTGTAACCAGAAAAAACATTGAGTTATGAGGTCAACATTCAAAGTATTATTTTACGTGAATAAAGGCAGTGGAAAACCTAACGGAAACCTGCCTTTGATGTGCCGTATTACAGTGGACGGCGAAGTCAAACAGTTTAGCTGCAAAATGGACATTCCGCTCCGCCTGTGGGATGTGAAGAACAACCGTGCATCGGAAAGAGTGCGGAAGCGCAGAAAATCAATCGTGCCATTGATAGAATCAGAGTGGATATAAACCGCCGTTATCAGGAACTGATGCAAACGGATGGCTACGTTACCGCCACCAAACTGAAGAGTGCCTATCTCGGAATCGGAATAAAGCAGGAAACGCTATTGAAGCTGTTTGAGCAGCACAACGTCGAGTTTGAGAATAAAGTCGGTTACAGCCGGGCACAGGGAACTTTATGCCCGTTATCGTACTGTCTGCAACCATATCAGAGAATTTCTTCCCTCTGCTTATCACAGGGAGGATATACCACTCAAAGAATTAAGCCTGACATTTATCAACGATTTTGAATACTTCCTGCAGGAAGATAAGAAATGCCGTACTAAAACCGTGTGGGGATATATGATAGTTCTAAAGCAAATCATTTCCATAGCACGGAACACGGGCTTATTACCGTTCAACCCATTCGCGGGATATATCAACAGTCCCGAAAGCGTAGATAGGGGTTATCTACCGAAGAAGAAATACAAACGATTATAGAAGCTCCGATGAAAAACAAAACATACGAACTGGTGCGTGACCTGTTCGTCTTTTCTGTTTTCACTGGACTCAGTTATGCAGACGTGAAGAAACTCACTAATGACAACTTGCAAACGTTCTTCGATGGCAACCTGTGGATTATCACCCGCAGACGGAAAACCAACACAGACTCTAATATCCGGCTGTTGGACGTTCCCAAACGAATAATAGAGAAATACAAAGGTTTAACGGACGATAACCGTGTTTTCCCCGTTCCGAGCAACAGCAGTTGCAACGAAAAACTGAAAAAGATAGGCAAGCAATGCGGATTCAAAGTACGGCTGACCTACCATGTTAGCCGCCACACCGCAGCAACGACCTTGCTTTTATCTCATGGTGTACCCATTGAAACGGTGAGCCGTATTCTCGGACATACGAATATTAAGACCACCCAACTTTACGCAAAGATCACCAATCAGAAGATAAGCCGGGATATGGAAATTCTATCTCATAAGTTAGGAAATATAGAAAAGAATATCTGTGATGCGATCTAACCCTGTAAGCACACTGCACCCACTACACTCATTGTAGTGGATGTAGCAACCAAAGAGAGTACCAACGCTGCTATCCGAGTTTAACCGCAGCGACCTCGAAAGGCTTTTAAAGAAAAGTCGTAATTTATTAGGTTAGGGCATTTTCTCAACGCATCCGTTTCACTACTGCTAAAAATGCCCCAATAAGCCAAAGGGAAAACCCTCTGGACACCCCGGCAGTCGTACCGACAGCAACCGCTACGAGCGGTTATCATAGTAAATTATCAACTTAAAATTTATCTCTACAAATGGGATTTGCCGTATTACATATACAAAAACCGAAAGGAAACGATGCCCGAACGATGGCTCATATCGAGCGGACGGTACAGCCGGGCAATGCCGATCCACAGCGAAAGGAGCTTAACAAGGAGTTTGTCACGTTTACGGACGGAGTAGAGAACCGCACACAAGCGATACAGCACCGGATAGAGAACGCAGGGATAACCCGCAAAATCAGAGAGAATCAGGTACGGGCGTTACAGGTCATGCTGTCGGGTACTCCCGAAGATATGCAGCGCATAAAGAATGAGGGGAGAATAGATGACTGGTGTCAAAGTAATATTGAGTGGTTAGAGTATACGTTCGGGAAAGAAAACGTAGTTTCTGCCGTCCTGCACATGGACGAAAAGACACCACATATCCACGCTACAGTAGTCCCTATCGTCACCGGTGAAAGAAGAAAATCCAAACAGGAAGAGAACAACGGCAAGAAGAAGTACCGAAAAAAGCCGAAAGACACCGTCCGGCTATGCGCCAATGACGTGATGACTCGCGAGAACCTGGAACGGTTTCAAGATACATACGCCGAGAAAATGCAGAAATGCGGATTGGAGCGGGGAGTCAAAGGCTCGGATGCGCGGCATATCTCTACACCACAATATTACAGGGAGTTATATGCACAGAACGAGGAGTTGAAAGAAAACATAGGTTATCTGCAAGAAGAGAAACAAGAGGTTTACGAAAAAGTCCGGGACTTATACGACCGCAAGGATGAAGCCCGGGAGAAGTTTCTGAATATGCACGAATATACCCAGCAGAAAGAGACGGAAATATCCGACCTTGAAACTCGCATAAAGCAACTCCGGCAGGATTATGAACCATACAAGACGCAAGAGGACATAAACTTGTTGTTTGAAGTGTTCCCGCAATTATGCGAACGTTTGCGAATAGCACAACTATGCAAGGGTATCGGATTGACGATAGATATCATTAAGGAGCTATTTAAGGGCGAACCTTTATCTTTCACGGGCAAGCTCCATTCTCCTGAACACGATCAATCATTTAACGTACAGGATGCCAATTTACAGCTATTTAGAGAGAGCAAGGATTCTGACAGGTTGAAATTATCAATAAACGGACAAATATCATCGACTGGTTCAAAGAACAATTCGGCAAACTCTAGCATGCACTTAGACGACATACTAATCCCCCGCAAAAGCCGGAACTAAATAAAAACAAAGGTATTAAGAGATAATCATGGCTATTTCTCAAATATTTATTAATTTTGGAGCGGAAAAATATGTACTCCATGCAAAAGGGAATGCATTTTCACATTAACTATTAACTATTAATATTTAAGAATCATCAGTAAATAATATGACATACGATAAGAATGACATACTAATTGAATACAAAAAATTAAGAGATTATTTAGGAAAAAAACCATCTTCAACGGAATTTTATAGAGAAACCAACATTTCTGAAAATGACTTAATAAAAATATTCGGGAGCAAACCTTATTTTAAGTTAGTTAGTGAATGTGGAGATACACCTGAAGCTTTTGGTAAACAAAAATCAGATTTAGAGCAAACTCTTAAACAATGGGGAGAATTAGCCCGAGCAAAAAAAGAATTACCTGTAGCTTCGGATTGGATATATCACAAACTTAAACCAACCGTAAGTGGACTAAAATATGCGCACGATTTTAAATGGAGTGATATTGCATATAAATTTGCGGAATATTACTCTGATGAAGACGAGTGGAGAGATGTAATAAAGCTTATTCCAAAACGTAATGAAATTCAACCCTCCAATTTAAAAATCATTCCTAAAATTGAAGGACTCACATACGATATTTTAAAGTTTATCCCTCCTGTCGTTCAGGATTTTATAGAGTTCTCTATTAATGAAGAAAAATCAAGAGAATTTGAAAAGAATGTAAATCTTATTTTTACTATGCTTGGTTTTGAAGTTACTGATTATGGGCAAGGAACTGGTCGAAATCCCGATGGAATAGCAAAAGAAAATCAAAATAGATATGCGATTCTTATAGACGCAAAGTCTAGGAAAGATAGCTATAAAATTGGAACAGAAGACAGAAAATTCATAGAGTATATAAAGAAATTTTCTGAGCAATTAAGAAAAAGCGGATTCACCAATATCTATTTTCTTATTGTTTCAAGTAATTTTGATACAATATCAGCAAATGCGATTAAAAATATTCGAGTAGAAACACAAGTCACAACAACGCTAATAACATCTAAATTATTACTTAAGCTATTATCAAACAAAATTCATCAGCCAAGACTTTTCGACTTAAAGAAATTTCAAGAATTGTTAATTGAAGATGGAGAGCTAACTGAAAAGAAAATTGATAGTTTCATAGTGAATCTGAAATAAAAATATCTAAGCATAACTATTTAACAACTTTCAAAAGGCAAAGTTGCTTTCAATTTAAACTTTTCAACGTATAGAGTATTTTTTTTATCTGAACACAAAAATATATTCCAAGAACGAAACGTCAACACCAAGCCCTACGGGTTTTACGGAATCCACACCTACGCTACGCTTCGGGTCGTATTTTCCGCAAAAGTATTGCCTTATTCATTCTTTCCATAATAGAGGTGTTTATCAGATAAAAAAGGATATATATATGAAATCCCAAAGAAATTGCTTAAATTTACCGCTGAGTTATTTGATAGTATTGCACCGCAAAACGCTGAAATACGCACGGTTACTAAATCGTTACTTCTGAAATTCAAAAACTCTGCAAAAGGTTTATTACTCAATCGGTTAAGTCAAACCGATGAAAATCTAAAATAAGAAAGGGGCGTATTCATCATATTTGATAATACGTCCCTTTCTATGTACTGAAACTACGGAAGTTTTTTATCCGCGCATGGCAATGTCTTTATTGAATAAAACGGTCAAACGCTGTTTGTTTTACTTGACAATCTTGGCAAGCTCCGATCCCGGTTTGAATTTTACAATCTTATGAGCAGCGATAACAATTTCTTGTTTGGTTTGAGGATTAACTCCTTTCCGTTCCGCTTTCTCAGAGATTGAAAATACGCCGAAACCCGGTATAACGATTTTTCCGCCGTCTTTCATTTCAGATGATACCACTTCGATAAATGCTTCGACAACTTTTTTGGTGTCCGCTTTAGTAAACTGAGCCTTCTCGGCAACAGCATTGATAAATTCAGTTTTGTTCATAATTGACCTGATAATAATTATATTAAACATGAAAAAATTAATACTCTTTTAACGGCCTCAAAAGTATAGTGTTTTTTTTACACTACAAAAAAGATCCTTGCTTTTTAAATATTGGAATAGTTCAAACATTGCACCCAACTGTTCAAGCCCATGCGCGGGCGCGCGCTCCGTCATTCTCCAGCTTATGCAAAATGTCAATACATAGATTAACATCTTCAACAATTTGGAAGTCGAACATGCCCACGCATACAAAGTCGGCCCCATGCTCAAAGGCCCAGTAAATACCGTCGGACGGATGAATAGCCCCGGCGGCAAGCACCTTAAAGCCCATAACAGGCACAGGCGACTGGGCAACAAACTCCGTCGTGCGGTCGGGATAAGGGCAAAACAAATTGTTGTGATATTTATTATGATCGAGCGAGGTAGGCCCGTCTTGCTCAAACGGGATCCTGTTTTCGCGAGGATGAGCCGACCAGTAGCGATCGTGGTGCATGGTTTTCATATAATAATCGGGGATGATGCCGGCATCGCGACATGCAATGAGCGAGTCGATAGTATGAGCTCCGAGGCCTGCGGTAAAGCCCTCTTCGCGGATTTTGCCGAGCAGGCGGCCTATGCGGTCAACATGATTGTCGCGCGTCATCCAGTCAACCCAGTTGCCTTGTATCTGGATGATATCAACTCCGAAGTCGATAGCGGCGTAAAGATCATTGAACAGAGTGGACTCGTCTTTAACGTCGGCGGCAATCTGTGTTATCACTTTTATTTTGCTGCCAGTAGCCTTTTTATATTTGCGAAGCAGCTCGTTCGAGGGGAATCCGATGTTGATGCTGTTTATACCTGCCGCCTCGGCCAGCATAAGGGTTTCGTAAACTTTGCGCTCGGTATTGTAAGCCTTGAAAAGCTGATCGGTGTAAAGCAGATCGCGCCCGTGCGACCATCCTCCTATTAAATTTCCTCCAAGCACCATCCGGCTTATCTCATGCTTACCGATTTTACCCTTGGGCAAAGCCCCTTTCAGCTCCGACAAGTCCTGGCGGTTTAATTGTATGGTAGCCCCGCTCATCACATCAACGCCATATCGCCGGCTGTTTTCGTACGCGCCCCAGCCAATTAATCCCAGCGCCGGTATTGAAGCAAGATGCTTAATAGCCTCCCGCCTCGAACCTGCCGGAGTAACATTCTCCTTCCGGTTAGCCAACCGTGATCCCAGCCATTTCCCAATGCCAAAGCCCGTATCGGCCCTGCAAGCCAGGAAAGCCAGAGCCAGCGCCTCGAACATCTGATAGTTCACAATATATAAATGACTCTCGCCCGACGACACCAGCAGCGAAAGCCCAAACGGAGGATAGGCAAAATAATACAGAATCAAGAGCAACGCCCCTGCAACCGACGCCGCGCGGGTAAAGCATCCCAGAAACAGCGCCAGCCCGATAGCCAGCAACCCAACGATATTCAGCCAGTCGACAACGCCAATGGCCGGCGATGCCGCGATCCAGTGATAAAACGGCGACAGGGCCCCCGTTGTATTTGCCAGGTACGATTGCGCCGACCAGCCTCCAAGCATAACTTTGGCCACTCCCTCATAAAGGAAATGCCACCCGATAGCCATCCGCAATACGCTCACAGCAACGTTTTCCCAGTCTTTAAGTAAGGATAAGAAATTTGTTTTCATGGAATATTATGATATTAAGATTAATAGATGCAACTTCAGCGCGGCAAATGTAGATAATAAAATTAACACTTCCTCTAAGAGGATTGCTTCCAATCTTCAAATAAAAATATTCATATATTTGCGGCCATATAAAAAATATAAAATCATCAAATGAACTCTCCGAATAAAAATAAAATATCTATTAATGGAAGAAGCGCCTCCGGTAAAATGGATGCGCTTCTACACCCCCCACGAGTTTATATTTTTAATGCTCGGCTAAGTACTTTTCAATATAAAACCAAATTATCTACAAGTAATAGCCTTTCCGTATACGCTCGGAAAGGCTATTTTTTCTACCACGCAAATACCAGTGTTCAACAGAACATCCCGGCGCAGAAGTAGAAGGCGTGCGCATCCGCAATTTCGATGAGATATGCACAATTCTGAAAACAAACTTTAATGTCAAAACGATCGTTGAGGTAGGATGCGCCCGCGGCCTGTTTCTGAAAACAGCGCAACAGCATGGTTTAATTGCCGAAGGAATCGAACCCGACGCCGAATTAAGTAAAGAAGCTCGGCAAGCCGGCCTCGCCGTTTACACAAACTTCTTCCCCGACTGCAATGCCGATACGACGCCATAATATTTAACGACTGTTCAGATATAAAGCGATTGCTTTGCGGGCTTCTACAAGAAACTATATATATAATGTATAAGGATAGCAACGCCACAATCATTGCAAGAAACATTGATCACAAAACAAGAGCCGCCGGCTACATTCTTGGCAGCTCTTTACTTTACCTTGAAATCTCATAAAATAGATTATGAAAAGCCTTGGGGAATAGATATATATAAGTAAGGGGAAGGATTGTCAAAATAAACGAACGATTAAACTGACAAATACGGCTGCAAATATATGCAAATACTTGTGAAGAAAAAACTGCAATAGAATTTTATCGGAAATTTATATTCTTATCAGTCGCGGTTCAAGCATATTTATATATCGGCAGAGAAGATTGCCCTGAAGCAACGGAAATACGATCGTATTTTGCTTGCCGCAGTTTCCAAACACGCGAAATACGATCGTATTTTGCTCGCCGCAGTTT
>JAITGL010000041.1 GCA_031280645.1 Tannerellaceae bacterium | reverse complement strand
CGTAATCCTTGCGGAAAACGAAGTAGAGGAGCCGCTGAGCCTCGTCGACTATGGGCAGCGTATTTAGCTTGTGCTTCCATATCATTTGGTTCGCCTCGGTTAGGGAGATGCCGGCCTTGCCGTAGATTAGTTTGTCGAAAGGGGTCATGAAGTCCTTCACCTTCGTGTAGCGATCGTCTTTATCGGAGCGGAAGTCGCGGCTTGTTACTATGCCCAGCAGGCGCCCGTTTGGCGAGCCGTCGTCGGTTACTCCAATTGTGGAATGTCCGGTGCGGGCAATGAGCGATAGTACGTCGGCCAATCGGTGTTCGGGCGTCAGGTTGGAATCGCTCACCACGAATCCCGCCTTAAATTTCTTCACCTTCCGCACCATCTCGGCCTGACTTTCCACCGCTTGAGAGGCATAAATAAAAGAAAGGCCTCCGTTGCGAGCCAGCTCAATGGCAAGTTCGGGGCCTGACACCGATTGCATAATTGCAGATACGAAGGGAATGTTGAGGCGAATGGGAGGCATCTCGCTCTTATTGTACTTCACAAGAGAAGTGCGCAGCGAAATATTGGCGGGAACACAAAGCTTGGTTGTGAGGCCCGGTATGAGAAGGTATTCTCCGAAAGTTCGGGAAACATTGTCGATTAAATTTGCCATAATGAAATTGTGATGAGGATTTGAATTGCGCGCAAATATACGCTAAAACTTTCTTATGACGCCCCGTACGACCGCCCGCGACCTGCCGCATTTCAACCTTTCAGCCGCTCTGTCCCTAAAGTTTTAAACACGCTAAAATAACTTGCACGCGATCGCGTTAATATTGCAGCAAAACATTTTAATATGCCTATGAAACACAATTACAACTCTAAATTCACAAACCCTGAGCTCAACGGCGCCAAAAATATCAAGAGCGGAAAGCCGGCCCCATGTAAGCAAACTCTACAACTCCTTTCACAATTCGCAAGAGTTTATCACGCCGAGCCCAATTTAGGAAAGCCGTTATGCAGCCTGATTTTGAACTGAACAAAAATGAACGCGATGCACGCAAGCAGAAAATGCTTGCGTGCTGTGTTTACAGGCAAACCGATAAATCCATCCATTCCCATCCCTCCCTATTCTCCCTTCTTCTTCCCCCCGAACCACAAATACAAGCCCAGCAGCATCGTAACATAGCAAAACACGGTAGTCGACGCGTCGAGCCGCAAGCTAACCGTGGCCCATGGCGTTTGGGCAAAACTATCCGTAATCTGCACCATGCTCCGGGCAAGGAACTCAACGCTGCGCTCAAGATAGTAGTACATCGGGATCCATGAGGGAAGCAGCATCCAGAGGAGGGCAACGGGGATGAGCAGCGCCGAGATTAAGCTCAAGCACAGATTGGCCGGCAGGAATACCGTAGAGATCTCCCCAAAATAATACATGCACATGAAGCTCACGCCAGCCTGGGCGGCAAGCGACAAGGCCAGCCACTCCCAAGGCGCGCGCAGAACGGGATTGCGAACCTCGATGATCGAAACAATCCGGGGCTGGAGGAAGATAATACTCGCAACGGATATGTAACTGAGCTGGAACCCTGCGTCGAACAGGTTGCGGGGATTGCAAATCAGCATAAGCAGGGCCGCGGCGCACAGGTTATTATAGCCCGTTGAACGGCGATTTATCATCTGCGCGCAAAGGTAGAGCGAGAGGGTAACGGCCGCTCTGATCGTTGGCGGAGCCAAACCGGTTACCACTGCAAACGTCCATATCACAACAATCGTTACAAGGCGCTTGAGCATCAATACGGCCGGGCCGTTCCCAAGCAAGGATAGCGCGAAGGCGACAAACCCGTATAACGCCCCCACATGGAATCCGCTTACCGAGAGTATATGCGCCGCACCCGCCGCCGAGAAGCTGCGGCTCGTTTCACGCGACATTGATTCGCGGCTGCCGAGGGTCGTTGCGGCGAGCGCCGCCTTGGCGTTGCCGTCTAAGTTCAGGCTGTCGATAGGCTCGGTAAGGAGGTGGCGGGTTTGCCCGGCCCAGCGGTCGATCGCCAGCGGCAAGGCGCCATCGGCCGACAAGCCGTCGTAAGCTTCGGCCGTCAGGATGGCCGTCAGGAGCAGCATCGGAAGGAATGACAATCCCCACGTCCATCCGGCGGGATAAGCTTGACGGCTCAACGCTTTCGCGTACCTGCTTGTAAAAAACGATACGCTAACGATGATTACAGGAGGCAACAGCAGCCCAAGGGCAAATATCCCGGGGTGGAAGCGCTCATTGATTAATATTCCGGCAATCCATATTAAAAGCGGACGAAGAAAGGGCGGGTATTGTATATCCGTCATATTTTTTTCTGTTAAGGTTCAACTGGTTTCGGCTGGAAAGCAAGAGGCAAAGGCTTACATGGCTTTCAAGGCTTTTATGACCAGCGGAGGGTTGGCCGATTTGAATACGTAATTGCCTGCAACAAGCGCGTCGGCCCCAGCCTTGATCAGGCGCGGAGCCGTTTCAGAGTTAACCCCTCCGTCGATCTCGATAAGAGTTTGAAGCCCTTTGCGAACAATCATCTCCTTCAAAACACAGGTTTTAACTATCGTGTTCTCAATAAACTTCTGCCCCCCGAATCCCGGATTAACCGACATGAGCAGAACCATATCCACATCGGCAATGATATCCTCAAGCGCACAAACCGGCGTATGCGGATTAAGCGTGACCCCGGCTTTCATCCCCGCCTCCTTAATGGCCGCAACCGTGCGATGCAGGTGGGTACAGGCCTCGTAGTGAACGTTCATCATGAAAGCGCCGGCGCGGGCCACCTCGGCGATAAACTTCTGAGGCTCTATAACCATCAGGTGAACGTCCATCGGCTTGAGGAGCAGGGGAGCGATGGCTTCCAGAACCGGGAATCCGAAAGATATGTTGGGCGCAAACACCCCGTCCATTATGTCGAGATGGAGCCAGTCGGCATCGCTTCGGTTAATCATTTCAATTTCGCTGCGCAGGTCGAGGAAATCGGCCGCGAGGAGCGAGGGGACTATTATCGGCATACTTTTAATTATAAATTATTGCGTTAATGATCAGGCGGATATATCTCTCTGTTAATTCCCGCCGGCAGGCTTTTCGTCGGTTGCGGGATGCGAGGGGGGCGCGGGCTCAACGGTTGTTGCAGCCTCCGCCTCTTTATGCGCCGACCGCTTGCGCTTCTTGCCCCTGTGCGCCACCTCGATCTTCATCTGGCGGATCAGCCCTACAATCATCTCCTTAGCCTCAATCAACGCCTCGCCGAGGTTGGCGTCTTTCGCCCCGATCTCGTTGGTAATCCAGGCAACGTTAACCCCGTCGACCAGCGAGGCAAAGGCGTCGTCTACTTCCGGACGGATATCGCGGAGCCTGCCGAGCTCGGCAATATGCTCTCTGTTCAGCGAGCGGGTATTGTAAAGACTTGTGAACGATGCGTGGGCGGCTCTCATGCGGGTAACCTGGGCAGACAGGCCCAGGAGCTCAACGGAGGGCTTGTATTCGGGATCGTCGCAATTCTCAAGGAATACGTCTGCCATTCCGCTCATGTCGGTATAGCCGGCCGTCATTATGTCGGCATACGTGTTAATCAGGAAAAGGAGCTTGCTCATTGCATTCAGTTCGCTGTTGTTCTTAGAGAAGCGAACTATATCCACGCTGTGCTTAAAATAGGAAAAGTAGGCCGTAATCATTTCCGCCAGCTTGGCAATATCCGGAGTTAACAGCGAACCTTCGTTTTTCTTGAAAACATCCTCCTCGCGCTTAAAGACTGCCTTTAAGTCGAGGTAAAGCCCTTCGAGCTGGGGTAATCTGCTTATTATAGAGCCCAGGATATATATTTGGCGGTCGTAAAAACCGCTGTGCTCGCCGTTGTAGAGTTTTCTTAAAAGATCTCTGAACCGGATACTTATCAATTTTTTCATGCTCGTAGAATTTTCTTTTATTATGAATACAAAGATAAGGAATAATATTGGTTCATGTATTATCAGCGGAAATTTTTCGGAAGGTATACGTGATTATATATTCCATGCGGATAATTTTCCGGCCATATATATGCTTATATATTCCTTGCGGATAATTTCCTGGTACAATCAATGCTCATGTATTCTATAAGATATTTTTCCGGATCAAATCAATGTTCATATATTCTTTGCAAGGAATTTTCGCAAGTAATAAATATTCATAGATTCCTTGCGGAAAATTTTCGGAAGAAATCCATGTTTATTGATTGTATCCGAAATATTTTCCGGAGCAATCTGCGAACATGGAAAGCTTCCGAAAAAATTCCGGAAGAAATCCATGGTCCCATCCGCCTTCCGGGAAATGAAAACAAAAAAAGAGGCGTTGAACCCGGTTCCGTTCAACGCCTCCCATATAATCTTCAATTCAAGATGCTCAAAACTTAATTAGATGTGATTTTCCTTATGCAATTCTCGCAAAGAAACCTGAACAATTCCTCATACATGGCCTTTGAAGCCCCGGTAGCTCCTTGCAAACGCTTGCGGTAGGCCGAGGCTACCTGCATTATTACTTCGCGGGTGGTCAAGCGTTTAAGGGCTGCCTTGCATACTTCAATTTGAGGATCGGTTACAGCTATTTCCACCAATTTCGATTGATTCGAGGCCGCCGATAACCCGTTGACATACGCAATCCGGCTCGCAAGGCCGTTGGCGTTTACAATAACCTCGGCAACGGGCGGGGTAGGGGATGCGGGCTCAACATCCGGCTCGGAGGGCGGGAGCGCCGGAAGCTCCGGTTCGGGCTCAACCGTAAGTTCGTCCTCCCGGGCTTCCGGTTCGTGATCTTCAACCGCCGGTTCGGCCTCTTGGGCCTCAGGTTCGGGATCGTCAACCGTGAGATCGGCGGGCTCTGCCTCAGGTTCGGGCTCGGGCTCAGCTGGTAACGAGGGCTCGGAGACAGGTTCGGCCCAGGACGGCTCTTCCGGCTCGGCGGCGGCGACGGGCGGCGCTAACTCAAAGCTTTCGCTGTCGAGCGAGAATAAATCGTCGACAGGTTGTGCTTTGATTCCGGGAGCGCCGGCAGCGTTTGCTTCGCTCGGAAATATCTCAAAGAGGTTTTTTGATTTCGATTTCTTCTTCATTCTATAATAGTTTTTTTAAGATTGAGCATAGTTGGGAAGGATGCGCGAAGATAGTAAATTTATGGAGGATGCAAAGGCCGCCCTCCGCAGTTGGCAAAAAACCGTATCTTCGCGCTCGTTAAAATTCAAAAAAATCAATCTATACAAAAAAAGTTATGGCAAAAGAATTAAAAGAGCTTACCACCAGAAAAGAAAACTACTCGCAATGGTACCAGGACTTAGTGATAAAGGCCAACTTGGCCGAGAACTCGGCCGTGCGAGGCTGCATGGTTATCAAGCCCTACGGTTACGCTATCTGGGAAAAAATGCAAAGAGCCCTCGACGATATGATTAAGGAAACCGGCCATTCAAACGCTTACTTCCCGCTCCTCATCCCCAAATCGTTCATGAGCCGGGAGGCCGCCCACGTTGAGGGATTTGCCAAGGAGTGCGCCGTTGTTACCCACTACCGCCTCAAAAATGCGCCCGACGGAAGCGGCGTTATTGTCGACCCGGCCGCAAAGCTCGAAGAGGAGCTGATAATCCGTCCAACCTCCGAAACAATAATATGGCACAGCTATCGTAACTGGATACAGTCGTACCGCGACCTGCCCATCCTCATCAACCAATGGGCCAATGTGATGCGCTGGGAGATGCGCACCCGCCTTTTCCTCCGCACCGCCGAATTTCTCTGGCAGGAGGGGCATACGGCTCACGCCACCCGGGCCGAGGCCGAGGAGGAAACCATTAAGATGCTGGGCGTTTACTCCCGCTTTGCCGAAGACTTTATGGCCCTTCCCGTAATCCGCGGCGTGAAGACCGCCAGCGAACGCTTTGCCGGCGCGCTCGAAACCTATTGCATCGAGGCGATGATGCAAGACGGCAAGGCTTTGCAGGCCGGTACTTCGCACTTCCTCGGCCAGAACTTCGGACGGGCGTTCGACGTTACGTTTATCGACCGCGAAGGCAAAACCGATTACGCCTGGGCTACCTCGTGGGGCGTTACAACCCGCATGATCGGGGCCTTGATAATGGCCCACTCCGACGATAACGGTCTGGTTCTGCCGCCGCGCCTTGCTCCCATCCAGGTTGTTATCATTCCTATATATAAAAGCGAGGAACAGCTCGCGCAGATCGGCGAGCGGGCCAACGCCATCGCCGCCAGGCTTCGCGACCTTGGCATAAGCGTGAAGTACGACGACGCCGACAACCGCAAGCCGGGATGGAAATTTGCCGAGTACGAGCTGAAGGGAGTTCCGGTTCGCCTTGCCATCGGCGGCCGCGACATGGAAAACGGAACCGTAGAAGTGATGCGGCGCGACTTGCTCGCAAAAGAAACCTTGCCTTTGGAGGGCATCGAGCTGCGCATCAAAGACCTGCTGGCCGAGATACAGGCCGGCATTTATCGCAAGGCCCTCGACTTCCGCTCATCCCGCATCGTAAATGTTGATTCGTACGAAGACTTTAAGAAGAAAATCGAGGAAGGCTTCTTCGTAATGGCGCACTGGGACGGCTCGCCCGAAACCGAGGAGCTCGTGAAAAGCGAAACCAAGGCCACCATCCGTTGCATCCCGGTAGAGGGCGAAGCATCGCCCGGCGTTTGCATGGTTAGCGGTCTTCCCTCCGCTCGCCGGGTACTGTTTGCACGATCATATTAACAGGGATATGCGCGCGCGAATCCTTTTATTAACAGCTATGCTTGCGGCCGTAACAACGCAGGCTCAGGAGGCCGGCGACAACCTTCGCAATCCGCTCGACATCCCTATCCTGCTTAGCGGCAACTTTGGCGAGCTCCGCACTAATCACTTCCATTCGGGTATCGACTTCAAAACGATGGGCGTTGAGGGAAAGACCGTGCGCGCCGTCGACAACGGTTATATCTCGCGGATTGTGGTTAGTCCATGGGGATTCGGGCATGCGCTTTATATTATTCATCCGGGAGGACTGAAAACTGTGTACGGACATTTGCTTCGCTTCAACGACAAGATTGCGGCCTATGTGAAGGAGCTCCAGTACGAGCAGGAAAGCTTCTCGATCGACGTAAATCTTTCTCCCGAAATGTTTCCCGTTACGAAAGGCGACCGGATAGCCCTATCGGGCAATACCGGAAGCTCCGGCGGCCCCCATCTCCACTTCGAGGTACGCGACGCGGCCACCGACAACGTTATCGACCCAATCCGATACTACAAGCATATGATTACCGACACCCGCCCGCCCCGTATCGACGGCTTCATGGTATATCCTTTTGAAGGAAAAGGCGCGGTTAACGGCGGCAGCTCGCCCTTAGAGCTCAAGCTCGGAGTAAGCAAAAGCGGATCGACAACTATCTCCGGCAAGGCCGAGGCATGGGGAGAAATAGGCGTCGCCCTCAAAGCCTACGACTACATGGACGGCACAACCAACATTTACGGCATTCATCAAATCGTGATGGGCATCGACGGCAAGGTAGTTTTTAACAGCCTGCTCGACAGTTTCTCAATCGGGCTCGACACTCGGTATATCAACTCCTTTATCGACCCGGCCCAGTGGCGCAACCATCGTTCGTTCTTTATGAAAAGCTTTATCGAGCCGGGCAACAAGCTCCACAGCTTGAGAGCGCTCAATCGGGGCGTTGCGGTTATTAACGAGGAGCGTCCGTACCGGATTACATATCTTTTGAAAGACGCCTTCGGCAATCAAACGAAGCAAACCTTCGTTATAACGGGCAAGCGGCAGCCCATTGTCGAGCCCGACACAGCCGGTTTGGAGCTGTTCCACTGGAGAGGCGAAAACCGCTTCGGAGCAAAAGGCATACGGCTCTCGATCGCCGACGGCAACCTTTACAGCAGCTTCCGTTTCCGCTACGCTACGAGCGAAAGACCCTCGGCCCTCGCTGCCGTTCATCACCTCCACGACAGTTACATCCCGCTCCACGACAAAGCCATCCTCTCAATCCGCCTCACGGCCGACAGCCTCGACGACAAAGGCAAGTACGGCATCGTTCGCCTCCAGGGCAATCGCGCCGTATGGATCGGAGGCAAATATTCGGGGGGATGGATCGAAGCCTCGATCCGCGAGCTCGGAGCGCACACCGTGATGTATGATATTACCGCTCCTGAGATCAAGCCCGTTAATCCCCGCGCCTGGGCGACTCAGCGAGCCGTCAACATCCGCATATCCGACAATCTCAGCGGAATTGAAACCTATCGGGGCGAGATAGACGGCAAGTACGCCCTCTTTGAGCTCGACGGCAAAAAGGGCTTGGCCACTTATCGCTTCGACTCATCGCGCCTCGCCCGCGGCAATCACAAACTCAAGTTTATACTAACAGACGCCTGCGGCAACAGCAGCGTTTACGAAACCTCGTTCGCCTGGTAACGGCGCATCGCATAACGATACAAACATGGCCAAGATCCTCCTTGCGGAAGACGAAGTAAACATAGCCTCCTTCATCGAACGAGGCCTGAAAGAATTCGGGCATGAAGTCAGGATCGCAACCAACGGCGCCGAAGCCTGGGAGATCCTCCGGCAAGAGACATTCGACCTCCTAATCCTCGACCTGATCATGCCGCGCATGAACGGGCTGGAACTATGCGCCGCCTATCGCTCCTCGTTTGGCTACTCCTCGCCCGTTATCATGCTAACAGCCCTCGACTCGACCGACGATATAGTTAAAGGCCTCGAAGCCGGAGCCGACGATTACCTGTCTAAGCCGTTTATCTTCCGCGAGCTTGAAGTGCGGATCCGCGCCCTGCTCCGGCGGAGGGTATCCGATACGGTATCTCGGCCACGGCTCGTATGCGGCGACTTATCGCTCGATCCATCAGGTCATCGCGCCGTTCGCGGAGGGCAGGCCATTGACCTGACGGTAAGAGAATACCGCCTGCTTGAATACCTGCTGGCCAACCAAGGCTCGGCCGTATCCCGCCCCGACATCATCCGTCGCGTATGGGATAAGGAGGCCGACCGCAACATGAACATTGTCGACGTATACGTTAATTACCTCCGCATTAAGATCGACAAGGGCTTTGACCGCAAGATAATCCACACCGTTCCCGGCGTGGGATACCGCCTCGAAGCATGAGCATCGAACGGTCTACCCGCCGCTATACGCTGGCTTTAATGTGCATCACCGCCGGCGGATCCCTCCTCTTTTTCCTGCCTCTTACGATCCTCTCGCCGGCTACGCCACTTTGGGTTCGGATTGTATTTGCAGCCGGATCGCTGGTAATTGAAGCCTGGGCTGTGTATGCCGTGGGGCAACGCTTGGCGCGTAAAATGATTAACCGTATCGACAGGGCGTTCCGGAGCGAGAAAGCTTTTGTAGGCAACGCCTCGCACGAGCTTAACAATCCTCTCACGGCCATACAGGGCGAATGTGAAATCACCCTCCTAAAAGAGCGATCGGCCGATGAATACAAGCTGGCCTTGCATAGGATATCGGAGGAAACAAGCCGCATCATCAGTCTCATGCAACGCCTTCGCTTCCTCTCGAAAGGCGAGGGAGAGATACTCAGGAGCGGAACCGAAACGGTTATCTTAGCCGAGTTTATCATGCAACATTTCAACGGCGACCGGATCAGCTTCTCAACCGACAATTTTTCCTTCACCCTCGAAATAAATCCCGAACTCCTCAAAACGGCCCTTGAGAACATCATCGGCAACGCCCTGAAATATTCGGGCAACAAAACCGTAGAGCTCCGCCTTCGCGCCTATGCGCTCGACATTGCTGACAAAGGAATCGGTATCCCTCCAAACGAAATCGACCGCGTATTCCAGCCCTTTTATCGCGCCGTCAACACCCGCGAGTACGCCGGCAACGGCATCGGGCTAAGCCTCTCGATCCATATCCTTCGCGCTTACGGAGCCGAAGTTTCGATCAGCTCGGTTATTAACGAGGGTACGCGAGTGAGGATTGACTTTAAACCGTAGGGCGTTCCTCAGCCGGGCATTCGCCCATGATAGAGCAGAAAAAACGGAGGCTAAACTAATAACCTCCGTTTCCTTTTTATTCCGGTATTCCCCGCCTTACTTATGTCCAAGGTGATTGAGCACCGCCCCTCGGAAATTGACGTTGGCATTGGCTCGCGCCGCCTCCGAGCTGCCGACGAATCCGCGACGCTTCATGCGCTTAACTGTGTCGTCGAAAAATTCGTAGTACTTCATCTTGGGGCGCATCCCGTGGAAGTTGTCTTTAAGCTTTTTAGGAGAGGGTATGATGTAGGCAAGGAAGATGCACTCGCTAAGAGTCAGGGCCGACGGCTCCTTTATAAAATAGTATCGCGCCGCTTCGGTGATGCCGTAAACGTTGGGGCCCCATTCAATTATGTTGAGGTACACTTCGAGCATCCGAGCCTTTGAGGTGAGCCGGTTGTTTTCAATAAGCCATACGATAAGGATTTCTTCGAGCTTGCGGGAGATGAGTTTACTGTGTCCGAGAAAAACGTTCTTCACAACCTGCATACTCAGCGTACTTGCGCCGCGAACAAACTTGCGCGCTTTCAGATTCTCTTTCCAGGAGCGAACAAAAGCTTCGTCGTAGAATCCTTTGTGAGTGTAAAACGAATAGTCTTCGGCAACGAGTACGGCGTTACGGAGGTTCTTCGGCAGCTTTTCAATGGGAGTAAAGTTCTGGCTTTGGGGGCCTACTTCCATCTCGCGAACGGTCTGGCCTCCTTCGCGAACGGTGTGGAGGAAGGCCTTGCTCATAAGGCTGAGATCGGTTTTGCCGAACGAGAGGATGCGGAAATTGTGCGACTGCGCCGACGACTCAAATACCAGATTGTCGATTTTACCGAGATCAATGTCGAGCAGCAGCCGGTACGACATCATTCCCGATACCTTAAGCCCGTCGATACTGCCGAACAATCCTGCGGGAAGCGATTCAAAGAAGTCGGCGGCCGGGAAATACGGCTTGTTTAGCGCAGCCTTTATCCTCCAATCCCTATTCTTTGCCAAGAGAATGTACGGACGGAACTGCAGCCGCTTGTAGTGAACGGAAGTTGCCGAACTGTCAAGCTCAATATAGTTGGACCCAACGTTGATGCGGAATCCGGCGAATCCTCGGTCGAGAAAGATGGCCTCGTTGTGAAGGCTGGGATGCTCAACGCTCAAGCCCTTTACGCCGATCTTGCCGGCAACAACTTGCCTTGTTCCGCCGGCCGGGCCTCTTTGCAGGTCGAGAATCAGGGTGTCGAGAAGAACGGTGGCCCCGAATTCCTTTTCCAGGACGGGCAGTTGGAGCGGGGCGTTGTTGTCGCGGTACATGCGGAGGCTGAGCTTGGAGGCGGAGGGGTTGTACGATCCGCGACATGTCCAGGAGGCGTTGCGATTGTCGTTTTGCATACGGGCAACGAAGCGGGAGCCTGATATGTTTACCGACGGTACGTAATATTCGGCTTCGGAGCCTTTGCGGCCTTGATGTATGATCCGGAGCCTTTGGATTGATACGCTGGGAGGCAAGTTGGGAAGTATCGACGAAAATCCGTCGAAAAGATCGCTCAAGATGCGGGCGTAGTTCGGATTAACGCCGACGGCCTTGGCTTCCTTGGCGGTTGACGGCTGAGATGCGATGTAAACGTTAATATCGCTAACATTAAAACTCTTGATTTGATATCCCTCGTCGGATGGCTTGATAAAATTCGTGCGAATGTCAAAGCTACCTGCGCTGAAGCTCGCCGGCGAATAGGCCGACTTAAAAGTTACCCCGGTCAGGCTTAGCCCGCTCAATCCTTTAAGCGATACCGAACGATAAGTGATTTGTAAATTGTAGGCGTTCTCTATACTCGCCAATCGCTTGTCGACTATCCGACGGGCGGCGAGTGAAAGTACGCCCCATGAACAAAAAAGTAAAATTAGAACCGCCAGAATAATCATCAAGATTTTTGGCATTACCCGGTTGCTACCTTGCTCTAATAAGAATCTGTTTTTCATACGAGTTTAAATGTTTGTCCAAAGATACAACAATATTTTACCCGGCAATATATTCAACATTAAAAGATAGCGCACAGCCGACGATTTACCGGCCGGCCGGCAAATCTCCGCATAATATAAACAGCTTAAGGAACAGGCGACAGGCCGCTCTCGTTAAAAGCGTCAACTCTGAAATAATACTCCGAATCGCGGTTGAAAAAGCCTCCCTCGTAACGGTTTTCGTATACCATAACGGAATGGTAAAGGGCATCTGGACTAAGTCCGGCGCGAACAATATAGCCCGCGGCCCCCTCGCTCGGCGGCCATTCCAATGCGTACCTGCGCTTGTCGGCCTCGTTCCGAACCACGCGCAAGCCGGTAACGGGCTTCGGTGCAGCCCTCTCTCCTTTACCGAAAGCCCGGAAGCCCGAAACGGAGAATTTGCCGGGGATGTCGGCTGCGTTTACAATTCGCAGGTGGCGGGCTTTCACCGGAGCGTCGAGAACGATAAGTTCGTGGGCGGCGTCGGCGGTGTTTTTACTGCGGTCGGCAATGCGCCGCCATGCTTGCCCGTCGGTCGACGATTCAATGTAATAGCGATAGATAAAGGGCGGATGAGGAGCGCGAATGTTGAAATCGTGATCGGAAAAATTAACCTGCACGGCGTTTACCTCCATCGCCTGCCCCATGTCTGACTGCAGCCACTCGCCCGCCTTGCCGCTCTCCGACGCCCACCAGTTTTCAATATTCTCGTTAAAAGCCAGCTCCGGCCCATGACCGGCAACCGACGACGAGGCCGTTGCCGAGGCCGAATAATTTAACATATTCCATCCCATCGAACACTCCTCCCGCGAGAAATCCATCTTGCGATCGGGGATAAGGAAAGGATAGTCCGACAACACAGCCTGCTGGGCAAAGCCGTTGGCAACGGGATAGAGCGGAAAAAGGCCCAAACGGCGCTCAAACATATGCCGCTGCGATATTTTCATGCTGGCCACGTGCCAAAGGTTGCCGTACTTGTCGCGAAAAGTATGACCGTGGCCCGCTCCGCCGATAAATCCGCCGGGCTTGAACGAAAACGGCGAGGATTCAACGTAGCGAAAGGGGCCCAGCGGATGCTCGCCAACGTACAGGCCGTCGGCGTAGGATCGGAATTCGGTGCCGGGACCGGCGTATTGCAGATAATATTTCCCGTTGTATTTCAGCATACAAGGGCCTTCGTTCCAGCCGTCTTTGTTTAGCTCGTTATTTTCTCCCGACGTTTCCCATCCGTAAATCGCGGAGTTATGAACGATGAGGGTTTGCACCTTGCCAACGGCTTTAAACCCGTCGGCGGGGTCAACTTCAACGCCGTAAATCGGCGTAACGTTTGAGCATCCCCAGTAAAGGTAGGCGCGCCCGTTGTCGTCGCGAAAGAAGGCGGGATCTTGGGAAACCTCGGTTGGGAAGACGAATTTTGACTCTATTTCCGTCCAATTATCCTTGTCGGGGTCGGAAGTTTTGAAGATCCGGGCGGGCTTGCCGGAGGCCATAAAGAAAATTTCGTTGTTGATTATGAGGATTGTAGGGGCGTAATCGTCGATGGTTGCGATGCTTCGGCATGGGATAAATGTCCATTGCGCAAGGTTGGTCGAGCTCCAGTAGCCTCCCGACTTCGAGGCAAACAAATAATATTTCCCATTAAAATATTCGCAAACCGGATCGGCGGCTTCTCTCCGCACGGGCTCTCTGTCGGGGGGTTGAAAGCGGTAGGCAAGGTTCATCGGGTTGGCTGCGATGCGGCTTTTGTTGTCGTCGGTGCCCGGCCGGGCGATGGCGAGCGTGGCTCCTGCAAGGATAACTGCTAATAAAATGATTTTGTTTTTCATGCTTTGAAAGATTTTTGTGAGTGTTTTTTTGGAGTTGGTGATTTTTTGCAAAGGTATCATTCCATTGAGAATTTCAAAGCGAGGGCTTAAAATTAGCTGCTAATGGGGCTAAGAGGGGGGATTAAATGGAGGAAAGTCTCCGGAAGCGTTCCGCAAGGTTTCCTCCTTGGAGGAAAGTCTCCGGAAATATGCTGCGAGGTTTCCTCCTTGGAGGAAAGTCTCCGGAAATGTTCTGCAAGGTTTCCTCCCTTTTTGCGGCTTTATCGGAAAGTCTATTTATATTTGCGCTAATTAAAAAAACATTATAATCCATGTAATCATGAAAAAGCTAATTTCAATTCGATTCAAAAAACTGCTCTCGAAGCTCCATAACGGCGAGCATTTCGATTTTTACTCCCGCGGGATAATTGCCGGATTAGAGGCCATTATAGTTAGATTCCAAGAGCTTAATGAGATTTTCCTCTCCTTAAAATCTGCTTTTCAGCTTGAGGATAAGATCTTCAAAAAGAATGAAGCCTCAATTTTAACCCCGGATATTGCCCGGATGGTAGAAATGCTTACGGCTTACTTCTCCTATTTTAAGCACAGCATCGACATAGTTCGTTTTTCAACAAATCCGGTTGAATTACAGGCGATGACAACGTTGCAGTTTCTTGTTAAAATGTTCGTCAGGATCCCGAAGGTTGATTATCCCGAAATGAGCGGATTGCTGGATAGCTTTCTTGAGAGTTGCGACAGCCCTACTTATAAGCCCGCCGTTGAGCTTTTGGGCCTTTCATCGCAAGTTAACCGCATGAAGGCCGTTTACAGTTCATACAGGAGCCTTTACAATGCTCGCTCGCTAAGTAAAGAGCAGGTTGCCGAACTTGGTAAGCTCCGCTATGTGCGCGCCGAGATCGACGATGTGTTTGCCACTCTTGTCGACGGCGTTAACGTGGCTTGTACGGTAAACGAGCTTGGCTCTCAAGATCCTGATCAGCAAAGCGCTTTGCTTGAAATAAAGGAGGTTATCGTTGGCGAACTTCATCAGATGGAGCTTAATGTGGCGCATCGCCGGAAGCTGCGAAAGGGGGCTAAGGCAAAGCTGGACGAGGCCGCGGCAACGGATAATTGAATCGCAGGCGGCTCCTCGATTATCAATTCAATGGCTCACAATCCTTGCCATATCTTCATGAATTTGCCAGAGCGCAAAGGGCGATCCGGGCCGGATGACGGCGCTCATGCGGCAGAGGTCGGCGGGCGAGTGGGATGGGAGCGGGATGGCTCCGTGGGGTAGGGGGACGAGGATTCCGTTGTAAAATTTTGTTGAGTGCGGCTCGGTTTCGAGCGGATATACGCCGTTAAATATTCCTTCCGACGTTTCAACATAACTCATGGGGCGGATGGTTTGCCAGCAAACGTAATGGGCGGCGTAGCGGCGCATGGGGGGTTAGCGCAAGCCGTAGTTTAGCCTTACAAGGCTCAGGCTGTCGACGTAGATTTTGTAATACGGCGCCTGTGTTTTGTCGATTCGCAGGTAGCCGTACACGCGGCGGATGGGCTTGGTTGGGAGGGTTTTCAGGGTGAAGCTGTGGAAGCCGTCGGATGGTATGGTTTGGCGGAGGATGAAGGTTGTGTCGGATAGCTCGGCGGCGATTTTTATTGCGGGCAGGCGTTCGAGGCGCGGGTCGATTCCCCAGATCTTGAGGTTGAATACAAAGGAGCTGCCGGATACGTAGGCTCCGGTTTCGGGGATAATGTTAAATACGGTTGCGTTAAAGGCTGCCTGCGGGTTGAATGTAAACCGTGGGCCTTGCTTCCAGATGTTGACCGAGTCGGTGCGCACGGCTTCGGCTTGTAGCTGGAGGTTGCCGAGTTTGCTTATTCTGACGTCGACGTCTTTGATGGCAAGGTCGAGTACTTGCAGCATTATGTTGAGATTTTTCCCGTACCATACGAGCGAGCTGTCGTAAACGGCTTGCGTGATGCGGTGCTTGCGGAAAACGGATGCGAGCAGGGCTGCTTTGTGGGTGCTGTCGGGGTAGACGGCGTAGTTGGAGACCATCATTTGCTCGGCAAGTTGTACGTCGATCATTACGTCTTTCATCTTTTTTTCCGGCAAAATGCCTCCCGGTGCCTTGCTGCATGAGGCGATCATGAGTAGGGCCGGCAGTATGAGGCAGTACTTATGCAGCATTGCTTTCGGCTTTTGAGAAGCTTTTCGAGAGTGTTCGGCGGTAAAAGATGAAGAGAAGGAATACGCCTACGCTTATCGACGAATCGGCGAGGTTGAATATTGGTCGGAAAAATACAAATTCGTTGCCTCCGATGATGGGTATCCAGTCGGGCAGGGTGGTTTCAATGAGTGGAAAGTAGAGCATGTCGACCACTTTGCCGTGGAGCCATGTTCCGTATCCGCCTCCGGAGGGGAATATTGTGGCCGGGAGGGGTATTCGCGATTGAAGGTCGATGGGAATGGGGCTTGGCACCTGGCTTGGCCAGTAGGGGCTTGCGTCGAATATCACGCCGTAAAATACGGAGTCGACTATGTTGCCTATCGCGCCTACGGTTACGAGGGCGATGCAGGCTATGTACCCGAATTTATAGTCTTGCTTGATTATCCTCGCCAGATACCATATCATGAATCCCATGGCTATGATGCGGAAAACGGTAAGGTAGAGCTTGCCGATTATTTCCATCCCGAAGGCCATTCCGGGATTTTCGGTGAAGTATATTTTAAACCAGGATGTTATTTCGATGCTCTGGCCGAGGAGCATATTGGTTTTAACGGCAATCTTTAACCACTGGTCAAAAATAAGAAGCAATATTATTATCAATATTGCTCCTAAACCTTTTTTCTTCATTTATCTGTTGTCTCTGTTTTTTGCTTCGATACTTAGCGTTGCGTGCGGAACGGCTCTTAGTCGCTCTTTGGGAATGAGCTTTCCTGTTTCGCGGCAAACGCCGTAGGTTTTGTTTTCGATGCGTATCAGGGCGGCTTGCAGGCTTTGTATGAACTTCATTTGCCGTTGCGCTAATCGTCCGGATTCTTCTTTGGAGAGAGTGGATGCGCCTTCTTCGAGTACTTTGAACGTTGGCGAGGTGTCTGAAACGTCGTTGCCGTCGGAATTGGTGATGCCGGCTCGAAGGCTGTCGTAGTCGATGCGGGCCTTTGCCAGCTTGTCTAAGATGATTGCGCGGAACTCTTCAAGTTCGGCATCGGAATATCGTGTTTTTTCTCCCATATTCTTTTTGTTTTTTTAGTTTGGAAAATTATGTACTTACTTGTTTGATTATACTTTATCTATACGGATTGAAACGTTAAAGTCGTCGAACTCAAGTATAGTGGGCTCGCTGAGGATGTCGACGGGTTTGAGCGATACGGCGAGTGCTTGGTTCATTATATAGTCTTTGTGCTCGGCGACGGCTGCGTCGGTTTCGTCTGACGATAGGATGTGAATTTTGATTTTGTCGGTTATTTCAAGTCCGTTGCTTTTGCGCAGGTTCTGGATACGGTTTACCAGATCGCGGGCGATTCCTTCGCGGCGGAGGGCTTCGCTTATCGTGATATCGAGGGCAACGGTGATGCGTCCTTCGTTGGCCACGAGCCATCCGGGTATGTCTTCTGATATGATTTCAACGTCGTTGGCAACAATCTCGGCTTCCTGTCCTTGGATGTTGAAGGTGAAGCGTCCGGCGGTTTCGAGCGTGGCGATATCGTCGCGGCTCATGTTTTTGATGGCTTCGGCGAGGGGCTTCATGATCTTGCCGTAGCGGGGGCCGAGCTTCTTGAAGTCGGGCTTAACCTTTTTGACGAGCGTTGCGGCCGATCCGTCTACAAATATCATTTCCTTAACGTTCACTTCGTTCAGGATAAGATTCTTCACCGCTTCTATTTTTTCTTGGACACCGGCGTCGGCAACGGGGATCATGAGAGCTTGCAGCGGCCGGCGAACCTTGATGTTTACTTTCCGGCGGAGTGCCAGCGTCATCGAAGATATCTCCTGGGCAAGTTGCATCCGTTCTTCAAGCTCGGCGTCGATGAGCGATTCGTTGCAGACGGGGAAGTCGGCAAGGTGTACCGACTCTGCGCTGTTGCGTCCGGTTACGCTCACAAGGTCGGTAAACAAGCGGTCGGAGTAGAACGGGGCGATGGGGGCCATCAGCCGGGCCACGGTTTCGAGACATGCGTATAGGGTTTGATATGCCGAGATCTTGTCGGCGTTCATTTCGCCTCCCCAGAACCGGCGACGGTTGAGGCGGACGTACCAATTGCTCAAGTGATTCACCACAAAGTCGGATATAGCGCGTCCGGCGCGGGTTGGCTCGTAATTGTCGAAGCAGGAGTCAACGTTGCGCGTCAGGCTGTTGAGCAGCGATAGGATCCAGCGGTCTATCTCCGGACGGTCGGCGCAGGATCCTTCAGGCTGCGATCCGTCGAAGTTGTCAACGTTGGCATAGAGAGCGAAGAAGGAATACGTATTATATAGCGTTCCGAAGAATTTGCGCTTTACTTCCTCAAGCCCATCCGGATCAAACTTAACGTTATCCCAGGGCGAGGCGTTGGTTATCATATACCAGCGTAACGGATCGGAGCCGTTCTGTTCTATTGTCTCAAACGGATCAACGGCATTGTTAAGACGCTTCGACATCTTGTTGCCGTTACGATCAAGCACCAGCCCGTTCGACACTACGGCCCTGAAGGAAACACTGTCAAAGGTCATCGCAGCTATTGCGTGGAGGGTGAAGAACCATCCGCGAGTTTGATCAACGCCTTCGGCAATGAAATCTGCGGGAAAGATAGAGCCGCTCTCAAAGGCTTCGCGGTTCTCAAACGGATAGTGGATCTGCGCATAAGGCATTGCGCCCGAATCGAACCATACGTCGATAAGATCGAGCTCGCGCTTCATGGGTTTGCCTTTCGACGATACGAGGATAATATCGTCGACGTACGGACGGTGGAGGTCGGCCTTATCGTAATTTTCTTTGGTGTAAAGTCCCGGACGGAAATTGCGATACGGGTTTTCTTCCATCAGCCCGGCCTTTATCGACTTCTCAATCTCGGCGATCAGCTCGGCAAGGGAGCCGATACATATTTCTTCGCTTCCGTCTTCGGTACGCCATATTGGGAGCGGCGTTCCCCAAAAGCGGCTACGGCTTAGATTCCAGTCTTGGAGGTTTTCAAGCCATTTGCCGAAGCGGCCTGTTCCGGTGCTTGCAGGCTTCCAGGTAATGGTTTCGTTAAGCTCTATCATGCGCTCGCGGCAGGCGGTGGTACGGATAAACCAACTGTCGAGCGGATAATAAAGTACGGGCTTATCGGTTCGCCAGCAATGCGGATAGTTATGAATATGCTTTTCGATACGGAAGGCGCGGTTCTGTACTTTCAGCATCAAGCAAATAGAAATATCGAGGGTTTCGCCGCCGTCGGCTATTTGCGGATCATATTCGTTTTTCACGTACCTGCCGGCAAATGGATCATAGTCGGCAACGTTCATCTGCTCCTGAACAAAGTCGGGATCAAGATCTTTGAGAAGGAAAAACTTGCCGGCGAGGTCAACCATAGGACGCTGATTCCCGTCTTTGTCGGTAAGCAGCAGCGGAGGCGCTCCATTGATGCGGGCCACTTTGGCGTCGTCGGCTCCGAAGGTCGGAGCAATGTGAACGATGCCCGTTCCGTCGGCCGTTGTTACGAAATCGCCCGGTATTACGCGGAAGGCTCCTTCGCCGGGATCCACCCATGGGATAAGTTGCTCGTAGCGGATTCCGGTAAGCTCCTCGCCGCTCCATTCGCCGGCAATTCTGTACGGAATACGCTTTTCGCCAAGCTTGAAAGGCGGTAATTCGGCAAATGCTTCGGCTGTTACTTCGGCCGACCGATCAAAATATGAGGGTACCAAATCGCGGGCAAGAACTACGGTGATCGGCACCCCGGTATACGCGTTCCAGGTTTCAACGGCAACGTAGCGGATAGACGGGCCTACGCATAGGGCAGTGTTCGACGGAAGCGTCCAGGGCGTAGTTGTCCAGGCAAGGAAAAAAGCTTCGCCGTGATTGGTCATTGCAGGCTTGGGAGTGAGGATCCGGAATTGCGCAGTGCAGGTTGTATCTTTTACGTCGCGGTAGGCGCCGGGTTGATTCAGCTCATGAGTGCTGAGCCCTGTACCGGCCGCCGGCGAGTAAGGTTGAATGGTGTATCCTTTATATAGTAATCCTTTTTGGTAAAGTTTGCTTAGCAGATGCCAGAGGGTTTCTATGTAACGGTTGTCGCAGGTTACGTAAGGCTCGTCCATATCCACCCAGAAGCCTATCTTGCGCGTTAAGTCTTCCCATTCCCTCGTGTACTTCATAACGGCTTTCCGACACGCCGCGTTATAATCGGCAATCGAAATCTTTCGTCCGATATCTTCTTTCGTTATGCACAGCTCTTTCTCAACGCCGAGTTCAACCGGAAGCCCATGAGTGTCCCAGCCCGCTTTGCGGTTTACCGCAAAGCCTTTCATCGTTTTGTATCTGCAGAAAATATCTTTTATGGCTCTGGCAACCACGTGATGAATACCCGGCATACCGTTGGCCGAAGGAGGCCCTTCGTAAAACACAAACGCGGGAGATCCTTCGCGTATCTTTATGCTTTTACGAAATATATTATCTTCCTCCCATTTACGAAGAACTTCGCGATTAACGGCAGAAAGATTGAACGTTGTATACTCGGCAAACTTTTTGTTACTCATTGTCTTGTTTTATATTACGAAAATGCGCCGCAAATGTAAGCATTTTCATATAAATTCCTACCAGCCTGCGCTTCCCTGTGAGCCATTGCACGTTATCTATCCTTAACGTCCAACCTTTGCGACGACCTGAAAAAAATCCCGGCAGAGCGATCACGCGTCAAATTGCCCTGCCTGTTATTCATTGTAACCATCGCTATCCGTCAGAGATCAGTCGTCGTATATGGCTTTTATTAAAAGAGCCCTGTCATACCCAAGAATATTCCTCCTGACCGAAGCGTCGTCGTATTTGTTGTAGACAAACCGCAGCAGCCTTGCATAATTTCTCCTCTCCTCCTCGTCCCGGCATTTCAGGCCCCTACCGTAGAGGGCGATCAGCCGACGGAGCAGAGCCATGTCCGACAGCTTGGAGAGGGCTGCCTTGCGGGCGTCCAGGGTTTTTGCGCTCAGCGCTATGTGGAACAATTCGTCCTGATCCGAAATCTTTACTATCAGCGCTTCAACATCCGCCACGCTAAGGTTCGCTTTAACGATCCCGGTTAAAGCCGTTCGGGAACTGCCGGAAATAATCTTCATGGCAGCCGCCCGGCCGGCCCGCTCGTCGTTTGCGTAACGGGCCACGTCGAACAGATGGTTCACATCGGTAAGCTTGCTTATTACCGCTTCGAGCAAAGGCCAATACTCCGACCTTTTGGCAATCCCGGCTAAAAGAAACTGGTTCTCACCGTCGGGGAGCTTCGCTATGGCAGCCATCAAAACTTCATCGTCTTCCTCTCTCTCGGCTATCCGAACCAAAAGCGGCTGATGCCTCTCGGCGATAAGTTTATCTACCGCCATCCGGCGAACCCCGTACCACTCGTCGGTCGTTGCGATCCTGGCGAAAAGAGGCTGATGCACTATCGGGAAGAGCCGGTCGATTGCCGCAAGGCGCACATTCCAATGACTGTCGGCTACCGCAATACGGGCGAAGAGGCTCTGGCTACGAATCGGCTCCAGCTTTTCTACGGCTAACTGTCGCGCGGCGCAGGTTGTCGCCTCCACCGCAATCCGGGCCAGCTTCTTTTGATCGCCGATCTTCTCAACGGCCTTTAAGGCTTTCGACAACTTGCCGCTGTTCCATTCCGGAAAGAACAACATGAAGTATTGAGTTTTAAGGCTAAACCGTTGGGACTCCCGTTATCATAACGCTTCCGGAACATGAAAGCGGCGGGCGGAGCGCGGCGGGGCGTCGATATGGTACGACTTGTTAACGCCCAGGCCGGCGCCGTCTTCCCAATGCCCCGTTTCCGGCTGACAGTCCTGGATTATCATGCCGTCGTACTCGGCGATTTCCTTACGGAGCTCAACGTCGTCGTATTTGTCGTAAATAAACAGGAGCAGATCTTCGTTTTGCTTCCGATCCTTCTCGTATTTGCCGTTCAAGCCTTCGCCGAAGCGAACGATCAGCCTGCGGAGCAGTCCCTTGTCGGTTATCCTGCGAAGGGCCGCGCGGCGAACTCCAAAATCTTTTACGTTCATCACCAGGTCGAACAGGATTTTTTGATCGGATATTATTCCCATTATCTCTTCAACGGCCGACGGGCCGGGGGTTGCTTTAGCTACCTCAACCGAGCACAGCCGGTGCGACTCGCCGATAAGCTGCTCCATCTCCTCCATGCGAATCTTTAACGATTCGTCGGTCGCGACGGCCGGCGAGGGATTTCCGGGAGGCTCCGTACCGGTAAGTTTCTTTATCGCTTCGAGGCATACGTCGTAGTCGGCGTCGGTCGTTGCAATCTTTTCAAGGAGGAGCTCATGGCTCCTGGCGATGAGCCGCTTTCTCGCCGCTATCCTCACCAGGCCGTTTACATCGTCTCTCGCAATGCCTGTCAGCAGATGATGATGATGCTTTATGTCGAGATTCTCAACGGCAAGCTTTCGCGCTTCCCAGGCGTGCGCCTCTACGGCAATCCGGGCCAGCTTCTTTTGATTACTGATCCGTCTGACGGCGTCCTCGGCGGTCCAAGGCGTCTTACTGTTCCATTTTGCAAAAAGTTTCATGATAGAGTATGTTTTAGGGATTAATATCCGGCGGCTAACGTCGGACAGGAATATTTCGTAACAGGTAAATGTCGATTAACCCTCGCCGCCCCGGTTAACCATGAAGCGGCCTGCGGGAGGGTAGGGCCGTTTGCCGTCGCCGGCAACGGTTCCCCGGCAAGTCATTATCTGCTCTTTAAGGGCAGGACCGTAAAAGTTGCGGCAGATGCGCGGCAGTATGTCTTTAAAATGATTCCGCTCCGGGTTGTCCGCGCCGCGTTCCATTTCCTTGCCCAGTCGGGCGGTTATCGGAGGTAAGAGTTCCTTAGCCGTAATTTCCGGCAGGGCGGCGCCGCGTATCACCTTGCAGGAGGTATCCGGGGCTGCGCGGGCAAGGCGTTGACGGCCCGCAGGTTTTCCGGCTGCGGTTATGCCTGCGTTGCGTTCGGCGCCCGGAGCTGCGCCGGCAACATATTCCCGGCCGGTTAGCCTGCCGGGAAGCGGAAGAAGGGTTTGCAGCGGATTATTGAAGAGAAATCCGCCGGCGCATATCTTCACAATCTCCGCAATGCTTGCCCGGCCGGCGGGAGCAGCGATACGGCGGAAGGCCTCCTTGCAGACCGACTTTTCTTCCCGGTCGCGGTCTTCAGCGATCCGGATCAAAAGCGGTAAGCTGTACTTCGGGCCGAGCTTGCGCGCCGCAAGCGCCGGGAGGAGGTTCCGGCGATCGGCCGCTGCAAGCTTTCCGACGGCAGGCTTCCTGACTTCTTCCGAAGCGCAGCTCAATGCAAGCCTGAGTATCGCATCCTGCCGATCGCCGGCCTCAAGGTTGCCGAGGGCTTCGCAACGCGCGCGCCGGCCCGGCGCTTCTTTGGCAATCCGGGCAACCTCTGCCTGGTTGTCTTTTTTTATTGCTGCGAGCAGATTATTATCGGTATTATTGCTATGCCATTTCTCCTCCATATTATTATACATTTTAAGATTAAACGTTTTTCTTCCTTGCCTGAATTAAGTTGCAACGGTAAGCCGCGAATATAATCAAATGAATTGAATACTGTGATTGTAAGGTTAAATGCAAAAAAAGCCGCCGTAACGTTCAGTCCGGCGGCCATTATTTTTTTCTACCATGTTAAACCTTGCGTTCGCCTACGGCCGGCGGATTCAGCTCGTCGGGATCAATGGTTGGGGGCGTTGTATCCGGAGTTTGGGGAGGCGTGTCGGGCGCCGGCGGGTTTGAAATGTCGGGAGTTTGGGTAGAGTCGTCGGTCTTCCCGTCTTCTTTGGTTTTACGGTGCCTGCCCCTGCGCGACAAAGCCAGTTGCGCCTGGTGGATGGCGGCAACCAAAAGTTCTTTCACCTCAAGCAGTTTGGACCGGAGATCGGCGTCTTTGGTTCCGTACTCGTTCGACGCCCACGCCGTATTAACGGCTTCAACAAAGGAATCGAACACCTCGTCGACGTCGAACCGCACCTCGCTCAACAGTCCGAGTTGAGCCACATGCTCCTTGTCTACGGCCCGCGACTGGTAGAGGTTTTTGAACGCAAGCTGCGCCGCGTTTATCCGGGTTATGATCGGGGCAAATTCTACCAGTCCCGCGCCCGACAGGGTTGTGAAAGCATCCTGATACTCTGCGAGGGCGCAATCCTGGAGGAAGTTAGTCATCGTGCCGGTCATATCGTAATAGGTTTCGCTCGGCAGGTTCTCGTAAGTGTGATGCAGGTAGTCGATTTTCGCCACAGCCTGCGCAATTCCGGGATTGGCCTCATACCTTAATATATCTACCGCATCCCACAGGAAAATGAAGTAATTAACTCTCATTTCATGCTGAAGCTTTATCTCCTTGGTTTGAAAGGCCTGCTGGCTAAGCTTAAACAGGTTGTCTTCCTTTGCAAAAACCGCCTTGAGGGCGTTGAACATTGCGGTCAGCATGGGCAAACCGGCCATTAAGGCTGTAAGCGGAACGATAACCCCGGTCTCAAAAAAATTAAAGTGCTCGCCAATCAGGAGCTTACGCAACAAAGTTTTATACGTAATGGTAATGAATTTCTTCATCTCGTTTATTCTTTAATGGTGTATTAGTATCCGGCTGCAAATATAATTATTTGTTTAAACAAACAAAACATGTTTTTTCTTTCGTCAAAATTATATTTAACGAATGAAAAATTGCAACCGGTTGCCGGATTTTCAATTCCCGGTTTCGCAGCGTTGCGGCAGGCTGCCTGGCAACCGTTCAGCCGTTCGCAAGATTGCGACGTGGCGCCGGGAATCAGTTCTGCCGTTCGCGGCGTTGCGACGGGTTGTCGGGCAACCGTTCTACCGTTCGTAACGTTGCGACGGGTTGCCGGGGATCAGTTCAGCCGTTCGTAACGTTGCGAAAGGTTGCCGGGAAACCGTTCTACCGTTCGTAACGTTGCGACGGGTTGCCGGGGATCAGTTCAGCCGTTCGTAACGTTGCGACGTGTTGCCGGGAAACGATTCGGCAAATCGTAACGTTGCGACGAGCCGCCGAAAATCAATTCGGCAAATCGCAACGTTGCGAAAGCTCGCCGGAAAACGATTCGGCATTTCGCAACGTTGCGAAAGCTCGCCGGAAATCCATTCACCAAATCGTAACGTTGAGATTTGCCGCCGGAAATCAATTCGGCAAATCGTAACGTTGCGAAAGCTCGACGGGAATCCATTCGGCAAATCGTAACGTTGCGATTTGCCGCCGGAAAACGATTCGCCAAATCGTAACGTTGAGATTTGCCGACGGAAATCAATTCGCCAAATCGTAACGTTGAGATTTGCCGCCGGAAATCAATTCGCAAAATCGTAACGTTGCGAAAGCTCGACGGAAATCCATTCGCCAAATCGTAACGTTGCGAAAGCTCGCCGGAAATCCATTCACCAAATCGTAACGTTGAGATTTGCCGACGGAAATCAATTCGCCAAATCGTAACGTTGAGATTTGCCGACGGAAATCAATTCGCCAAATCGTAACGTTGAGATCAGCCGCCGGAAAACGATTCGGCAAATCGTAACGTTGAGATGAGCCGCCGGGAATCAATTCACCAAATCGTAACGTTGAGATGAGCCGCCGGAAAACGATTCGGCATTTCGCAACGTTGCGAAAGCTCGACGGAAATCCATTCACCAAATCGTAACGTTGAGATTAGCCGCCGGAAATCAATTCGGCAAATCGTAACGTTGCGACGGGCCGCCGGAAAACGATTCGCCAAATCGCAACGTTGCGACGGGCCGCCGGAAATCCATTCGCCATTTCGTAACGTTGCGAAAGCTCGACGGAAATCCATTCGGCATTTCGTAACGTTGCGACGAGCCGCCGGAAAACGATTCGCCAAATCGTAACGTTGCGAAAGCTCGCCGGAAATCCATTCGCCATTTCGTAACGTTGCGAAAGCTCGACGGAAAACGATTCGGCATTTCGTAACGTTGAGATTTGCCGCCGGAAAACGATTCGGCAAATCGTAACGTTGCGACGAGCCGCCGAAAATCAATTCGGCAAATCGCAACGTTGCGATGAGCTGCCGGAAAACGATTCGGCAAATCGCAACGTTGCGAAAGCTCGACGGAAATCAATTCGGCAAATCGTAACGTTGCGACGGGCTGCCGGGGCTCCACACGGACGGTTGCAGCCATGAGAAGATCTGCCGGAAAAATTACCGGGCGTGGGAACAATTCCGACGGGCCGCCGAAAATCAATCCGGCCGTTCGTAACATTGCGACGGGCTGCCGGGGTTCCGCGCGGAGCGTTGCAGCGTTGAGAAGATCTGCCGGAAAAAATAACGGGCGTGGGAACAATTCCGCCGGTCTCGAAATAAGATACGGAGGGAATCGTTATCTTGCGTCCGAATAAAAAATTAATAATACGTTATGAGGATAATCGTATGGGGCTTGCTTGCAATCTGGCTGGTAATCGCATCGCTTGGGACTGCCGCTCCGTTTTGCCCGGAGGCGTCGGGGTATTATGATTTGCGGAATATAATACTGTCGATCGCTAACGGCAATCCGAAGGCTTTGCGTCATTCGCTTTTTTGCGGATTGATCTCTTTGCTGGGTATAACCCTTTTGATACTCAACGCCCGCAAAAAGCGAAAGCCTGAACCGGAAAAGGTTGGGGCGCTCCGCAAGCTGCTTTCGCTTGTAATGGATTCTAAGGGGCTGGCGCTATTGTGTTTCGTTATGGGCTTTAGGGCTTATGCGAAGGATAAGAAGAAGAAGGCTGAAAAGTATTTCAGGAAGTCTGCCCGGATGTTTCCGACGCTTAAGGCGTTTGTAATGCTGGGAAACTGCCTGGTCGACGGCGAGAAGTTTCCCGAGGCAAAGCAATGCTATGATAAGGCGCTCGCAATTTCAAGCCGGGAGGCCAAGCCCGACAACAAGTTCATTGCCATGGCTTATATGGGACTGGCGTTTATCTGTAATAAGCTTAACGATCACTGGATTGCGGTTACGCACTATAAGAAGGCTTTGGATTTATATTCTAAAGACGAAAGCTGCGATCAGGACACTCATAACGAAATAAGGATTTTCATTCTTAACAATCTGGCTACTTCTTATGGAAAACTTGAGATCTTCGCAGAGGCCGAACGGGTATACCTCGAAATATTCCGGATTGAAGAGCAATTGATACGGGAAGATCCGGAAACGTATCTGCCGAGCTTTGCGCATACTTGCCTTAACATAGGCGAGATGTACGCAGAGCAGGAAAAAACCGGCCCGGCCGAAAAATATTACAGGCTATGCCTCGACGCTTACGGCAGAGCGATATCCTGCAACGCCGGCGCTTTGCGTATTCCATATATTCGCGCTTTGATTCAGGTGGCCGTATTCTATCAGAAGTTTTATTACGTAAGGCGGCTGATGATGGCACATGCAAACCGGGCTCTCGAAATCCTGGCAGCCTGCGGCGATACCGCCGAGGTCGCAGAGCTGCGCCGGCAGGCCGTGGAGATAACAAATTACCCTGACCGGGAACGCTGAAGCCCGTTGCTGCGCTGCGACGGGCTGCCGGGAAAACCGTGAAGCTTTCGTACCGTTCAGCCGGGCGCTGAAAAATATCGGGCCTTTATGCCTATCTTGCATCCAAATGACAAACAAATAATATGGCTCAACATAAAAAGAAAAAGGCTAAGCCGAAAAAAACGGAGGATAACCCAACGGCGCTTCCGGCAAACAGGGATCCCAACAAGCTGATGATACATTTTATCCGCAAGGCTTGCATGGCGGAGATAAAGGGCGACGAAGAGGCGGCCGGAACCTGCCACCGCAAGGCTTACGAGATATTGCCCTGCTTTGAGTCGGCGTCGTCGCTGGCGGCATACCTTCATAATGGCGGCAAGTACGGCGAGGCTATGCGATACTATAATGAGTCGCTTGCATTTTTAGATGAAACGGCTGAACCTTATAATGAGGCGCGCGCAATTGTAGTATCCGAAATCGCATCATTGCATAACAGGATTAACGAGCCTCGGAAGGCGCTGGAGTATTATAAGGAAGCCCTGGATATATATGGAACCGTGCCGATTCATAATGAGAAATTGCGCGACATAATAGCGACAAACATTGTTGCCGCCATGGCGGATATATATTTTATCCTTAAGGAGCTCGACGAAGCGGAACGGCTATATGTTTGCGTAATGAAGATCGACGCAAAGTTAATGCAGGAAGAACCGGAATCGCTTGACCGCAACTACGCCGTAGACGCGCTTAATATCGGAAAATTGTATGCGGCCAAGGGGGACTGTGATCTTGCCGAAAATTACTACAAACTGTCTTACAAAGTTTACGGCAATATGCCCATTAAGGGCGACAAATCCTTCAGTATTACGTATGCCCGCGCTTTGGTTAAGGTTGCCGTAATGCACCGGGAGGAATACAAAAACGGGAAGTTCATGGCGCTGAACGCAGGCCATGCCCTCAAGGTTCTGCCCAAGTGCGGCGTTACCGTGGAAACCGTAAGGCTGCGGCAGGAGGCCGAAGCGATAGTAAAAGGATCTGAAGGGGAACGGTAGAGGCCGGCGCTGCAGTGCGGGGGCTTAAGGCGGCGAAGGGGGAGCCGGTTCGGCGTTAATCCTGTTAATCCGAAGTTTGATTACCTTTGCCCACTAATAAATTAATGTATTTAATAAGCAATTCAAAATGGAATATAATTTTAAGGAGATAGAGCCGAAATGGCAAGAGGAATGGCGGGCGTCGAACATTTACAGGATTAGCGAGGAGGCCGGCAAGCCAAAGTATTACGTACTCGACATGTTTCCGTACCCGTCGGGGGCCGGGCTTCATGTTGGCCATCCTCTGGGATACATAGCATCCGATATTTTTGCCAGATATAAACGGCTCCAGGGCTTTAACGTGCTGCATCCGATGGGATACGACGCTTACGGGCTGCCGGCGGAGCAATATGCCGTGCAGACGGGTCAACGCCCTGCAATTACAACTGCCGACAACATAAACCGATATCGTTCTCAGCTCGACAGGATAGGGTTCTCGTTCGACTGGAGCCGGGAGGTTCAAACATGCGATCCTTCGTATTATCGCTGGACGCAGTGGGCGTTCCTTCGTATGTTTAACTCGTACTATTGCTACGATGCGGCCCAAGCTCGTCCTATCGACGAACTCATTTATGTTTTTAACCTCCAGGGAACGCGAGGCATGAATATGGCCTGCTCGGAGCCGATGTCGTTCACGGCCGACGAGTGGAAAAACATGGGAGAGGCCGAACAGCAAAAGACGCTTATGAATTACCGGCTTGCATACCTCGGCGACATGATGGTGAACTGGTGCCCGGCCTTGGGCACAGTGCTGGCTAACGACGAGGTGATCAACGGTTTTTCAGAGCGCGGCGGCCATCCGGTTGAACAAAAAATTATGCGGCAGTGGTGCTTGAGGATTTCGGCCTACGCCGAGCGTTTGCTTAGCGGTCTTGACAATCTGGAATGGACGGATTCGATTAAGGATACCCAGCGACACTGGATAGGCCGCAGCGAGGGAGCCGATATGCGCTTCGCACTTATTAACGGGGATTCCGGCCCGGCCGGCTTCATGGAGATATTCACAACCCGCCCCGACACAATTTTCGGAGCCACATTCATGGTGTTGGCGCCCGAATCGGATTACGTTAAGCTGGCCATTACCAGGAGCCGCAAAGCCGAGATCGAGGCCTACCTTGAAACGGTTAAAAGACGCACGGAGCGCGAGCGTATAGCCGATCGCAGCGTTACGGGCGTTAGTACCGGATCTATGGCGGTTAACCCCGTAACGGGACAGGAAATCCCGGTTTGGATCAGCGACTATGTGCTTGCAGGCTACGGCACGGGAGCCATAATGGCCGTTCCGGGTCATGATTCGCGCGACCACGCTTTTGCCAAGCGCTTCGGATTGCCGATAATCCCTCTCATCGAGGGGGCCGACGTATCAAAGGAGAGCTTTGACGCCAAGGAGGGCGCAATGATCAATTCGGGCTTCCTGAACGGCTTGGAGGTTAAGGATGCGATCGTCGCGGCAAAGGATTACGTTGAAAAAAACGGCTTGGGGCGGATTAAGGTTAACTATCGCCTGCGCGACGCTATTTTCAGCCGGCAGAGGTATTGGGGCGAACCGTTCCCGATTTATTACGACGCCAACGGGATTCCTCGCCCTGTTCCGGAAAACAGGCTGCCGCTGCAACTCCCCGACGTTGATAAATATCTTCCGACAGAATCGGGCGATCCTCCGCTGGGCCGCGCCGCCCGCTGGGCCTGGGATACGGCGAGCGAAAGCGTTACGGAAACTTCGGCTATCGACTACAAGACCGTTTTCCCCTTGGAGCTTTGCACTATGCCTGGCTTCGCCGGTTCTTCGGCATATTATATAAGGTATATGGATCCGACAAACGACGAGGCCCTGGCCGGCCGCACGGCTGTTGATTACTGGAAAGAGGTAGACTTATACATCGGCGGTACGGAGCACGCAACCGGTCATTTGGTTTACAGCCGCTTCTGGAACAAATTCCTGTTCGACACCGGCCTGTCGGCAACCGAGGAACCCTTCCGCAAGCTGATAAACCAGGGAATGATTCAGGGGCGGAGCAACTTTGTATATCGTATAAACGGCACAAATACGTTTGTGTCGTACAATCTGAAAAATCGTTTCAATACAACGGAGTTACATGTTTACGTTGGTTTGACGAGCAACGACATTTTGGATATAGAGGCCTTCAAGGCGTGGAACCCTGAATACGCCGACGCGAAGTTCATCCTTGAAGACGGCCGTTACATTTGCGGCTGGCAAGTTGAAAAGATGTCGAAGTCGAAGTACAACGTTGTGAATCCCGACGAAATGATTGATCGTTACGGAGCCGATACTTTCCGCATCTACGAAATGTTTCTCGGCCCCCTGGAGCTGTCGAAGCCTTGGGATACAAACGGTATAGACGGTTCCCACCGTTTCCTCCGGAGGCTCTGGGCGTTGTATTTCGATCGCGACGGCGGCTTAATCGTTAGCGACAGCGAGCCGTCGACAGAGGAACTCAAGAGCGTTAACCGACTGATAAAAAAGGTTACGCAGGATATTGAGAGGTTCTCGTTCAATACGGCCGTTAGCGCTTTTATGATTTGCGTTAACGAACTTACGTCTTTCAAAAGATCTTCCCGCCGGGCGCTTGAGCCGTTAGTGATAGTCCTCGCCCCGTTTGCGCCCCACGTTGCGGAGGAGTTATGGCATAAGCTGGGGCATGAAACATCGGTTTGCACGGCTGAGTGGCCTTCGTGGGATGAGGATGTACTTGTTGAAAGCCTTGTTACCTACGCCGTATCTTTCAACGGCAAGACCCGGTTCAGCATCGCTCTGCCGGCAGATTCGGACAGCCGGCTGGTTGAGCAGGCGGCCTTATCGCACGAGAGCGCGGCCAAATGGCTTGATGGAAGGGTTCCCAAAAAGGTAATCGTGGTGCCGCACAAGATTATTAACATCGTTGTATAAGCGATGGCGGGCAATGTTAGCGTGAGGGGCATATACCGCGGCGTTCAGGATTACTTGATAATAGCAATCGGTACGCTACTTTACGGCTTTGGGTTCAACGCCTTCATCCTTTCAAACCAAATAGTGACGGGCGGACTTAGCGGAGGATGCGCTTTAATATATTTTGCGACGGGGACGCCGGTGTCGGTTTCTTACTTTGTAATTAATATAGGTCTTCTTGCCTTTGCATTCAGGATTTTGGGACATAAGTTCCTGGTCAAAACAATATTTGGGGTGTTTTCATTATCGCTCTCGCTGTCTTTGTTTGAGCGCCTGTTCGGCGGAGTTCCTTTAATCGAGGGCGAGCCGTTTATGTCTATACTGATCGGCGCGGGAATCTGCGGAACAGGTTTAGGCTTAATTTTTTCGGTGAGCGGCAGTACGGGAGGCACGGATATCATCGCGGCGATAATTAATAAGTATAAGAACATTTCGATGGGTATGGGGCTTATGATTTTCGACCTGGTAATAATAAGTTCGTCGTATTTATTATTCCACAACGTGGAGAAAGTTGTATTCGGCCTGGTTGAGATGGGAGTCAGCGCATATGTGCTCGACAGGGTTATCAACGCCAACCGGCAATCGGTTCAATTCCTTATATTCTCTCAAAAGCACGACGAGATAGCCGATCGCATAATAAAAGACCTTGGCCGCGGATGCACTCTGCTCGACGGTACGGGAGGATACTCTCATTCGCCTACGAAGGTGGTTGTATTACTTGCCAAGCGCTCGGAATCGGTAAGCATATTCCGTCTTATTAAAGAGATAGACAGCCGGGCTTTTATATCGCAGAGCGAAGTGCGCGGAGTATACGGCGAAGGATTCGACAGGATAAAGATCTGATAAATCGCACTCAAACATTATAAACAATGACACAGATAGTTTTCGCAACCCACAACGCTCACAAGATAGCCGAAGCAGCCGCCATACTCGGCTCCCGCATTTCCATTCTATCCCTCGCAGACATAGGATGCCTTGACGAAATTCCGGAGACGGCTTCGACGCTCGAAGGTAACGCGCTGCTGAAAGCCCGGTACGTATACGACAGTTACAAGCTCGCTTGCTTTGCCGACGACACCGGCCTCGAAGTTGAAGCCCTTAACAACGCTCCCGGCGTATACTCCGCCCGCTACGCCGGCGAGCCGTGCAACCCGCAGGCCAACATCGACAAGCTATTGGCCGAGCTGAAAGGCGTGGAGAACCGACGGGCCAAGTTCCGCACCGCAGTAGCCCTGATAACCCAATCGGGCGAGTATTTATTTGAAGGCGAAATAAAGGGGAGGATAATAGAGGAGCGACGGGGAGGAGCGGGCTTCGGCTACGATCCGGTATTCATCCCCAACGGCAGCGAGAAAACGTTTGCCGAGCTAAGCGCGGAGGAGAAGAACCTCATAAGTCACCGGGGCAAAGCGATCGGAAGATTGGCTTCTTTCTTGAAAACCATAGTAAAATAATAATGAAACACATACTCTTCATCCTGTTCCTCGCTACCGGAACAGTTATCCATAACGTTCAAGCCCAGCGAGCCGGTTCGTGGAGATCTTACCTCTCATACCATAACGCTTCGGGCGTAGCCGAAGGAAAGAAGCTTGTTTACGCCGTTGGCAACGGATCGCTTTACAGCTACGGCAAAGACGACAATAGCGTTAGATACTACTCGTCTGAGAACGGGCTGAACGATAATCAAATATCGATTATCGGTTACCATCCCTCCAGCCAAACTCTTGTTATTGCCTACGCAAACGGTAATATCGACCTCCTGTCGGACAACAACACAATCTACAATATCCCTCACCTGATGAGCAACGCCGCCGTGCAAGACAAAACGGTGAACGCCATACACGCGCACGGGAACTTAGCCTGGCTCTCAACTGCTTTCGGACTGATGGCGATTAATGTGGAAAAGAAGGAAGTGAAAGAAACCTGCTTCCTCGGAACCTCCGTAACCTCTATTGCCGTTCATGATAACGGCATCTACGCGCTGACAGACCGCGGACTTCTCCGCGCCTCGCTGTCGGACAATCTGATTGATCCTTCGCGCTGGTTGGAAGTTGAGATACCCAACATGAGCGCAGGAGACTCTGTTCTGCAAATCGGCATATTCCGTAACGAGCTTTGCTATCTGGTGAAAAATAAGGGAATCTACCGGAACGGTACGCAAGGCTTGCAGATTATCCTCGATCACTCCTCGCTGGTTAATATGAAAGTAGAGAACGATAGGCTGATAACCTTTTCCTCCGCCGGAGAGCTCTATATCTACACAGACTTCGCCAACTTCGAGAAAGGCAACATCCCCGGTATCGCCGACGTATCATCCCTGTCGGACAATGCAACTTTCTGGATCGCCTCGTCGGAGGCCGGTCTTACAGGCATCAAGCGCACGGGAGCCGGGAGCTATCAATCAATCCTCGAAAACGTTGGGAACGAAGGCCCCAAATACAATTGGGCGCCCTTCCTCACAATACGCAACCGCAAACTATACCTGACAGGAGGAGATCGCTGGACCGACCGCTTTTACCGGCCCGCAGTAGTTATGGTTTACGATCTCGACAGCCTCCGCTGGCAAAATATCCCTCCAATAGCCGGAGTGCAAGACGCCACTTCGATAGCCATAGATCCCGACAACGACGGCCATTGGTTTGTATCCTCATGGGGCGAGGGCGTAGCCGAAATTGATGGAGGCACGGTTTCGGCCATCTACAATCATACCAATAGCGCCCTGGCAACAATATTTCCTCCTTCGCCAAATTACATCCGCACCGAGGGCCTTACATTCGACCGCGACAAAAACCTGTGGATGACAAACTCCGAAGTAGCCGCCACAATCGTTGTACGCAAAACCGACGGATCATGGACATCGCTTCCCTATCCCGAAATAGCCAACGCCAAGCTTGCCGACAAAATCCTGATCGCCTCAAACGGCTATAAGTGGGTTAACCTTGTTAGAAGCGACAAAAGCGGAATATTCGTATTCGACGATAACTCTACCATAGATAATATTGCCGACGATCGGAGCCACTATTACAGCTCGCTCTACGATGCTAACGGCGATATCGGCGCGCGCGAATATCCCTGCATCGTTGAGGATCGCAAAGGTGAAATCTGGATCGGAACAAACCGCGGCCCCGTGTACATACCCGTTCCCTCCCAGGGCGTTGAAGGAACTATGACCTGCCGGCGCATAATCCACACCGACGCCTACGGCCTGCTCGACTATTTCCTGAAAGACGAACGCATTAACGCTATCGCCGTCGACGGCGGCAACCGCAAATGGATCGGAACCGAAAGCTCCGGCATCTACCTCGTTAACAGCGACGCATCGCAAATAATACACCATTTTACCACCGCCAACTCCCCCCTGCCGTCGAACCGGATCCAAAGCATTGCCATCGACCATCTCGCCGGCGAAGTGTTCATCGGCACAGCTCAAGGCCTCATATCCTACATGGGCGACGCCACTCTCGGAAGCGAAAGCTACTCGTCGGTAAGGGTTTACCCCAACCCCGTCCGTCCAGGCTTCGACGGGCGCGTAATGATAAGCGGACTGATGGAAAACTCGCAAGTCAAGATAGTAGACGCTCGAGGCTCATTGATATTCAGCGGACGCTCAGTTGGCGGACAAATCGGTTGGGACTGTCGCAGCCTTAGCGGCAAAAGCGTTGCAACGGGCGTCTATTTGGTACTCGCGGTTAGTGAAAACGGTTTGGAAAGCGTTGTGGCTAAGGTGGCGGTTGTTAATTAAAAGAATCTTGATCCGGCGAATCTTTTAAATCTAAGATCTGAAACCGGCGAGTTTATTCGTATGCCCATATAATAAACTCCATCATATCTATGAAAACTCTCCGAACGAGACTTATTCGAGACAAGCGGCACGATCATTATTTTTTTGGAGGATTGTGCATTGCTGGAGCTGCCACCGCATACCGAAAGACAACTGCAAAACCGACGATTATATTCAAACTCCCAACATTTCCAATCCGGATGCGCCCAACACAAATCCTGTCGCTACTCTTCCTGCCATTGATCCAAGCGATTTGAATCCGCCAACTGTGGGGGAGCGTTGAGGGGTATAGGATGCCAATACCTCTTGCAATACCGCGAAATTGTCAATTCGCATTCATCCCCTCCCACAAATCAACCCTCGAAAAGCAAACGCCGGTCATGCCGAGCTGCTCGGCTATGAGGCGAACGTCGTTGTGGACGATGATAAGGAGGGAGTTTTCGCTCAGCATGAAAATTTGTCGCTGCTGCTTCGGCACGGCGCGGATGGCGGCCGGGTTGAGGGAAAACTTACGAAGGTGGAGGATGCGGTTAAACTCGTTAAGCTCGTCGCCCTCGTAATTGCTTTTGTCGATGGCCGCAATGCGGTTCCAGAAGTGTATCGCATAATAACCGGGAGTAGGCTCGTTGCGATCGTTAACAATTGATAGAGGTACGAACTGAACGCCGTAAATCCTGAGCTTCTCAAAGAATGTTTTCAGCTTTTCGCTGCCGGCAAACAGGCCGCCGAACATTATCAAATCAAAATCGCGGCAAAAAACCGGATAGGGCTCTACAAAGGCAACCGATAGCGGAACCGCCAACTGAGCGGCGTTCATCTTGGTCGGATTTAAAAATGCGCTGAAGTTTGTTTGGCCCCAGGCAAGGAGCGGACGGTTAATGCTTTGGTCGATGCTCATTACATAATACTCTTTATCAAATTGATATTCTTTCATACTCTGTTTTGATTGTTTTAGTTTAAATCGTTTAAGTTTCACTTGAAATCGGGCGCAAAGATATTAAAAGTTTTTTCACAATCAAATAATTTCGGCAGGGACTGACAGCTGCGCTGCATCCAAGCCCGCTCCTTCTCTCAATCTTTACAATTATCCCGTTCAGGAAAAGCAGGTTAAGCCTTCGCAACCAATTATCAGGCTGCCAAGTAACAATTCCGGATGCTTGAAGGGCAATTGGGTAGCTGTGAAAACGATTTGGGTAGTTAAGAAAACGTTTTGGGTAGCTGCGAAAAGCGATTTGGTAGCTACCAAAAGTAATTTGGTAGCTACCAAAACCGTTGCGGTAGCTACCAAAATCGCTGCGGTAGCTACCAGAACCGTTCCGGTAGCTACCAAAACCGTTCCGGTAGCTACCAGAACCGTTGCGGTAGCTACGAAAACCGTTGCGGTAGCTACCAAAATCGTTCCGTTAGCTACGAAAACCGTTGCGGTAGCTACCAGAACCGTTGCGGTAGCTACCAAATCAATTTTGGTAGCTACCAAAATAGGCTTCTAAAGACATAAAGGGGAATTTAAAGACCGGATAATCAATGATTTATTACTGACGGCAAATGCCCTCGCGCCGGTCGGAAGGGTTTTAAAACAAGGCGGGGAGTAGAAGCCGGCCACAAGTTGAGCGCGAGAGCGCCGGGCTTCAGATTCGTTTACCTTTTTCGCAATTTGGGGACGGAGATGGCTTCTCGCCCCCCAAATGTTTTTCCGCATTATTTAGCCTTGCTTGATGAAAGGTGGCCGGAAGTTCAAAGGAAGTTCTATCTTTGTTCCCTTACAAAATATAAAAATTACTTATAGTATGAAACCAACATTGTTAATTTTAGCGGCAGGCATGGGCAGCCGTTACGGTGGACTTAAACAGCTTGACGGGCTCGGCCCAAGCGGCGAAACTATCATGGATTACTCTGTGTACGACTCTTTAATGGCTGGCTTCGGGAAGATAGTGTTCGTGATACGCAAGCATTTTGAAGATGATTTCAGGCGCATTGTCGTGTCAAAATATGAAAGCATTGTTCCAATTGAAATTGTTTACCAGGAACTCGACAGCCTGCCGGCGGGTTTTACCCCCCCTCCAGGCCGGGAAAAGCCATGGGGCACAAATCACGCGCTGATGATGGCCGCCCCGGTAATCGACCGTCCTTTCGCGGCCATAAATGCCGACGATTTTTACGGCCGTAACAGCTTTAACGTACTTGGCGACTTTTTGCGGGGCGTTGAGGAAACGGAAAATCAATACGCCATGGTTGGATTCAACGTTGGTAAAACGCTTAGCGAGAGCGGCTCGGTGGCCCGCGGCGTCTGCCGCTCCAATCCTGAAGGCTTCCTGACGGAAGTTGTTGAACGCACCGACGTAAGGCGATTCGGCAAGGAAATTGTTTATACCGGCAGCGACGGAAAACTGGAATCTATTCCGGAAAATACTCCTGTCTCGATGAATATGTGGGGTTTTACTCCCGATTATTTTAAGCGCTCGGCCGAATATTTTGAGACATTCCTTAAGGAAAACGAGGGTAACCAGAAAAGCGAATTTTATATTCCGCTAATGGTAAACGAGCTGATTACTAAAGGAACGGCCTCGGTAAAAATTATCAACACCACCTCAAGCTGGTTTGGCGTAACATACGCTGCCGACCGCGCCTCGGTGGTTGAGAAAATAAAAGACCTGATAATCGACGGCAAATATCCCCGAAAATTATTTTAAACATCATAATACTATTAAAATGAGAACTCTTACTACTCTCGCCGCCGCGCTCTTTTTTGCCCTTTCAGGCCTTACGGCTTGCGCCCAGGAACGCGAGCCAATTGTTGAGATAGACACAAACAAGGGCAAAATAAGGCTGCAACTTTTCAACGAAACCCCGCAGCATCGCGACAATTTCCTGAAGCTCGTGGCCGAGAAACGATACGACGGCCTTTTATTCCACCGGGTGATAAAGCAATTTATGATCCAGGCCGGCGATATAAACTCGAAAGACGCCCCGCCCGACAAGCAGCTTGGCGACGGCGACTTGGGCTATACCGTTCCCGCCGAATTTGTTTACCCCAAGTACTTCCACCGTCGCGGAATGTTGTGCGCGGCCCGCATGGGCGACGATGTGAACCCCGAAAGAGCCTCCTCGGCATCTCAATTTTATATCGTGACAGGCAAATATTATACCGAGTCTGAACTAAAGAAAATGCAAGTTGCCCAGGGCGTTACTTTCACTCCCGAACAAATCCAGGCATACATGCTGGAAGGAGGCGCGCCCCACCTCGACAGCCGCTACACCGTTTTCGGCAAGGTTATAAAGGGCATGAAAGTGGTTGAAAAGATTGAAGAAACTCCCACAGGCTCTGCCGACCGTCCGCTTAAAGACGTGATTATAAAATCGGCCAAAATAATTCGCAGATAAGGCCCGAACCCCATCCATGCTGATTACCATTCTTGGCCCCACGGCCTCCGGCAAAACAAAGCTGGCCGTATCTCTTGCCGGAGGTATGGGCGCTGAAATAATCAGCGGCGATTCGCGCCAGGTGTATCGCAAAATGGATATAGGAACCGGAAAAGATCTCAACGAGTATACATACAAGGGATCTCCGGTTCCTTATCATTTGATAGATATATGCGAGCCGGGCGAAAAGTACAGCGTATTCAGGTTTCAGAATGATTTTTACCGCGTGTTTGCCGAAATTAAATCGCGCGAGCGATCCCCCATCCTCTGCGGCGGATCAGGATTATACATCGAAGCCGTTGTACGAAGCTACGAGCTGCCCGACGTTCCGCCCAATCCCGCCCTCCGCGAGAGCCTGAAAGGCAAAAGCATAGCCGAGCTGTCTACGATGCTTGCAGTGGCCAAGTCGATGCACAATACTTCCGACATAAAATCGCCCCACCGCGCCATCCGCGCTATCGAGATTGAAGAATACCGCCGGCAGCATCACGTTGACTACAAATCGCGGCCCGGCTTTTTCCCTGTCATCATCGGCCTCGACATAGAGCGCGACCTTCGTCGCCGGCGCATATCCGAAAGGCTTCGCGACCGGCTTGAGCAGGGAATGGTTAGCGAAGTGCAATCGCTGCTCGACTCGGGGCTTTCCGTTGAGGATGTTATGTACTACGGGCTGGAGTATAAATTCGTTACATTATATATTACAGGCAAACTCAACCACAGCGAAATGTTCGTTCGTCTCGAAACAGCTATCCATCAGTTTGCCAAACGACAAATGACCTGGTTCCGCGGAATGGAACGGCGCGGCTGCACAATAAAATGGATAGACGCCTCGCTGCCTTTAGACGCCCAGGTTGAAATTGCGCATCAAACAATTGCAAACAGTAGCCCTTATGAACATTGAATACATTACAAAAAGCCGCAACTTTTTCCTAATGGCCGGTCCGTGCGCGATAGAAGGCGAACGAATGGCGATGGAAATAGCCGAAAAGATATCCGGCATCTGCTCCCGCCTTAACGTGCCATTTATCTTCAAAGGTTCATACAGGAAAGCCAATCGCTCGCGCATCGACTCCTTTACCGGAATCGGCGACGAGCAAGCCTTATCCATCCTCCGCAAAGCGGGCGAAGCCTTTGGCGTTCCAACCGTAACCGACATCCACGAAACATCCGAAGCCGCCATGGCCGCCGCTTATGTAGACGTACTCCAAATCCCCGCCTTTCTGTGCAGACAAACCGACCTCCTTGCTGCAGCCGCCCGCACAGGCAAGACGGTAAACATAAAGAAAGGCCAATTCCTCGCTCCAGCCTCGATGAAATACGCCGCACAAAAGGTAATCAACGCCGGCAACCCTAAAGTGATACTCACCGAGCGCGGAACAACCTTCGGCTACTCCGACCTTGTTGTCGACTTCCGCGGCATCCCGCTCATGCAACGCTTAGGCTATCCTGTTGTAATAGACGCCACCCACTCCCTCCAGCAGCCCAACAGCTCCGACGGCATAACCGGAGGCATCCCCAGCTTAATCGAAACCATCGCACGGGCAGCCATTGCAGTTGGCGCCGACGGTCTTTTCATCGAAACGCATCCCAATCCCTCAGAAGCGAAATCAGACGGCGCGAATATGCTGCCGCTACACTTGCTTGAGGGATTGCTGACCAGGTTGATAAGGATAAGGGAGGCTGTTTTGTATTGATTAATCGCCAGCTTATGCTCGCACGTATTATATTGCCGGCTCTACTCCTCGCTCTTTCCGTTTGTTCATGGGGGCAAAACAGCGCCGTTGCTCAATACAATAAGGGGATTAATTATTACAACAAAAAAGATTATAGCAATGCTATTGCCTGTTTCAAGAAAGCCGCGGAAATGGGATACCCCCAAGCCGTCGCGCTCGTTGGACGTTCCTATTATTGGTCCGGCAATTATTCTCAAGCAATATCCTGGCTGCAAAAGCCTGCCGAGCAGGGCGACGAAGATGCGCAACTGACACTGGCTTATGCTTACGACGGATTGAAAAACCATAGTAAAGCTCTGCCTTGGTTCCGAACGCGGAGATGCTTTTGCGCAATTCTACTTAGGCTTATATCACTTTGAAGGCAATGGCGTCGACAAAGATTATTTGGAAGCGGAGCGATGGTACCGGAAGGTGCTGCGCAATCCTAAAGACATGAAGTCTGCCAACAATATTTCGATTATCAACAAGCATCTTGAGGAGATACAGATATTGTTCCACTCCACGGGCTACATATTGACGCAGCCTCCTTGGGTCAGCCGCACTTCAAGTATTATACAGGTTTCCTTTTATCCCGACGAAAGCATTAGGTTCAGGGTAAAAGGAACTAATATCATTGTCGACAATTTGCCGAATAATGATCGTTGGAGCTATGTAATGCTGTCGCTAAGGTGCGATACGGACAGAGATCTTAACGAGACAGTGTTTCCCGGCCGCCAAACCGTAATATATCCAACAGGACATCTGCCCGACGGATATTATTATCTATCACTTTACACCTCTCACGATGAGAATACTGCTTTCAGCAGTTACATATCTGATAAAGATTTGGTGATATATAAACAGCGAAATAGCATTTCATTTCTGCAAGCCCCCGTTTTAGACCACAACGTAATGATATACCTTAACAACCGCACCGACCGTCGCGCACTGGAATTTTATCTTCAACCAACCAGCGAATTCCCCGCTAACGATCCCAACATCGTTGCCTTAGCCAACAATATAACACAGGGAGCAAGCAATGACTACGGTAAAGCCAAAGCTATCCACGACTGGGTGTGCAACAACATCTGGTACGACTGGGACAGTTTCCTGAGCGACAACATAAAGGGAGTATCAACAATGGAAACTATCCGGAGCCGCAAAAGCGTATGCGAGGGATATGCGTACGTAACCGCCACTCTCCTGAGAGCCGTAGGCATACCGGCAAAAAAAGTTGTAGGCTATGCTCTCGGCGTCAGTAACCAAGATTCCGGATGGACTTCTGCCGACGTGAACAATCCCGAAGGCAATCACGCCTGGAATGAAGCCTTTATTGACGGCGACTGGATTATTATCGACACAACATGGGATAGCAACAACAAGTTCCAAAACAGACGGTTTTCAACAGGTACGGGATTACAATACTACCGCTATTTTGATGCAAGCATCGAAATGTTTTCCATGGATCACAAGATTTTTAAGAGCGAGGAAATTATCGAATGATGAGGCTAACAACGATTCTCAAGCAGGGTAGTAGCTGGATGAATCTGAGATAGTGATATATATTATTGTCGTTGCGGGAAAATCAGGGGCGAGTGAAATTCCGAAATTACTTTCCGTTATTTTATAGGAGCCTAACTTGTAAGTTGATAACAGCAATAAAAAAACGGCGGAGCTCACGCTGGGCCGTTTCTACATTTAACCGTTTTAAACAAAAAGAAAAAAGTTAGTTAAGGTTTCTCAGATGTTCATATAATTAAGTCTTACATATAGATTTTATTCCGAGTGCGAAGATATATAAATAAACTCAGTCTCCTACGCTTTTTGTGTTTTTTAAGAATTTTTCCCGAAATCATTTTATCAATAGCTCTCATTACCTCTCTCTACGCTGCGTCCATTGCTCAGCCACCAGCTCCAATTCGTCATACCATTCCTGCCCGAATTTATCAATCATAGCCGCCTTCAGGAAGCGGTAAAGAGGCGTTCCGATCCGCTCGCCAAGCGTTTCGCCGCATTTGCAAATATGCCAGCGATCGTAATTTACAGATTGATACATCCCATAATTTTTCACGCGAATTGGATACAAACTGCAGGAGATTGGTTTACGAAAGTCGGTTCGTCGTTCAAGGAAAGCTTTCTCAAGAGCGCAGAGGCAGGTACCATCGGCATCATAATAAGTAAAAACGCAATCTTTGCCGTTAACGATAGAAGTAACCAGCTCGCCCGAAACATCGCGGCAGGCAACGCCATCAGTGCGGATAACATCTTTGGCCGAAGCGCTAAGCTCGCTCCAAACCTCCGGCAATGCACGGTTTAGGGATTCAACCTCACACGATTCGAGCGGGGCTCCCGCATCGCCTTCCACACAGCATATACCCTTGCAGACAGGCAAATCGCAGGCAAAACCCCGCTCGATCACGTCGCGACTAACCAGCGTATTTTTTATTTGCAGCACGACTTACCACTCATTTCCTCCGGCTGAGGAATGTTCATGATGCTCAATATCGAGGGCGCAACATCAGCCAGGATTCCGTTGCTCACGGTAGCTCCTTTGCGGGATGTGACGTAAACGATGGGAACAGGATTGAGCGAATGAGCCGTATTGGGAGTTCCATCGGCATTCATGGCATAATCAGCGTTGCCATGGTCGGCGATTACGATGATTTCGTATCCATTGGCCAATGCGGCTTCAATTGTGTCGCGCAGGCAAGAGTCGATTGCCTTTACGGCCTGTTCGATTGCGGAGTATACGCCGGTGTGTCCTACCATGTCGCCGTTAGCATAGTTGCATACGATAAAGTCGTATTTCCGTAGCTCGATTGCCTCCACCAGTTTGTCTTTTACCTCAAAGGCGCTCATTTCCGGCTTCAGGTCGTAGGTGGCCACTTTGGGGGATGGCACAAGGATACGGTCTTCACCATCAAATGGAGCTTCGCGTCCGCCATTGAAAAAGAAGGTTACGTGAGCGTACTTCTCCGTTTCGGCAATATGAAGCTGCTTTTTGCCGAGCGAGGAGAGATATTCGCCCAACGTATTCTCAACGTTTTCTTTGCCGAACAGAACGTGGAGACCATTAAAGGTTGCATCGTAAGGCGTCATCGTGCAGTAATGCAGGTTGGGGATGGTTGCCATGCCGGCCTCCGGCATATCTTTTTGCGTGAGCACAACGGTTAGCTCCTTAGCCCGATCGTTGCGGAAGTTAAAGAAGATAACAACGTCGCCCTCCTCGATAACGGCAATCGGACGGCCGTTATCGGTATGCACAATAGGCTTGATAAATTCGTCGGTAACACCCTCGGCATACGACTCTTCCATGGCCTCAATCATATTCCCGGAAGCCTTTCCCTTACCGTGTACAAGCAAATCGTAAGCCTCGCGAACGCGCTCCCAACGCTTGTCGCGATCCATTGCATAATACCTGCCAACGATAGACGCAATTCGTCCGCCGTTGCCGCGCAGGCGTTCCTCCAACTGGACGATGAATCCGCGGCCGCTTTTAGGGTCGGTATCGCGGCCGTCCATGAAGCAATGCACAAAGGAGCGGGTAATGCCGTATGCTTTTGAGATATCCGTAAGTTTAAAAAGATGCTCCATCGAGCTATGTACGCCTCCGTCGGACACTAAGCCGAGGAAGTGAATCTGCTTGTTATTCTTTTGGGCATATTCGTAAGCCTTAATGATTTCCGGATTACGGAGTATGGAATTATCACGGCAGGCCCGGTTTATCTTAACCAAATCCTGGTAAACAATACGGCCGGCTCCAATGTTTAAATGTCCAACCTCAGAATTGCCCATTTGTCCGTCGGGCAATCCCACATCCTCGCCAGAAGCTTTAAGCTTAGCATGAGGAAAATTGTTTAACAAATAATCCCAATAGGGGGTAGAAGTTTGCGAGATCACATCCTCTTTGCCGCCGGAGCCGATGCCCCATCCGTCGCAAATAATTAAAAGCGCTTTTTTGCTCATCTTTTTTGTATCCTTTCTATAATATATTAATGGCTACAAAAGTACGGAAAAAACAGGAATAGCCCGGAAGGCCGATTTCGGAATGTCTTTACGCTTATATAAGGCTCGCTCAGACGCCATCTTACTTTACTGAGCCTTGTTGCAACCGTATGCAAAGCAGCCGTCTTTACAGCGGCCACCGTTGCAGCAACGCTGCTTTTTGCGGTTATCAACAATATCCGATATCGGTAGAAAGAAAACAAAATTGCCTCCAACTTTCAGATTAATAGAGAATAGCCAAGACTGCCGGCACGCTCTATAAAAGTTATCAACAGCCTATTGCCATTACAGAAACTAATAATACCTTTGCAACGAAAATAGAACTTTACAAATTAAGTTGTAGTTATTAAACGTTCGGGCTTGAGAAAGTCCGGACGTTTTTATTTCCCCCAGGTTCTATCTGATAAATTTATAAATCAGCTCTATCCCCTCATTCTTCCCCATATTACGGCTATATTTCCTTTCCACCGCATTATTCCAATGCTCAAAAACTCCCAAGCTACCCAGCCGCTTGCCGCTACCGACAGGATCATAAACCGTTCCCGACGGCGGATTGCCCGCTTGAGAGGCTTCAAAAAGATACATATCGCAATAGTTAACGTCGGCCATATCGGGAAATTCGGTGCAGAGGAGGTCGATTGCAACCGCGTCGATCGCAACGCCGTCTTGCGACGCAAGAAGCGAATTAGGCCAGTCGTTATTAAACGGAGCCATCCTCCATTTGCCCGAAGGCTTAAGATCAACGGTTTTTGAACCGTACAGGCCGTCGATGAAGTATACCAGAGTTTTCTCGCCGAGGTTAGGATGACCCATGTAATCAACAAATGTAATGTACGACGGCGACCCGTCGCGATTCTGGTTCATACCATCGTGATGATTCATCCGCCAATTGGCATGGATACCCGTAGCGCCGTACCAATTCTTCCCGCAAAGCGTAACTCCCTGCCCAACGTGACCTTTTAGCAACGCCATGTTGATATTGTAATCCGACTCAAGCATAACGGTGGCAAGGCTGGCCGACAGATGCCCGTTATGCTTTGAATAGTTGATAGCCGAATCCGTATAAAGGCTCCGCGTGCGGCCGTCGCCTCCCGAATTGTCGATGTAAACGATATCCGGAAACTCCGCCGAGCATTTACGGTAGAGATAGTCGGTAAGATAACGGCTCGGCTCAACAAGCGAGATGCAATGCTGAGGAGCCCCGGAATGGCGCACAAGGCTTCGCAAGAGAGCAAGAACCATATGCGGACTGGCGTTTATCTCCTCCGACTCGGCATGCGAGTAAGTATTGTTCATGTTGATCTTGATGGCAATCTTTTCGCCCGCGCGATACGGCGTAGACGAACCCTTGCCGTGCCGGGAGTTAAAATGGATGAACAGAGCTTTCCACGCGGCCGCCTCGGTAGCCTCGCCGGTTAAATTGAGGAGAGCCTGGCCAACAAGCTTATCGCAATTTTCCTGATTATTCCAGGCATCGTCAAACCAGTAGCCCGACGATTCGTCCCAGCGAGCAGTGTTCGGAGCATGAGCCCAAGCCACGCGCCCGGGATGAATACCGCGGGCCTCGCCCTTAGGAGAATTAGGCCCAACGGCAAACGATACTTTTGTAGAAGCAGGCGCCTGAGCCCCGGCTTGCAAACCATTCACGCATACAACGGCGAGCAATATTGCCGCCAACGCTAAATACTTTGAAATTTGATTCATTTGGTTTATAATAATTTAGTATAATACATTCGATGCAAATTTAAGAAATGCTTCGGATTAACATCAGGTAATAACCGCCCCGCCGAAATCCCCCGCATACTACCCGTCCGGCGCCTGCAACTCCAAAAACAATTCCCCCGCCGTCAAACCCTTAATTTACGCCCCAACCACATCCTGACAGGCCTCTCAACCCAACGCATCAACACATACGACGTCAGAATCGTCAAAACAAAAACCACAATCGCCATCCACCAAGTTTCCCTCAACGTATAACCGGTGCGCGATATCCAGCCGGTAAATACGTACATAACAGGATAGTTTACCAGATAAACCGGATAAGACATATCGCCCATTAATTTACAAACACGCGACAGCCACGGCTTTTGAGGAGCGCAACCAGCCCCCATATATACTATCGCAGGAAATATAAGCAGGATCACGACAGATTCGTACAAGCCGTTCTGCCAGGTTTGCGCAAAGCCCGACGGACTTGGCGCCATCAACACAACCACCAGCAAAAGCGAACAAAGCCAAAAGCCGCCGCGGATTTTATCAGGCCGACGCCCCGAACGGTAGAGCAGGAGCCCCGCAAAAAAAGGATACAGCAGCCTCGCAAAGCCAATGCCAAGATGTTCGGGCGTTAAAACCCAGCCGCCCATCACGCTCCCGTTATACAGCGTTACCCCAAGGCTGGCAATCGCAGAGAGAGCAACAACAATCGCCAAAGCCTTTATTGCCAGCCGGCGAACAAACAGAGCATACAATATATTGCCCGCATACTCAAAGAAAAGCGACCAGCAAGGAGCGTCGACCGTATACGTTTCCTGCCATCCCCTGATATCAACCGAGGGAGGCGTTGGGATCATCAAGATACCAAGCCCAACGTACAAAAGCAGCTTCCACAAAGGCGTACCTGCTATCAGCGGAAATTCGGGAGAAGCCCCCAAGTAAAACAGGCACCCCCCAAGAATCATGCCGGCAGCCACCATGGGATGCAAGCGTACCACGCGGCGTTTCAGGAAGTTCCATACGGTCATGCCTCGCGGCCAGCGATCGTCGTAAGCATAGCCGATAACAAAGCCCGACAGCGCGAAAAAGAAATCAACAGCCAGATAACCATGACCCACCGGCAGCGGAATACGATTAACTATACTGTAAGTCTCAAAGATGTGAAACAAAAGTACCATAACGGCCGCCACGCCGCGAAGTCCGTCGAGTACTTCAAAGTGGGGCTTCGATTGAAAAGGAGCTGCGTTTACAGGCATTTTTTTATATAGTATTAAATGTAAGCAAGTAACCGCAACAAATATATCATATTCTCACCGCCCAAACAACTCCCTCTCCAATTTGCCAAGGCCAAGCCGGCGGAGCGAGCGGCATATCGACAATTTGTTGGCCTTGTCATACCAGAAGAAATATTGCCTCTGCGATTCCCTTTCCTCCCGCGAGCGGGCCGAGTATACCGGCTTTAAACTGTGGGGATCAAGACCGGTGTAAAACATTTCAGTTGCCAAAGTCATAGGCGAAGGAGTAAAATCCTGCACCTGCTCCAAGCGGAAATCGAGGGCGCGAGTGCGCGCTGCAAGCCTAGCCATATCGGCCTCGGAGCACCCCGGATGCGAAGAAATAAAGTACGGGACAAGCTGCTGGTTGAGACGGTGGCGGGAATTTATTTCGCGAAAAATATTCGCAAAACATTCAAAATGTTCAAACGGAGGCTTGCGCATCAATCGCAAAGGCTCAGGCTCCGTATGCTCCGGCGCAACCTTCAGGCGCCCCGACACATGGTTAACAATCAGCTCCTCCGCATAGCGGCGGGCCGACCGGTTAAAGTTGGCGCCGGCATAGCCCCCCAGCAGCATATCGTAACGAACGCCGCTGCCTACAAACGATTTACGCACGCCCGGCACGCTATCTACGGCGCGGTATAATTCTATTATACGATCATGATTGGCATCAAGATTACGGCAAATTTTCGGATAGATACAAGAAGGCCGAACGCATCGCCGGCAAATATCCTCATTCATCCCGCCCATGCCGTACATATTGGCCGACGGCCCCCCAAGATCGCTTATATAACCCTTAAAACCAGGCGATGCAACCACAGCCTCGACCTCTCGCAACACCGACCGCCGGCTACGCGACGCAATAAACTTACCCTGGTGCGCCGAGATGGTGCAAAAAGCGCAACCGCCAAAGCAACCGCGATGAATGTTAACCGAATGTTGTATCATAACGAAAGCAGGAATCTCGGCGCCGGCATATTTCGGATGGGGCAACCTCGTGTAAGGCAAGTCGTAAGCAGCATCGGCCCGCGCCTCGTTCATGGGAGGGTAGGGAGGGTTGGCAACAATCGTTACCCCTTCCGCAGGCTGATAAACGGTGCGAGCCTCGTAGCGGTTCGACTCCTCCTCGACGAGGCGGAAGTTACGCGCCTGTTTTTCGCGGCTCGCAACACATTCGTTGTGCGCAAAAAGCCCAACGGCATCCTCCTTTCCATCAAAAATTCCAACGTGCAAATACGCCGTTTGCGGCACATCCCTTACATCGGCCATCCTGCAACCCGCCATAAGCCGCCTGGCAAGCTCGCTAACCGCCTCCTCGCCCATTCCGTACACCAGCAAATCAGCGCCGCTCTCGATAAGAATCCCGGGGCGCAACCGGCCGGCAATGTAGTCGTAATGTGTAAACCGGCGGAGCGACGCCTCGATGCCGCCAAGCACCACCGGAGTGTCGGGAAAGAGTTGCTTGAGTATCCGCGTGTATATAATTGTTGGATAATCAGGCCTCATGCCCGCGCGCCGCCCCGCCGTATATGCGTCGTCGCTCCGCAGCCTGCCGTTGGCCGTATAATGATTAACGGTTGAATCCATCGCGCCGGCCGACACGCCGAAAAAAAGCCGCGGACGCCCAAGTTTAGTAAAGTCGCGGTGATCGCCCCTCCAATCGGGCTGCGGCACAATGCCCACCCTTAACCCCAGGTTTTCGAGCGTTCGCCCTATAACCGCCGTTCCGAACGACGGATGATCAACGTAAGCGTCGCCGGTAAACAGAACCACGTCGACCTCCGTCCAGCCCCTCGCCATCATCTCCTTACGCGTTGTGGGCAACCATTTTAACTTATCAAGCCCTTTCATCATACAACAAACTTACGCAATAACCCCCGGTTTGCCGCCCATCTCCCTGCATTATATATATGCAGCCCCAAACAATTGTTCGATATCAATCCCCGGCTATCCTGTTACCAGTTTGCATGGTAAGCGTTGGATACGCGCAATTTTTATATCAGTCTTTTTATAAACCAACTGATATGAACACATCTCCATACCCTGTTCTATAAATGTAGAAAAGGCCGTAACAAGCCTGCGCCGGGTTCTATGCCGGTACGCAATGCCGAACCGTTCTACCGCCGTTGTCTACAAGCGTAGAAAGCCCGCCGCAAGTTTTTTCCGGCCGTTTCTACGCTTGTAGAAATCCTCAAACTTTTTCGTAGAGATTTCTACGCTTGTAGAAATCCGTAAATTTCTTCGTAGAGGTTTCTACGCTTGTAGAAACCTTCCCAACATTTTCGTAGAGGTTTCTACAAACGTAGAAATCCGCGATTTTTTTCGTAGGAGTTTCTACAAGCGTAGAAATCGTCCTGACATTTTCGTAGAGGTTTCTACAAACGTAGAAATTCGCGATTTTTTTCGTAGAGATTTCTACGCGCGTAGAAATCCTTAATTTTTTTCGTAGGAGTTTCTACAAGCGTAGAAACCTTCCGGGCGTTTTCGTAGAGGTTTCTACAAACGTAGAAATCCGCAATTGTTTTCGTAGGAGTTTCTACAAGCGTAGAAATCCGCAATTGTTTTCGTAGAGGTTTCTACAAGCGTAGAAACCGGCGCGGCATTTTCGTAGAGGTTTCTACAAGCGTAGAAATCGGCAGGGCTTTATTTTTGCCGGTTTCTACAAGGGTAGAAAAGCCCGGAATTTTCTTGGGGCAATTCCTGCGTTTGTAGAAACATTCATATTTCCCTGTTGAAAATGTCTACTTGCGTAGAACCTGCCGCAAGGATTTGCAGGAGGCGCGTATAAAGATTGAAATGAACAATGCTTTTTTTTATCGGATATAAATAAGTGCAGGACAGGCTAAGAGATTTTGAGGAAGTTGTCTACGCGGGCCGGCGGAGGCAACGGAATCCTGGGCTACGCATATATATAATGTATGGCGCCTGGCAGATTGTGGGGCGGGAGCAGGGCAGGGCCGGGGAGCGGCATTTTATTCGGTTAAAAATAAAAATTGTATGCAGGCGGAGTAAATGTGTTGCGGGGGCTGTGTTGGTATGTCAAATTTACTATTTTTGCAGAGGCAAATGAACGAGATAAAATGAAAATTGTTTACATAGGAGCAGGGAACCTGGCTACATGCATGTCGTTAGAGATGCAAAGAACCGGAATGACGATCGGACAGGTGTATAGTCGCACCGAAGAACATGCCGAGTCGTTAGCGAAAAAACTAAATTGTCGCTGGACAATTCAATTGGACGACATTCATACGGATGCCGACCTTTATATTTTCGCATTGAGAGATACAGTACTTCAAGAAGTAATACCTGAAATTAAGCCGAACGGCGGGTTGTGGGTTCATACCGCAGGCAGCGTTCCGATGAGCGTGTTTGAAGGGCACGCAGACCGGTACGGAGTTTTTTACCCCCTGCAAACCTTCACCAAAGACCGCCGCACGCCTCTGGACGGGACGCCTATATTTCTCGAAGTGAGCAATGAGTCTGATATGAAGATGCTACGCAAGGTGGCGATCGCATTGTCGGGCAATGCTCAGGAGGCTGATTCAAAGACGAGGAGGTATTTACATCTTTCGGCCGTGTTTGCCTGCAACTTTACTAACCACATGTATGCTATGGCTGCCCGCATCCTCGAGGATCAGGGAATATCGCACAAGGTTTTCCTTCCGCTTATTATCGAAACGGCAGCGAAACTTAACGACCTGTCGCCGGCCGAGGCGCAAACCGGACCGGCTGTCAGGCTCGACAAGGCTGTTATGGAGAAGCATATGGGAATGTTGTCGGACAAGGCCATGCAGATGATATACAAGCTGGCAAGCCAGAGTATTTATATCGAGAAAACAAGGAATGAGTAGTATTGCTTACGACTTGCAAAGGATAAAGGCCTTTGTGTTCGACGTAGACGGGGTGTTATCCCAAACCGTTATATCGCTTAGCCACGACGGCGAGCCGATGCGGACCGTAAATATAAAAGACGGCTATGCGCTTCAGTTGGCCGTAAAGAAGGGCTTTGAAGTGGGCATTATAACCGGCGCGAACTCCGACGCTATCCATACTCGCTTCTCCCGGCTTGGCATATCGCATATATATCTTGGTAGCTATGAGAAAATAGATGATTTCCGCGACTTTCTTGCCTGTACCGGCTTATCTAACGAAGAGGTTCTTTATGCCGGCGACGATATTCCCGATTATCGAGTTATGCAGACGGCAGGCTTGTCTGTTGCTCCTGCCGACGCCGCTCCGGAGGTAAAGGATATAGCCGTTTATATTTCGCGTTACAATGGCGGCGACGGAGTAGCGCGCGACGTTATTGAGCAGACAATGAAAGCACAGGGATTATGGATGGACGAAGAGGCCTTCGGATGGTGAGCTATCCGTCGTGGCTCGACCGGCGCACTATAATTCTCGGATCGAACTCGCCTCGCAGGCGCGAACTTCTCCAGGGCCTTGACATCCCTTTTACTGTGAAAATAATAAACGGCATCGACGAATCTTTTCCCGCAAGCATGCTTGTTGACCGTATTCCTTTATATGTAGCCAGGCAAAAGGCGGCCGCCTATCTCCCTTCTCTAATTGATAGCGACATATTAATAACCGCCGATACAATTGTTGAAATCGACGGCTCCATCCTCGGCAAACCGTCTGACCGCGCCGACGCTATCCGGATGCTGACCTTGCTTGCCGGGCGCAGGCACAGGGTTGTGACGGGCGTTTGCCTTACTTCGACGGATAAATCGGTGGAATTTTCGGATGTGTCTTCTGTTCAATTTGCTTCGCTTGGATTTAGCGAGATTGAATATTACGTTGATCATTACGAGCCTTATGATAAGGCGGGCGGCTATGGGATTCAGGAGTGGATTGGATATGTTGGGGTGGAGAGCATCGAGGGTTCGTTTTATAATGTAATGGGTCTGCCGGTGCAAAGGGTTTACAGAGAGTTGCTTAAATTTTGAGCTGGTGACGGTTGATGTTTGTTTCTCGCCCGCCCTTTATCCCCGTTATCATGATGCGGACGGCATTGTGATTGTTGCCGACATTTTTCGCGCTACTACTACAATTATCACTGCCTTTATGAACGGCGCACGGAGTATTCGTCCGGTTGCAAGCATCGACGAGGCGATTTCGGCCAAGGCCGACGGCTTTCTCGTTGGGGCCGAGCGAAACGTGCGGCGGTGCGACTTTGCCGACTTTGGCAACTCTCCGTTCGATTATACTCCGAGCCGCGTTTGCAATCGCGACATTGTTTTCACAACTACTAACGGAACGCGCGCGGTGGTAATGGCTGCGGGATCTTGGCGTATTGCGGCCGGGGCTTTTGTTAACCTGCAATCGGCGGCAAGGTGGTGCGCCGGCCATGGGCGTAGCGTTGTAATGCTGGCTTCGGGCTGGAATGACAAGATTAATTTGGAGGATACTTTATACGGTGGCGCGCTTGTTGCGGCTCTTATGGAGTATTCGTATCGCCCGGCTACCGATGCTGCAAGGATGGCGCTTGATTTGTGGAATCTCCATCGCTGCGGACTGAAAGAGGCCATTGCGGCTACCGATCATTATGCCCGGCTGCTGGCCAACGGCTTGGAAGATTCGGTTGATTACTGCTTGAGCTTGGATGTGGCCCCGATTGTTCCGGAGGTGCATGGCGGGGCGTTTAGGGTTATGAGCGGAGTCGGGGGTAGGAGCTGATGGGGGCTGGCTACCGGTAATAAGCTTCAGTTAAGTGATAATATGTATCCGGCAATTTCCGCCATTGCCGAGGGTGCAAATGTTTGCTCGATGGAAGAGTATTCCGCAGGCAATCCGGTTTTACATTCTTGAAACAGATGGTTCAGCCCGGGTAATTCCTTGACGGTTACGTTGCGGTTGCCTCCTTCGGAAAGAGCTTTGGCGATGGCTTCGAGGTTTAGCTTGGGAAGTACTTGCAAATCCTTCTCGCCATTGAGCGCGAGGACGGGGCATTTAACTTTTTTCAATGCGGGGGCGGGATCATATTTGAGGAAATACTGCGTCCAGGGGGAGAACAGGTTGCTTATTTGTGCGTCGATTTCTTCGTCGGTTGCTTTTGCATCAACATCTTTTATCAGGCGTATTATGCTGGCGCGATGTTCATTGGGTTCCGTATTGATTATAATGTCGAAAGCCTTGCGGTTGGTGTCGAGTACTGCCTGCAAGATTGTGTCGTTAACGCCCGAAGCGCGTCCGATAGCTTCCTGCTGAGCAAGTAGAATCTCGTTGCCGCGCAGGCCTGTTCCGGCAAGCATTACGATAAAGGCAATATCGCCGGAACGGGCGGCCAGCATCGGCGCGATGAGTCCGCCTTCGCTGTGGCCGATAAGTCCTATTTTTTTGTTGTCGATCTCCTTTCTTGTTTGCAAATATTTAACTGCGGATTCGGCGTCTTTAGAGAAATCAAACGATGTGGCGGTTGAGAATTGGCCGGTAGAGGCTGCTGTTCCGCGATCGTCAAAGCGAAGTACGGCGATTCCGTTGCGCGTAAGGAAATCGGCCAAAATCCAAAAGGGCTTGTGACTCATGACTTCTTCATCTCGATTTTGGGGGCCGCTTCCGCTTATCAGTACTGCCGCCGGGAAATTGCCGCCGGCTGCCGGCATGGTGAGCGTTCCGGCCAAGCGGATTCCGTCTTCGGCGTTTTCAAATGCGACTTCCTCGGCGAGATAGGGATATGGTGGTTGCGGTTCTTGGGGGCGGATCAGCCGGGTTTCTTCCGAGGTTGCTCTTGAGAGGTTTAGGGGGAATGTATGTCCGCTTTGCCTGAAGTTGCCGCTGATTGAGTCGGCGCCGTTCCATGTTCCTTCGTATTCAATTCCGGCATTGGATACGGAAAGTTTAAATACCCGATCCTGAAGCGAGGCCGAGGTAACGGGGATGCCTTTCGCCCCTTGATCGGGGCTGTCCATCGTGGCCGAATATCCGTCGGCGTTTTTACTTATGTGAAATACGAGGCGTAGTTTCATGCCTTGCACACTCAAGGCTCCATGCCATTGGCCTGCAATGTCCTGCCCGTATATTGAGAGGGAGATGAGGCACGATAATAGTGTGAATAATGATTTTTTCATTTATAATATTATTGTTGTAGAGCAAAGATAGGGAAAATTAATGCGGCTTACTAACTGGTTTTTATAACGGAGGGGTCATAAAGCGTACCAGTATCAGCCGCATTATCTTTTTTGTCCATATTGGAGATAATTCCTCGCTAACGGCAGTAATTTCTCCCATCATCAATTAATTAAGCTTACTATGCTTTATGCTGTACAGGAAATACACAACAATGCCCAGCACAGTCCACCCAATCAGCCGCACCCATGTTACCCACGGAAGCGCCACCATTTGCGCAATGCACACGATGGCTCCAAGGATAGGAATTATCGGAACCCACGGAACCCGAAAAGGCCGGTGAAGGTCGGGACGGGTTTTGCGCAAAACGATAACGCATATACAAACAATCGAAAATGCCATAAGCGTGCCAATCGACACAAGCTCGTTAAGCACCTGCAACGGGAATAGGCCGGCAATCAACCCGGTAGCTACTCCGGCAACAACCGTTGCATTACGCGGGACTCCCGTGCTGGGGTTGATTTTTGCTAATATTCTAGGCAGCAAACCGTCGCCGGCAATAGAATAGTAAATTCGCGACTGTCCGAGCATCATCACGAGGATAACGGAACTCAATCCGGCAATGGCGCCCAGCTTTATCAGTGGACTAAGCCACGCCAGCGTTTGCGCTTTGTCGATTGCTACGCCGATGGGAGCGTCTACATTCAACTCTTTATAATTAACAATTCCGGTTAATACTGCTGTCACCGCAATGTAAAGCAATGCGCAAATGCCGAGAGATATTAAAATTCCGCGGGGCATATCCTTCTGCGGCCTGCGGGTTTCCTGCGCTGCAGTTGAAAGGGCGTCGAACCCAAGGTATGCGAAAAATACCAGCGCGGCGCCACGAAATATTCCGCTCCAGCCGTATTGGCCGAAAACGCCTGTATTGGGCGGGATATAGGGAGTCCAATTTGACTTCAAATCAAAGCCGGGCGCAAGGATTACAGATAAACCGAAGCCGATAAACAAAAGTATGACGCCAACCTTAATCGCCACAATCACATTATTTATTATGGCAGATTGCTTGATTCCTCCCATCAAAAGCGAGGTAACAATGCCGACAATAAAAACAGCCGGGAAATTCATTACGCTTCCCGTAAGCCCCCAACCGTCGGCTGTATACTTAAACACTGATTGAGAAATCTGCTGCGGCAAATATATCTCCCATCCATTCAGCATATTTATCATATAACCCGACCAGGCCGAGGCTACCGCCGAACATGCAAACAGATATTCCAAAATCAATGTCCAACCTATGAACCATGCCAAAAATTCGCCCATTGTTGTATAGCAATACGCGTAAACGCTGCCCGAAACCGGAATCATTGCTGAAAATTCAGAGTAACAAAGGCCGGCAAGAATGCAGCCGATTGCCGAAATGACAAACGAAATAGTGAGCGCAGGACCGGCATATTCAGCCGCCGCCTGACCCGTAATCACAAAAATGCCAGCGCCTACTATCGCACCGATTCCCAAAGCAATCAAATGGTAGACCGACAGGTTACGCTTAAGCCCGCCATTATTCCGAGCCGATTCTTCGAGCATTGCCCGTATATCTTTTTTCCTTATAAGCTTCTCAATCATCTTCTTGTTTTTTTCGCAAATGTAAGAGATTCTTTTAATTATCCAAGTAATATTTTGCCTCTTAAGCTATGTAATAAAATCAGCTTGTTATCTCAATTATAAATTGCTTTCCACACTAATTTTGTAATCCTTACAATAGTTTTTTCTTCTAAATAGGCAACTGTTCTTTTAATAATATCAATATTAATAGCGGTTTACCTCCATGGTGATTTCCATAAACGTATCATATAAGAAAGAAGTTTTTGTATTTTATTAAAAGAGATTTTTTAAGAAAAACGAATATCATGATTATTGTACATATCTCTATAAGCACAATAATAACATTTTAAATTACAAGCATCTGTCACTTCTATAACAATCTGCCTTACGTTAGCAAGTTTCATTTTTATATCATTTGGATCAGGTTTAGTAATAAATTAAATACTTGAAGTGTTAAAAGCTCCGTGTTCTTTTTTAAGAGTCATATTTTTTTGATAATAATTATTTCTTCAGGACTGAAGCGTATATCGGATTCATCCGATACACTTCGCATTTTTTTTCAACCAATACGGGATGAAGTAAAGTATAACATTTTAAACTTTCCATGTACAAATAATTATTGGCATTTTTTGTTTCAAAAACTATAGCGGATCTCATATTATTTTAATGTGATAATTATTAATACCGGATCGTCGTCTTCTTTTAAATTTTCAATAACTTTTATCAGTTTGTCCCGTTTCTCTGGAAATACGACATCCGTATTTTTCAGCTCTTCCAAATTCATATCAAGTAACTGTTCGGGCTGGCGTATGTCTATCCAGTATTTTTTATTTTGGTATACAGGAATAAATGGCAGGCCTCCAGATAAATCATTCGTGAAATGTGGATAGTCCGACGACCTGTATCTGATACCCATTATTTGCGATGCCTTTATCTCTCCCTTTTGCTTGATGGTTTTTATAGAGCCGTCTTCCTTACTCACCCGGATTAAGTACGAATCACGATCTTTCTCCCCCACAAAGAACATATAATCCTTTGTTTCCCAAACCTCCACTATCATCAAATACCGAAAATACTCCGTCTCTTTGTTCATCTTCCGAAGTTCTGTAAACCCGGGCCGCTGTCCGCATAACAATATATGCCTGCGAGTTAAGACATTGTTCTCAACGTTATATTTATACAGCGTATCATTCCCTTCATATAGAATATTCATGTTATCTCCGTAACAGTTTAGAGCAGGGCTTGATTCCGTCCAGTATGCCGGTATAAGGTTTGTCCCATCAGCGCTGTGTGAAAGGATTTCTTTCTCTTTCCCTCTATTCACCGGATCATAAAACGATCTTATTTTCCTGCCGGAAGTATCCAAACTCTGAATGAGCCAATTGTCGCTTGAGCCATCCCATATGGGTAACATCCTTCTAATAAAATGCCTATTATTGATAAAGGCATAGGTACGATTGTGATTTGTTCCATTTCGGACAGCATGATCTGTTCCGCTTATAAAACTGCCGTCGGGAGCCACCCTCGTTGCCTTAACAAACCTTCCTTCGTAGGTATAAGTCTTGATATATGGATTTATACCGGAAAGAACATATACGATACGGGATGTATCGTCAACGCCAACGCCCTTCGCATACAAATGTTCCTTGGGACCTAATCCCTGCATTCCGATCGGGTTAAGAAGTTTCCCTTCTTTGCTGTATCTAAGGACATGCCCTGTCCCATTAAGAAATATATCATTACTCTCCACCGTAATATTATTGATTTTACGGTATAAATATTTTTCGTTCATTTCCAGCGGGACGATTTCAATCTTTTCCGCAATACTGCTCAATAAAAATTGGTCGGTCGTATTGTTGAGACTGTCTATTACATTTATGCAAAAATTATCAACTGCATGTTTTTCTACTTTTATTTCCGAGCAGGAAACAAAAAGAGAGAGAATAAGAATTGTGATATATTTCATTGATGAAAATTTTCAATACCATAAAAATCACAGCCTGATTTTTAAACAATCAGGATGTGATTAATATTTAGTTAGCGAATTAAAGTAAAGGTTCCATTTAAACTTGGACTATATCCTCCTGTCATATTCGCACCATGATTCGCTCCACCATGCTGACAAATGCAACATTCACCCGATCCAACACACGCAACTCTGTTCATTTCTCTTTTATTCAACTCCTCTTTACTGAGTTGAGTTAATTTCAGTTTGTCGAACTTTCTCATACAATATAATTTATAAATTTACCGATGCAAAATTATGATGCGAATTTTACACCTGCAATATGTAATTTATCACTATTTTTTATCACTCTTATACAAATATCATTCGATGATTTGTCGCGAATATAACTGCTTCAAGCATAGAATGAAATATTGTTTTCTGTATATGGTCAGTTTAATATTCCTGAAAGTTTCATGAGAATGCATAAAATTTGGGCTATTTCCTTTCCGGATTTTCCCGGTGTAACCAGTTTCAAAATATTTTTTCAGCGTAAAACATCATACTTTCTTCATGAAATCGTAGGCACCTTTCCTCAAATTAATACCATATTCAAGGTATGCTTTTAAGCAGGCAAGGAAGCCGGCCCAGCCTTCGGTATTGCTTACCAGCCAGGCAATTCCTGCATCATTATTTTCCATACTGCCTTCGGTAATACGCACTACGGTTGAATTATTTGCCTGCGATTCCAAGCTTATTTCAACAAGTAATTCCTGATTATCCGATCCATCCCAACAAAAAGATATAAACTTATCCTGGGTTATTATTCCAACGCGAACCGGTATTTCCATGTCAAATTCAGGAAAACGCCAAATGATTGTTTTGCCCTCTTCCATGCGTCCCGAACTTTCAGAGATAAAGTAATTTTTCATCTTTTCCGGATTAATTATCGCCTCAAAAACCTGGTCGGCAGGCTTGCCGATTTGAAGTGCGGCTTTTACCGCAAGAATATTATTCTCCATATACATATAAAGACATATTTTATTGTTAGTATTTTTTACCTTCACGGCAAAGATATTAATTCCCATCTAATATTAATTTAAAGACGCCTCACAGGCTTTGCCCTTTTCCCTTGTTTTGCTATGTTTGCACCAAAACACTATTTCCTATGAAATATTACCTTATTGCCGGCGAAGCATCCGGCGATCTCCATGCTTCCAATCTAATGAAGGCTATTAAAGATGAAGACCGGCAGGCCCGGTTCAGATTTCTCGGTGGCGATTTGATGGCTGCAGAGGGAGGGAGGCCTTTAAGGCATTATCGCGATATGGCGTTTATGGGCGTTATTCCGGTTCTGCTGCATTTGCCTGATATTTTGCGTAATATGGCTGCGTGCCGGAAGGACATCGCCGATTATCGACCGAATGTAGTGATTCTTGTGGATTATCCGGGATTCAATCTGCAGATTGCGAGATATGTTAAGCGCAGGCTTCGGATTCCTGTTTGTTATTACATTTCTCCCAAGATATGGGCCTGGAAAAAATATCGGATCCGATCGTTCAGGCGGTTTGTTGATCGTATGTTTTGTATCCTTCCTTTTGAAAAGGAGTTTTTTAAGGAACTTAATTATGAGGCCGAATATGTTGGCAATCCGTGCGTTGACGCCGTTGAGCGGTTTCGCGACGAACGGCGGGATACCGGTAATGCCAACAATACCGCTCTTTTTGCCGACGGCAGGCCCGTATTGGCTTTGATGGCCGGCAGCAGGAAACAGGAAATAAGCGACAACCTGCCTGTGATGCTCGAAGCTGCGGCTAACTTTCCCGAATACAGGCCGGTGATTGCCGGAGCTCCGGGTATTGATCCGGCTTTTTACCAGGGGGTGCTTGGTAATAGCGGAGCGGGAATTGTATATAATCAAACCTACGCTTTGCTGGAGCGTAGCGCGGCGGCCCTGGTTACTTCGGGCACTGCAACGCTCGAAACGACGCTTTTCCGTGTGCCTCAGGTGGTTTGTTATCGTGCGCCGATGGCTAAATTGGTCGGCTTCATATTCCGGACTTTCTTTCATGTTCGTTACATTTCTCTTGTCAACTTAATTGCCGGGCGTAAGGTGGTTGAGGAGTTTTTTGCCGAGAGTTTTACGTTAAATAACGTACGCACCGAGCTTGGGCAAATACTCAACAACCCTTACCATCGCAGCCAAATGCTCAATGGATACGACGAGGTTATCAGCCGGCTCGGCAAATCGGGGGCTTCGCAACGCGCGGCAGCCTCTATTACCGCTTGGCTGCGGGATAAGATAAAGGATAAGGAAAGCTGAAGAAACCGCAGGTATTTTTATCGCACAAAAAAACGCCCGAACCGAGCATAATGTTTCATTGGCCGGTTCGGGAGTTTTTTACTTTTGCGCGTCAGGCGGGTAGGGCGGCGCGTAACAGGCGTAGCCAATTGCCGTATGCAATGGCGTGCAAATCGGCGTTGGAGTAGCCGCGGTGCGAAAGGATGGGGAACAGGAGTTGGAGGTCGGCGATGGAGCGAAGGTCGGCAGGGCATTGTTCGGTTCCGAATGCGCCGTCGAGGTCGCTGCCGATGGCGGCGTGGCGGGTGTTGCCGGCTATTTGGCAGATGTGGTCAACGTGGTTGGCCATTATTTCCATGGTGCAGCCCATGGCCGCAGGGGTCGATACGCCTCTTTCCCAGCCGGGAACCATCATCCAAGCGTCTAACGCTACGCCGATAACGGCTTCGCGGGCAATAAGGGCGGTTATCATTTCGTCGCTAAACTGACGGTTATGATTAACAAGGGCGCGACAATTGTTGTGGCTGGCCCAAACATGTCCTATGTATATCTCAAGCGCGTGGAAAAATGCCTGGTCGTTCAGGTGGCTTACGTCTAATATCATTTTGAGGCTGGCCATTTTCCGCAGAAGGGACTGGCCGATGGAGTTGAGCGGCCCGGAACTGTCGGTGCCGTTGGCATATCTGCCGGGACCGTAGTGGGCGGGGCCTACGGCGCGAAGACCATATTTCCAGGCTCGCTCAAGGTGGTCGACGGTAATGAAGGAGTCGGCGCCTTCAATGCTAAGCACATATCCTATTGGCCTGGAATCGTTGGCTGATCCGTTGTTCCACAGGTCTATATGGCGTTCGAGATCGTTGCGGGAGGCAATCATTTTCATGTGGCCGTCGTCTTCCATTGCGCGATACCATGCGAGTTGTCCTTGGGTTTGCGCCCAGGCTTGTTCGGGCGAATTCCAGCCGGGAAGAGGATTGCCGGGGACAACGTAGCGCCCGATTTGCGTGGCAACCACTATGCCGAGGTTTCCTTTGCGCATTTGATCAAAGCTAACCGTAGCGCGCCCGCGGTCGGGCTTGTCGGTAAGATGGGCTTCGCGACTGTTTATTTCGCCGAGAGGCCGGCGCAGGTCGCGGTTCCACTCAAGGGCGTTCATGCTGAGATCGAGGTGTGCGTCGATTATCAGGGGAATTTTCATGTTGATTTATATTATGATTAAAATGTATTTAATTGGTTTTAGTTTTTGTTCATTGTATAATCGGTGATGCCCAGAGTATCATACGATTGCAGGAGTGCTTCGTCGTTATCGGAGATAAGGAGCATCTTGTCGCCGAGCTTCAGGATGGTTTTACCCTTGGGGATAAAATATCGGTTATCGCGCTTTACCATCACGGCAAGGGTGTGATCGGGCAAGTTTAAGTCCATCAGCGTATCACCGTGGATTAATACCTGGCTGGTGACGTCTATTTCGCTCATTGCGCTTTTAATTTCGTCGGGAAGCTCAATGCCGAACACGTCTTTGCGCTTTCTTTTTATCATCAAGTCAAAAAGCGTTGCTACGCGGATAACCGTTGTGCCTTGTACAACAAGCGATACGATGGTGATGAAAAACACTACGTTGAATATCATTTGGGAGTGCTCCAGACCGGCGGTTAAAGGATAAATGGCAAAAATGATGGGCACCGCTCCGCGCAGGCCTACCCACGAGAGGTAAGCACGCCCCTTACACGAAAAAGATTTGAACGGCATAAGGGTTATAAACACCGCCAGCGGGCGGGCTATAAAGATCATAAACAGGCCTATACCGATTGCGATAAATGCCACCGGCAGCAGCTCGTGGGGGTTGACCAGTAGCCCTAACGTAAGGAACATTACGATTTGAAAGAGCCAGGCGAATCCGTCGAAAAATGTCTTGGTGCGCCTTTTTTGTATAAACGGCTTGTTACCAATAATCAGTCCCGCAACATAAACGGCAAGGTAGCCGTTGCCTTTTATAATCGTTGTGATTGCGAATACAAACAGTCCGCCCGCAAGGAGCAGTATCGGGTAAAGAGATTCGTTGTTGAGGTTACTGCGCCTCATCATCCACACTATCACACGCCCCAACCCGAAGCCTGCCAGTAGCCCGATACCCATCTGTATAACAAGCATTAACAGGGCCTCGACGATGCTCATATCGCCAATCTGTATATATTGGATAATCATAATGGTGAGCAAATATGCCATGGGGTCGTTGCTGCCGCTTTCGAGCTCGAGCACGCGGTTAAGGCCTTCTTTTAAATTAACATTCCTTCCACGGAGAATTGCAAAAACGCTTGCCGAATCAGTTGACGACATTACCGCCGCCATCAACAATGCTTCTGCAAACGATAGCTGCGAGCTGTGGCCCACCCAGCGGAATAAGTAATATGAAAACGTTCCGGTAATAACGGCCGTAAGCAACACGCCTACCGTTGCAAGGCTAACGCCTTCTTTCATAACCGATTTTACTTCGGAAAAATTGGTATCCATTCCGCCTGAAAATAAAATGATTACCAAAGCTATCATTCCGATAAACTGGGCCAGGTAGCGATCGCCGAACTGAATCCCGATACCGTCGCTGCCGAGTAGCATCCCAATGCCTAAAAACACTAAGAGCGAGGGTATTCCGATCTTTACGCCGGCGTTGCCTACAAACAGGCTGAGTACAAGTATGATTGCAACGGCAAGTAATACAATATCCGATTGTTCAAATATGGAAGTTACGGTAGTAAGCATAAGTAATTTTTGTTTAAAGTCTTAAAGCGGACAAATATAAACATTGCCATTTGCTTTTGCAAGTTTGAAGCGGCTTGCGGGCTAAATTACCGGTTTCAAATTATGGCCCGTAATATTTTTTCTTCTCCAGCGGGCGATTTGACTATCGCTGCCGTATTTTGGTTGCTTTCTAAAAACTCAAAATAGCCTTAAAGTGGGACTTTTTAGTCGGCAAAAAAGCATTTTCAGTAGGCTGAAAATCGGAAAAACCCGGCCGGAGGTTCTTTTAGCTTACTTATAATATCTTCTATAATAGAAAAATAACATTTGCGTACGGGTGCTGCCGGAGGCTGTTATGGGGGTGGCGATTGCCGGCAAGCGAGGCGGGGATAGCGGTATTTGATGGGCATCGCCGGCGAAGCCGAATTGGCGGCTTTAGATTATCCTTTTTTACAAAAAAATTAGAAGAGACTACCTCCCGGTAGCCTCTTCCCGATCTGACAATTTTGATTAAGATGACAGTCATTCACTTGTCTCTTGATTCTTCATTTGAATTTAAAAATATAAGTTAAGGAAAGGTTTGTCTTTTACGACAGTGCAAAGGTCGTATTATATGATTGTACAATCGTTATCAATTTCACAAATTGCATTGGCTATTTTCGATTTACTCTGGAAATTTTCCGTGATTTTATTGTCGGGGGCTGGCTGGGGATTAATGGTAGGCAAACGCATTTAAAACTCAAGTAAGGTATCTCTGTATCGTTCATTTTGCAAAGCTTTAGCCCGTTGGCGTTTCATACCGGCCTGCCGGGCGAGGTACTTTCCAAGCATAAACATTAC